>JAWOEI010000124.1:0-15279 GCA_046482825.1 Kiritimatiellia bacterium
GGTGGGCCTGATCGGTGAATCCGGCGGCGTAAATTTGACGATTTGCACCAATTCGCAGATGCGTCCTGATAGCATGTTCGCTGAACAGTTCAATTTACACTCATCTGTCTTTCTGATATAATTCCGATTTATAAAAACAGAGTATAAGGGCACTGTTAAAGGGTAATTATTTTATGCTTGATTTCACTGATAAAGAGAAGCAGGTGCTTGTAGCGGCACAGAAGGGAATTCCGGTATCAAAGAAACCTTTTGACGCTTTGGGGAAGAGTTTCAATATTGCGGAAGATGAAGTAATAGCTCTATTTAACCGTCTTTTGCAGGGAGGAGAGGCACGACGTTTCGGAGCGGTTTTTGATGCGCGCAGACTCGGCTTCCGGAGTGCTCTGTGTTGTATGGATGTGCCGCCGGAAAAGATGGATGATATTGCATCCGTGATTGTTGTTCCAAAGGGTGTCACCCACGCCTATCATCGCGGTTGGCCTGATGAACTTCCGAGGAACAGTCCCGGGGGACCCGGTGACAGCAAATGGCCGAATTTGTGGTTTACCCTGGCAACTCCCGCTGATATTTTCGAATCCGAACTGAATGTACTGCGCAAGAAGACTGCACCTTGTAAAATTCATGAACTTCCGGCTCTGAGGCGTTTCAAGATTGATGTGGTTTTTGACATGCGTACACGTGATCGCGATGAAAAAACCGAGCCGCGTACACCCTATGAGAATAACGCGGCACAGGTTCTGGAACTCTCTCCCGAGGAAAGAGGTATTGTCAAATATTTCGGAGGCGATCTGCCCGTTGTTCCTGACTTTTATGAAGCGGCGGCCGACCATCTTGGCATTGATCCGGAAGATCTGATGCAGACCTTGAGCAGCTGGCAGGACATGGGTGTGATCCGCAGAATAGGTCTGCTGCTGCGCCACAGGCGTGTCGGTTTCAATGCCAACGGAATGTGCTGCTGGAACGTTCCGTCTGAAATGGTTGTTGATACCGGCAGGATGGTTGCTTCCAGGCCGGAAGTCACCCATTGCTATGAGAGACCGGTGTCAGATGTGTTTCCGTTCAACCTGTTTGCAATGATTCATACAGGCTGCTGGCAAGATACACAGAATCTCTTTCAGCGTATTTCGGATGATGGCGGCCTTAATAACGGTCGTCTGCTGCTCAGCCTCAAGGAATATAAAAAGACCAGCATGCAGTTCTTCTGAATTATTTGCTTAGCAGAGCAACTGCTGCAGCTGTGTTGCGCACACAGACTGTAGCGAATTTTTTATAAACAGAATTCAATGGAGTAAATGATAATGAAAAATGTTCTTGTCGCGCAGTCCGGCGGACCTTCCGCTGTTATTAACAACTCTGTACGCGGTGTTATTGATGCCTGTCGTGATTATCCCGGCACTTTTGGCAATATTTATGGTGCCTGGCACGGTATTGAAGGTGTTCTGAAAGAGGAGTTGCTGGACATTTCAGCTCAGGATGACAGAGAGATCGCCCTGCTTGAATCCACACCTGCCGCAGGAGCTATCGGTACCTGCCGCTATAAACTCAAGGCTCATCAGGATGAGGACTTTGAGCGTGTCATCCAAATTCTGAAAGCTCATGATATCGGCTATTTCTTTTATGCTGGCGGCAATGATTCCATGGATACAGCCAACAAGATTGCACAGATTGCAGCTGAAAAAGGGCTGGAGTTGATTTCAACTGGTGTTCCGAAAACAATAGACAACGATGTCGGTGACTCGGAGTTCAAGCTGGTTGACCATACTCCGGGATACGGCTCCACCGCCCGCTACTGGGCTGCCAATTTGCTGGGGGCCAATGAGGAAAATGCCGGTTCGTGTCCGGCTGACCCGGTTCTGGTGCTGCAGGCTATGGGGCGTAAAATAGGTTTTATACCGGCAGCCGCCCGTCTGGCGGATCCCGAGAGGCGTCTGCCCCTGCAGATATATCTGACTGAATCCGGTGTTTCCATGCAGGAGATGGCTGATCTGGTGAATGATGAACTCTTGCGCAGCGGACGTTGCATCATCGTTGTCAGTGAAGGTTTCGATGTCGGTGATATAGGCGAGCAGAAGGACTCTTTTGGCCATACGAATTTCGGAGCCAGCAGTAAAACAGCCCAATCCGCTATTGTTTCCTACCTTAATTCCGTCGGTCTCAAGGCTACGGGCAAGGCCCGCGGCCAGACGGCGGGCACCGATCAGCGTCATTCGGCTCCGCTGGCCTCGGTGGTTGACAGGCGCGAGGCGTATGAGTCCGGGCGTTATGCGGTGGAAATCGCGCGTAATGAAGGTAACGGTTATATGTCCACAATACTGCGTGAACCCGGTGATACATACAAGGTGCGATATGACAAAGTGCCTCTGGATGTTGTTGCCAACAGTGAACGCTTCTTTCCGAAGGAGTGGATTGCTGAAAATCGTATTGACGTGACAGACGAGTTTATAAAATATGCCAGACCGCTGATCGGTGATGAATGGGCTGATGTTCCTTTGGAAAACGGATTGCCGCGTTTTACACGTTTCAAGCCTGTCTTTGCCGCTAAGAAGTGCGGCGCATATTTCCCGCAAGCGTATCGACAGCAAGAATGAATTATGAGAGATGAAGGATGAAATACTGCTTTTGGTTGTTGTGTCCACTCAGTCCATCCTGTCCATAAAGTCCATTCAGCTACTTTAATCCTTTTAATCTGCAACATCACGAAGGAACTGAGTGACCGTGAAAATTGTCTGCGATAAAAACATGCCCTACGCCTTTGAAGCGTTTTCAACTATAGGTGATGTCACCTTAATTCCCGGTCGTGACATTTCCCGGAAGGATGTCCGGGATGCCGAAGTTCTGGTTACGCGTTCAACCACCAATGTGAATGCGGATCTACTGGAAGGCAGTTCTGTCCGGTTTTACGGTTCCGCTGTTATCGGGGTGGATCACATCGATTCTGATTATTTGCACAAAGCCGGAATAGAGTGGGCTGCTGCCCCCGGATGCAATGCTGTAAGTGTTGGAAACTATGTGACTGCCGCCCTGCTGTGGCTGGGAGAACGTTACGGTTTCGGGCTTGAAGGTAAAACCATAGGCGTTATCGGGGTGGGTAATGTCGGAAAACAGGTGTGCAGATTTTGCCGCGCTATGGGTATGAGGGTTTTGGCCAATGATCCTCCGCGTCAGCGTAATACTAATGATGCTGATGCACGGGATTTTGTTTCGCTGGATACCCTTCTTAATGAATCGGATTTCATAAGTTGCCATGTACCTCTCAATAAGGGGGGGGATGACAATACAGTGCATCTTATCGGTGCTGAGCAGTTGGCTTCGATGAAAGACGGGGTGGTTTTGATCAATGCGGCTCGAGGTGCGGTTGTCGATAATCAGGCCTTGCTGGATGTTATAGGTAAAAAGGTTTCACATGCGGTTATAGACTGCTGGGAAGGAGAGCCTGCCTACCGTGCTGATGTTATGGCAAAGGTTGATCTCGGTACTCCCCATATTGCTGGCCATGCTTATGAGGGCAAGGTGAACGGCACGGCTATGACTTACCGTGCCGCCTGTGAATTTATGGGTGTCAACGCAACTTATCCTTTTGAGCTGCCCCGACCGCCTGTACCTGTTATCAGGACTGATGCCGCGGGAAGAAACGATGAGGATGTTCTGCGTGATCTGGTGTTGGAGGTTTATGATATCCAGGCGGATTCCGACAGATTGCGTTCCGCAACAGAAGAGGATGTCCGTATCAACAAAACAGCTTTCGACAGCCAGCGCGGAACATATCCCATGCGTCGTCAGTTTGACGCAACCCGCGTTGAAATCATCAATTCTACGGACTTCCTGCTGAAAAAGATCAGAGGCCTTGATTTCAAGGTTGAACCCCGAAGCTGTTTTCAGCCGCAGCCGAACTGAGTTACAGGATGATCTGTTGTGGGCCATTGTAAAAGATATGCACGGGGCGTTTACTCCTGCAGGAAGATCATTGGTGCTGTTCCGTTCCGCTGACGGCTTTGACTGGGAACTTGCGGCATCTCCGCTGGTTTCAGGATTGGAGATCAGGTGGAAAAACGGCAGCCTTCAAAAGCTGTCGGCACTTGAAAGACATCAAATCTGGTTTGATGGCGGCAGGCCCGCAGTATTCTTCTGCGCCGCACAGTATCAAGATGATACGTTCAACGTACATATTCCGCTGTGCGGAATGATCAAAAAACCGGAGATCTCCGACTTGTAATCCTGCAACCGCACAGATAGTTAAAGAAAAAAATTATATGAATTTCATGAAATATTTAAAAGGATTGCCAGTTAATAACAGAGTGCGGGCATCGCTCGCACGCCTGTCAGCTGAGATTACCGGTTCAGCGCTTATGCCGCCCAATGCCGTGAAAGAAATTCATGCCCGTAGATCTGAAGCAAATCCGCTTATTACCTCCGCATCATCGCCTGCACTGGGCGAAAATATCAACGGTCCTTCCGTCATCCGGGTTCCCGCATGGATCAGGAATGCTCTTGGCAGATACTATATGTATTTTGCTCATCATAAGGGAACGTATATACGTCTTGCGTATGCAGACAAATTGGCGGGGCCGTGGAAAATCTACGAGCCCGGCACCCTGCAACTCAACCAGGCCGCAGGATTCAGGAAACATATCGCTTCACCCGACGTGCATGTTGATGAGGAAAATAGGGAGATACGCATGTACTTCCATGGCCCTGTCAACGATAAAAAGGGACAATACACCGGCGTTGCCATTTCAAAGGATGGACTCGCATTCAAGGTTTTTGACCAGATACTCGGCAAATGCTATTTCCGGGTTTTCCGGTGGAATGGATATTACTACGCTATTGCCAAGAATGGGAAAAGCGGATGGGGAGAGTTGTATCGTTCTGAAGATGGTCTGACTCCGTTTGAGTCCGGAGGTAACTTCGTGCGAATGATGCGGCATTGTGCGGTTTCAGTTTGTGACAGACACCTTCTGATATTTTACTCGCGCGTTGGCGATGCCCCGGAGCGAATTGTTCTGGCGACAATTTCATTGAAAGACGATTGGAAAGAATGGAGGATATCGACGCCTGTTGATGTAATAACGCCTGAAACAAAATACGAAGGGATTGTCTATACCAACAAGCCCTCCTGTCACGGTAATGCAACCGAGGTCCGGCAAATTCGGGATCCGTGTGTATTTGAAGAAAATGGACATACTTATCTATTCTACTCTGTTGCAGGTGAGATGGGAATCGCTATGGCCGAAATCACCATCAGGTTGAAGCAGAATACGGAATAAGAAAAGTGCTCTGCGTTTAGTTAACTCAAAAGAAGGCATTGTGAACGGACGCAGCATCTCAGCAGAAATCCCGCATATACAAAACAGCATACGTTTTCCGGATTCGGATGAGATCGGCTGCGCAAACGCCTGAACTGAGTGAATATCCGGCATGCGGCCCGATGCCGTAATGCCGGAAATAAACACTCTCTTTCACGGCGGCCTATACGGTTATATCAATTACGCAACTGTGACAGTTTTTTCACTGGCCCATAATCCATGAATGTTACAGTAGGCTGTTGCGTATAGTGTACCGGACTTTTTCAAGGAAGCGCTGACTGTTACACTGCTGCAGGTTTTTGCCTGTCCGGAATCTTTACCGTCCGCTGATGCCGCATGGGCACTGAACTCGGTGCGTGCAATTTCAACAGAGACCTGTGAGCCTTCCGGTACGTAGTGGAGTGCAACCCAAACAATATGATGTCCGGATGTATTCGGATGCGGAATTTCTTTGCCCACACTTATTGTGATCTGAGTGCAGGTGTCGGCTGCGATGTTGTCATCACAATCAATGACTGGCACATGCTTTTCGTTTTTCCAATCTGCTGTTTTTACGTATTCTGATAACATGATTATCATCCTTTCTTTTTTTGTGTTCAAATCTGTATTTTCATCGCCTTTATCTGCATTTTTACATAATTATCAAAAAAAACAGGAAACAGATCTACAGAGATGCTATCGCAGGCAGCAGCGCTTTAATAATCAGCCAGCCAGTAATGATCATAGACAGTCCGAGCTTCAGAACCGTTCCCAGCATAAAACCGATGAAAGTGCCGATGCCTGCGATAAAAGAATCCGCTGAATTTTTTGTTTTTACAAATTCACCCAGTAAAGCCCCGATAAACGGACCGATGATAAAACCTGAAGGCGGAAAGAAAAGGCCGATGATCAGGCCGCATGCGGCTCCGAAAACACCCATGCCGGACGAACCGAATTTTTTCGGCATATACAGGGGAAGCAGGTTGTCCACAACCGTTACAAGTGCTGTGATAATGCCCAGAGTGACGAGCAGCTGTGTGGAAACGGGTATATCGGTTGTGAAGCATACAAGCAGCATTGCCGCGAAGGATATCAGCGGACCGGGTAGAACCGGCAGTATGCAGCCCATTATTCCTGTCAGTGAAATAATGATCGCCACCAGAATTATAAATATGGGAATAATGTTTTCCATTTTCTTTTTCCAATTCCTCGCAGAAGCGCGGAGAGCGCAGAGCTGGCAGGACTGAGCCGTTGTGGCTATTCACCTTGTTCTCTCTGTATCATCGTGTCTCCGTGCTAAAATAACCATAAAATATATTATAACAGATATTCCGCTTATATCCAAAAGATTTCAGGATTATCAGAAGGCCCGATTTTGTGTATTTACGCGACTCCGTAATTTTTCCACTCTTAGACTTGACCCGTCAAGCCTGAGATCAGATAATAGAAACTCGAGTTCAGTAAATATCTGACAGCAAGCCTAACACAAGGAAGACAAATGGAAAAATATCAAATATCGCGTCGTCGGTTTATGGGCAGTGCCGCTTCACTTCTTGCTATGCCGACAATTATATCATCCGGGTGCCTTAGCAAAAAGATTGCAAAGCGTCCTGCGGCATCTGAAAAAATAAATATAGGTTTTATCGGTTACGGAACTATGGCTCATGACAATATCGGTAATTTTCTGAACAACGACCATGTGCAGGTTACATGTGTGGCTGATCCTAACAGAGAGTCCGGCGGCTACGGTTACCGTTCTGAGCGTCTGGGCGGACGTGAACCCTGCCGGCGCCGCGTAAATGATTTTTACGCCGGAAAATACAGCAAGCCCGGATGGAAAGGCTGTTCAGCCTATAACGATTTCCGTGAAATGATAGATAAGGAGAATCTGGACGCTGTCGTAATTTCAACTCCTGATCACTGGCATTCCGTGCAGGCGATAGCCGCTGCACGTAAAGGCCTGCATATATACGGACAGAAACCGATGTCGCTTTGTATTTCCGAAGGTCAGGCTATGGTCAGAGAGGTTGCCGAAGCAGGCATAACTTTCCAGGTGGGATCACAGCAGCGTTCGGACAATTATTTCCGCATGGCTTGCGAGTTTGTGCGCAATGGACGTATCGGTACAATTAAGCGCATTGAAATGGGCCTTCCCGGCGGACACCTGATGTTCGGCACAACCGGTGCTGACGCCAGTAAAACACCTATGCTGCAGCCTCCTGAATACCTGGATTTCGACATGTGGCTGGGGCCGGCGAAAAAACGACCTTTCATTCCCGCAATTCACAACCCTATGATCTGGCGTAACAATCTGGATTACTCGGGTGGAATGATAACGGACTGGGGGGCGCACCACTGTGATATTGTTCAATGGGCACTGGGCAAGGATGCATCCGGTCCTGTGCTGATGGAGAACTTCAAAAGTGATATGCCGCCGGTCGATGCAATTCACAACACCGCCGCTAATTACAGTTTCGAGTATGTCTATGAGGAAGGCACCCGTGTATTTGTTTCAAATAAATACCCCAACGGCATCCGTTTTGTAGGTGAAGGGGGTAAAGAGATATTTGTTAAGCGCGGTAAACTGGAGATGAAGCCGAAAAACCTAATCCGTGAAAAAATCACTGATGATGAGATCAGGCTTTATGTCAGTGGACAGCACGAGCGTAACTTTATCGACTGCATTTACAGCGGAAAGCCGACTATCACAACCTGTGAGATAGGGCATAGGTCAATAACCATTCCGCATCTGGCTAATATAGCACTCCGTCTCGGACGGAAGCAGATCAGGTGGGATCCTGTCAGGGAAGTGTTCATAGGCGATGACGAAGCTGACAAACTTAAAACCGCCCCGATGAGAGATAAGTGGTCGGTGTGAGTGCTCTCTGTTCCATGCCATGTGCCCTACAGATATCAACTGGGTTTTCAGCAGCAATCAACTTAATATACAGCTGTAAATGCCCGCTGTTTCTGCTATAGTTTGTGCATGGCTCAGGAATGGAATATAAGACAGCGTGGTCACGAGTGCAGTATCTGCGGGCATGCGTTTGAAGACAGGCAGAAGATTGTCTCTCTGCTGCGCGAAAACGAAAGCGGTTATGAACGCATGGACTGCTGTGGCAAGTGCTGGGAAACTTTTCAGCGCGACTGGGAGCCTTTCAGCTTGTGGGACGGTGTTTATCGTGTACCCAAGCCGGTTGAGACCAGGCAGGAGCCAGTAAAGAAAGATACAGCGGAAACCCTTCTGCGTAAGCTGATTACTCTGGAAGATCCGGCAATGCTTAATGTTGTCTATGTGCTTGCTGTGATGCTGGAACGTGGCAGGCAGTTGGTGGAACGAGATTTCAAACCCCATGAAAGCGGAGGGATTCTGCGTGTTTATGAACACCGGAAAACCGGAGACACTTTTGTAGTTCTCGATCCTCGTCTGCGTCTTGATAAACTCGCCATAGTCCAGCAGCAGGTGGTGGCCCTTCTCAGCGGAACCTGTACGCTCGGAGAAGATGTGGAAACAGGGGACGGGAAACGGGAAACGGAAGGGGAGAACCCGGAAGAAACCACACCGTCTGACATGGCGGACAATTCTGATGCGTCAGGCCAAAACTGTTCGCAGCCGCTGTAAATGCAACTGTGTAATTTCAGGAATTTTCCCATGTTTGATTTAATTATAGAAAATGCTGAAATTGTTGATGGCAGCGGAGGTCCGGCTTATCGCGGTGATATAGGTATTGACGATGATCGTATTGCCGTATGCGGCGATTTCCTTGAAAAGGCCACCTCCGGGCGGCGTATCAATGCCGAAGGTTTAACAGTTGTTCCCGGTTTTATCGATGCTCACTCCCACTCAGATGCCTACGTTCTTTTAGAAGCTGATGCTCCGAGTAAAATTTCTCAGGGAATTACATCGGAGATTAACGGTCAATGCGGGGGATCCGCAGTACCGCGTATGGGTAAAGCACAGCTTCCTTCCGACTGGATTTCTCAGATTTATCCCGAATTGCTGGATGGAGAAGCCCGTAAAAGCAGTCATGTCGGTCCCACATGGTCAACATTTGCCGAGTACAGGGAACTCTTTGAAACGGTTCAGCCGGCAATTAACTCAGTACAGCTTGTAGGCCATAACACACTGAGAGCCGGTGTTGTTGGATATGAATCGCGTTCAGCTCATGCTGACGAGGTTAAACTGATGGTCCGGAGACTTGAAGAGGCCTTGGATGCCGGCTGTCGGGGCATTTCCACCGGACTGCTTTATCAGCCCGGCAAGTATGCGCAACTGTCTGAAATTACAGCACTGGCATCTGCCGTTGCAAAACGCGGCGGATTTTATTCCACGCACATGCGTTCCGAGGGACATGAGTTGGAGGAGTCGGTGCAGGAGGTGCTTGAACTGGGCCGCATGACAGGCGTACAGCTGCAGATATCGCATCTTAAAGCATCCGGAAAAGCGAATTGGAATAAGATGTCCTCTGTTCTGGAAACTCTGAAGAGGGCCAGATCCGACGGGCTCAATGTGCAGGCTGATAGATATCCTTATCTGGCTGGAGGAACGGAATTGGATATTGTGCTGCCGCCATGGGCTGAAAAAGGCGGACGCAATGAGATTCTCAGACGTGTGCGCAATTCTGAAATACGGGCACAGATTACCGAATATCTTGACTATGAAAGCGAACGGGACTGGAATAATGTGATGATAGGCGGAGGCTGGAGTGATTCCGTTAAAAAACACAGCGGATTGACAGTTGCCGAAGCAGTTGAGATTGAGGGTGTCAGTGCGGGCGAACTGATCTGTCGTTTCATTGATGCCGATGAAGCCCGCACAGGAGCTTTTTTCTTCGGAATGAGTATGGAGAATCTGGTTCGGGTTTTTAATGAAGACTGGATTATGCCGGGCAGTGATGCGTCTCTGCGTGCACCCTGGGGGCCGCTCGGCAAAGATCATCCGCATCCCAGAGCTTATGGCACAATGCCCCGCTATCTGCGTATGATGGCGGGAGATGTGGATGGGTTTTCCCGGCTGGCAGACTTTGAGGAAAGTGTCCGCCGCATGACATCTCTGCCGGCGGATACTTTCAGGCTGCAGAATCGCGGGCGCATAAAAAAGAATGCTTTTGCCGATCTGGTCATCCTCGATCGTCAGAAAATTCTGGATAAATCGGATTACGCTGATCCTCATCAGTTTTCCGAAGGCATTCGTTACACAATTGTTAACGGTGCCGTATCCTATGAAGGCGACGGTATTTTTACTGGAAACCGCCGAGGGAGACTATTGTAGAATGTGGAATGTACTGAATCCTGCATGTCACGCCGGTTTTCGATGATTTCCTTATGCGGCTGCAGGATGACTTTGTGCTGGCGGCTTTACGCCTGGCCGAAGCTGGATTTGACGGAATCGATATGAAGGCTGTTCACGGGTATCTGGTTGCCGAATTGCTGGGAGCTCGCCTCAGAGAGGGACGTTTCGGCGGCTCCTATGAGAACAGGACCCGCTTTTTCAGAAGATGGCGCGCCTACGGAGAGTCGAACTCCGCTTACAAGGATGAAAACCTTGGGTCCTAGCCGATAGACGATAGGCGCGTGTTTTTCTTAATGAGTTGGCAATATATCACTTCAGACTGATATTTGGCAAGTGAGAAAATCATTTTTTCTATCTGAAAAAATACAGCTTTGGGATCAAATCAGTTCCGTTTTAGATTTTCATTCTTCGTCCTTCATCCTTTGAGGCCCACTGCCGCTGTTTTTCGCCGCATGAGTTCTGTTCTGACCTTATGGCGCGCCGAACGTATATCGAGAACGCCTTTCAGGCGTCTGTTTTCAAGATTTTCAACAACCGGCAGGGCGTCAACCTGGATCTCCTGGAGGGTCTGTATGGCCTCTTCCAGGTTCATGTCCTCGGTGAGCTGTTCCCTGACGGGTTGCATTATATCACTGGCCACGAGCCACTGCCAGGTCTCCGGTTTGTTCAGCAGCTCTTTGATCATATCAAAAGTCACTATGCCGCAGATGCTTCCGCTTTCACTGATAACAGGATAGACATATGGGTCGTGTCCCGAGAAATTGTCGATAACCTCACTGATCCGGGTCGCTTCCGTGAGAGGGGGGATGCCGGCATCAACGACATTTTTGACTGTTAACTCAGCCATTACATCTGATTCGGTTATTTTACGTCCCGTTTCACCTGCTTTGACAACGGCCAGCTTTGTAAATGCCGGTCCTATCAGCTGAACGCAGAGAGTTGTTGCCGTCACCGTGAAGATAATCATGTCTCCCAGTGTCATCGCATCTGTCACCAGGATATGCTGCAGGTTGTGGCTGGCTGCAATTGACAGACCCACCGCAACACCTCCCTGTGAGAATATGGCCATTCCCATTAGATTGCAGACAGAAGGTTCAGCATGTGAAATCCGACCGCCCCAGTAGGCTCCAGACCATTTTCCCAGACTGCGCATCAGTACGTATGCTGCCACCAGCAACCATATCCAGGCAGGCATGCCCCGCAGCGAAAGACGTGCTCCAACCAGGACAAAAAACACTATATAAATTGGTGTGGAAAATGATCGTATGACTTCAAAAAGCTTTTTGCTGCGGCGAGGCGCCAGATTGATCAGCACAATTCCAACGGTCATAGTGCTGAGGATGACATCCATGTGAAAGGTTACAGATGCCCCTATGCAGAGAAGTATTATGCCTGTTGATATTCCCAGCCGTCCTTCCGTCTGCGGAAGATAATGCATGAGTGAATTGAGTATAAATCCGCACAGCAATCCTAATGCAATCGCCCCGAAAAGTTCAAATCCTGTAGTCATCAGCGCTGAGGCTATAGACGATTCTCCGCTTTGTGTGAGAATAATTGCTATACTTGAACCCAATCCGTAAAGAGTCATGGCAAGGGCATCATCAAGAGCTACAATTGCAATAATAGAAGTAGTTAATACTCCGGCTGACCGGTATTCCCATAGTACATCTATTGTGGATGCGGGATCGGTAGCCGAAGCTATAGAACCGACGACAATGCCTGCCGCCAGTGCTGTTACCCAGTTGTGGCAGACCGCGTATATAATCAGAGTCGAGATTGTTCCGACCAGCAGAAAGGCGGCAAGGCCCTCTCCCAGCAGAATTGCGGTAAACTGCTTTCCGTATTTTTTAAACATTTCCGCCTGGAGTTCTCCGCCGACCAGAAACCCTATCAGGCCAAGTGCGAAATTGTTGAACGGTTGCAATGCCTCAATGTCCTGCGTAGTTATAAGCCCTATGCCCGTGTTGCCTATCAGAACACCGATTACAATATATCCGACAACCTGCGGCAGATGAATTTTCTGGAAAATCCATGCTCCGATTACGCCACCTGCTGTGCATACTCCGAGAATGATTAGTATCCCTATATCCATACTTTCATGCATTTCAGAATTCCCCGGCCATCAGGTTGAATATATCAATGGTGTTCTGCGATTCGATTATGCGTCGGCGCATTCCGGATTCCTTCAGACGTGTGCTGATGCCGGAGAGCGTCCTGATATATTCAGCGTGCTGGTCCTGCCGGGCAACCAGCATACAGACAATCTGTATTTCATCTTCATCCAGTGTTGAATAATCACACAGCCCGTTCCGGCATACGGCCATAGCCATGACAAGGTCGGAAGTGTAGTCAACCCTCACATGCGGCACAGCTACTCCGAAACCGATGCCGGTACTCATCAGTTCCTCCCTGTCGAGTATGTCTGCAAACAACCTGTCGGAATTACTGATAAAAGGTGTTTCTGTGAGCAGTTCCGATAGCTTTTTCAGCGTTTCGGCTTTGGATTTCGTTTCAAGAATAAGAATGCGTTCCGGTGTCAGAACTGAACTGGTGGTTATGCCTGATTTTTTGCTGGACTGCTGCTCACTGCCCAGCCTTTCATTTACCCATTGCTCTATATCACCTCTGCGGAATCGCCAGGATGTTCCTATTTTTCCGCCAGGAATCACGTCTCGGGCCGCCCAATCGTAAATTGTTCTCTCTGAAACGCGAAGATATGCGGCTACTTCTTCTATAGTTAAAATTTCATCCATAATATACCTCACATGTAAATAAATGCGAAATATACAAATAAAACGCAACAAATGCAAATATTTTTTATACATGCGCAGTTCTTAATATCAATTCGTGGAAACACTAACTTTCTCAGTTTTATGATTCTTTGGCATACAAATAATATTTTTTTCTGTTATAATCAGCATTCGAATTAACAAAAAGCCTGTGGCTTGTTTTTCCTTTAATTTCGAGGAGATTTATATATGAGATATTTATGGACAATTCTGATGTTATCGCTGATGACCTCAACCGGGATTTCCGCTGGAAAAGAAAACAATAACAATGCGATGCTTCTGGACGGGGTGGCTGCCTATGTCAACAGTGATATGATTACGATTTCGGAAGTAATGATGGAGGTGCGGCGAAGTCCCTGGGCCTCCGATGTATCCGCCAGCCAGCGTGAAAAACGTCTGCGCGAGATGTACAACGCAACTCTCAACGCGCTGATTGACCGCAACCTTATTCTGGATGCCGCGCGCAAGTCGAAGCTTGAGCTTCAAAGCTGGGCGGTTGACAACCGGGTACGTGAAATTGTGGCCAACAACTTCGGCGGCGACCGGACTGAATTACACCAGCTGCTGGCCGACAGAAAAATCACATTTGAAGAGTGGAAACAGAACCTTGAGGAGGATCTGACGATCAGTGCGATGCGTTATCAGAAGGTTGACAGTCACGTCAATCCCACACCTAAGGAAATCCGCGCCGAGTATGAGGCCAACAAAGGCAGATACCAGACGCAAAAAGCGGTTGCCGTGAGTATGATTATTCTTGATCCTCCGCAGGATGACGAAAAATCTGTTAAAGAACGTGCGAAGGAAATCGAAGAGAAACTGGCTGAAGGTGTTTCGTTCGCGGAACTTGCACGCGTTTACTCAAACGATGCCAAGGCTTCTCAAGGGGGGGCATGGGGCAAAGTGAATCCCGAGGATGTTTTCAGAAAAGAAATTGTCAATGCGCTGGACAGTCTTAAACCAGGTGAAACGTCTCCTGTCATTATCCTGGATGATTACGGATATATCGTTCGCAAGGATGAACAACAGGATGGGCGGGCTCTGACTTTTGAAGAGGCGGCTCCCTATGTCGAAAATCGTCTGCGTATGAAGCAGTCTGAGAAACTCTACAGGAAGTGGATGAAACGTCTGCGCGAAGAAGCCTACGTGAAAATTTTTGAACTTCCGAGCATGTAATACTGCTTAATAGAGCTGCTCAAGATTTTAAAAAACGCCCGGAATGGTCAGCAATGACCGCTTATGAGCCTCTGCCTGCCGTGTCGATTACAGCGAATGACAGCAAAGAAACAGAACATTTTTTTCAAAAATCAGAAAAATGTATTCATTTGGTTCGGAACTTATCTCTGCTGGGCAGGCTGTAAAAGATGCGCTGAAATTCAAAGGTATCTGCACCGGGACAATGATAATGCCGTTTAAAGACATCGATAAGGTCGCCGGCGCTCAAATCAGGGATATTATCAGCAGTTATGAATCTGACCTCACCTTCCCAGGTTAAAAGATGGTGTATTGAAAATAATTTTCATCCTAATCGCAACCTGGGGCAGAACTTTCTGATTGACCGTAATGCTCTGAATGCGATAGTCAACGCAGCAGGCATCGCTGACGGCATGAAGGTGCTGGAAATCGGTCCCGGCCTGGCCCCCCGGCCGCGGATAGAGATCGGCTCGCCGTCTTCGCCCGCGGCTTGCAGATCCAGGTCGCCGTCGTAAGTGCCCGGCGCCAGGTACAGCGTGTCGCCGGCCCCAACGTCGCGCACCGCCCGAGCCAATGTCCGCCAGGCGTTCTGCAACGACAGCCCGTCGGCCGCGTCGTCGCCGTCTGGCTTGACGAAAAAGACGTTCGCCTCGAAGGGGAACGGCCCCCGGTCGCCGCCGTCCGGCCCCGTCCCGCGGAAACGCGACGTCGCCTGCAGGCGGTA
>JAWOEI010000132.1:0-14945 GCA_046482825.1 Kiritimatiellia bacterium
GCTTTACATATGCGCCTGAGTTCAGTGAGCACACTAAAGTGTGTACTACAAACGAAAGCAGTCCATCCGTCATTTTCACCTTGACAGTGTACTAGTGCCGTAGGTTCTAAGGAGCGCAGCTTACGAGCTGTCTCCACAATTCCCTCTACTGAGTAGTACTCCTTTAGCAACTCCCAGTCCTTATCATGTCCGCGTTCCAACACCCGCTGAACAATGAATTTGCGGTGCTTTTCGATATCAAGCTCACTCCGGTCAACATCCCAGAAAAGATGCTTAGAAAATTTATCTATTACTGAATTATCCATGACCTTCACAATTAACGACCCCGCACAGCGGCGACTCCCCTAGGCTTTGCCTAATCGCTCCCCCGCATAACGCTGGGCCCGAAGCGGAACCCACCACCACTCGTTTTCAAGATACCAGCGGATAGTCTTTTCAATGCCTGTATCAAAGTTCTCTTCAGGTTGCCAGCCAAGCTCGGTTTTCAGTTTGGTCGCATCTATAGCGTAGCGTTTATCGTGGCCGGGGCGGTCTTTAACGAAAGTTATCAAGTCCTTGTAGGATTTGATATCTTTCGTAGTTGTAGGATGTTGAATGTGGGATGCAGACTGTATTGATTCACACGTTCCACATTCCAAATTCCACTTTCCACGAACTTCATCCGTTATCGGGCGGAACTGATCGAGCACTTCGCAAATTCTTTCGACCACCTCCAGGTTGGTGCGTTCGTTGCTGCCGCCAACGTTGTATTTCTCTCCGGGAATGCCCCTCTCAAGTACGAGGGTCAATGCCTTGGCATGATCGTCAACATAGAGCCAGTCGCGAATGTTATCGCCTTTGCCGTAAATCGGAAGCTGCCTGCCTTCGAGGGCATTGAGGATCACCAGGGGAATGAGTTTCTCCGGAAAGTGGTATGGCCCGTAGTTGTTGGAGCAGTTGGTCATCAGCACCGGCAAACCATAGGTGTGATACCAGGCCATCACCAGATGATCCGAGGAGGCCTTACTGGCCGAATACGGGGAGCGGGGATCGTAAGATGTTGTTTCGCTGAACAAGCCTTCGGCACCGAGTGAGCCGTACACTTCGTCGGTGGAGATGTGGAGAAAACGGAAATCTGTCTTTAGGGAGCGGGAGGGGTTAGGGGTTAGGGAGTTGGAGGGAGCGGGAGGGGTTAGGGAGGGGAGAGTGCGCCAGTATTCGGTGGCGCATTCGAGCAAGGTGGCGGTGCCGACGATATTGGTTTGGATAAACTCGGAGGGACCGTCGATAGAGCGGTCCACATGTGACTCGGCGGCCAGGTGCATGACGGCATGAGGCTTAAATTCCGCAAAGAGTGCCGCAATCCCGGCACGGTCGCAGATATCAACTTGGGCAAAACTATAATGCGGAGAGTTCGAAATTTCTTTTAGTGAATCGCGGTTGCCGGCGTAGGTGAGTTTATCAACGTTCAGCACCTTGACGCCGCCCCGCCTGATAAGGTAGCGCACCAGCGCTGAGCCGATAAAGCCAGCACCGCCTGTTATGAGAATTTTTTTCATACTAAACCCGTTTTTAACCGCGAATCTTCGCGAATTAGTGTTGCGGCAAGAATTTTTTTACGTTGATCACTAAAAATTCTTTCCGCAGAAATTTACTTCAACTGAGCCATGCATTTGACTTAAGAATCATTATAAAACACGTCATTCTAGAATTCCACCTTCTCTGTCAAAACAAGTCTTTCCCATTCTAGAGTTTTGAAGTGGCCAAAATTTACGAGTAATCCAACCTTGTAATTTGTTGCTTTTAGGTAGTTTAAGGTTTGAGCCCTGTGCACATCCGTTAAACCGGAAGACGACTTAATCTCAAGGATTATTTTTTCAAAACATTCAAAATCGGCTACATAATCCTGATCGATTTCAAACCCTTTGTAGTTGAGGTTTATGCGCTTCTGCGACACAAAGGAGATGTCCCTTAACAAAAACTCCCTCTCTAAACTTTTCTGATAAACGGCCTCGAGAAATCCACATCCCATCACATTATATACTTCGAAACATGCTCCGATTATGGCATAAACTTCCTCTTTATAGATAATGGCTTCTTCCATTACAGATTTCCCGTCATGCAATGTTGCACTTCAAATTTTTAGTGATCAACGACTCCACAACGTGGAGTAAAAATTTGAAGTGCATTATTCGCGAAGATTCGCGGTTAAATCACTTCAGTGCGGCGATGATCTTATCGACACATTCTTCGACGCTGTGTTTATCCGTGGCAATGATTACGGACGGTTTTTCCGGTGCTTCGTAGGGAGCGGAAATGCCGGTGAACTGCGGAATCTCCCCGGCACGCGCCTTTTTATAAAGGCCCTTGGGATCACGTTGTTCGCAGGTTTCCAGATCCGCATTCACATGGACTTCCATAAATTCATCTTCGCCGATAATCTGCCGCGCTTCCGCCCGGTCGCGGCGATAGGGTGATATGAATGCGGTAATGACAATCAGCCCGGCCGCATTCATCAGACGGGCAACCTCTGCAATGCGGCGGATATTCTCGGAGCGGTCTTCCGCCGAGAACCCGAGATCGCGGTTCAAACCATGCCGCACATTGTCCCCATCCAGGATATAGGCGGCGCAACCTTTATCAACCAGTTTTCTTTCCAGTGTTCGGGCTATGGTGGATTTTCCTGAGCCGCTCAGACCTGTCAGCCAGATCGTCTTCGGATTATGTCCCAATAACTCAGCGCGTTGATCAGCTGTTACCAGGCTGTCGCTCTTAACGATATTGCGGCTGACAGGATTTGTATCGGTCTTTTCGGAGGTAATTCTGTCAATTATCATACCGGCGGCGACTGTCGCGTTGCTCAGACGGTCCACAAGAATAAAAGCACCTGTATCGCGGTTATGCTCGTAGGCATCAAAGGCAATCGGTCGATGAAGGGTGACATGTGCGCGGGCTATTTCGTTCAATTCAAGCGTATCGGCGCTTTCATCGGATTTGCGCATGGTATTGACATCAATCTTATATCGGATATCGGACAGCACCCCCGGCACCATGCTGGTTGTCTGTTTGATCAAATAGGAAGCGCCCTTCTTCGCGGTGTCTTCATGCATCCAGACCAGCATTGCTTCAAACTCATTGCCCACTTTAGGCTGATTCTTCACCGGCACCAGCATGTTGCCGCGGGAAACATCGATCTCATCCTGCAGGGTAACTGTTACAGCCATTGGAGTGAAAGCTTCGTCAATCTCACCGTCGGGACCATGAATTGTCTTGAGCGCAGATCTCTGGCGCGAAGGAAGACTCATCACTTCATCACCAACACGCAGAACCCCCGAAGCGACGGTTCCGCTGAAACCGCGGAAATCCAGATCCGGACGGATAACATACTGAACCGGGAAGCGCATATCGACCAGATTGCGGTCAGAGGAGATATTAACGCTTTCAATGTGATGAAGAAATGTCGAACCATCAAACCACGGCATGTTTTCAGAGTGCTCCACCACATTGTCGCCTTTCAATGCGCAGATGGGAATGAAATGAATGTCAGCAAAATTGAGGCGTGCGACAAAGCTGTTGTAATCATTGCGTATTTCATCGAATCGTTCCTGAGACCAGTCCACCAGGTCCATCTTGTTGACCGCGACAACCACATGTTTGATACCCAGCAGGGAGCAGATGAATGAGTGGCGTTTCGTCTGGGTAATAACCCCGTAGCGAGCATCGATAAGGATCACAGCGAGGTTGCAGGTGGAAGCGCCGGTGACCATATTACGCGTATACTGCTCGTGGCCGGGACAGTCCGCGATAATGAACTTCCGTTTATCGGTGGAGAAGTAGCGGTAGGCGACATCAATGGTGATTCCCTGCTCCCGTTCCGCTTTCAGACCGTCTGTCAGCAGAGCCGGATCAAAATCATCCCCGGTTGTTCCGTAAACTTTGGAGTCCTTGGCGACCTTCTCCAGCTGATCTTCATAGATCATGTGGCTGTCGTAAAGCAGCCGCCCGATCAGAGTGGATTTTCCGTCATCCACCGATCCGCAGGTCAGAAACCGCAGCAGATCCTTGATTTCGTGGCGGTGGAGGTAGGAGGTGATGTCGGACTCGATCAGCTCTTTTTCTTTAATTTGGTAGTTTAAATCCATAACGTTTTTCTCCGGTAATTCTTTTGTGGAAAGTGGGAGGTGGAATGTGGAATGTTGTTTGTAGAATGTTATTAATCTGAAACATAACATTTACACCATGAATCAGCGTTATCCATCATTTTGTTTAATATACCGCTGACATGCCTATACTCACCGATCAACTCATCTCGTTTCTGACTCTGAATGTATTCGCAATCACAAGCTGTTGTAAGCCAGTGAATAGTTTCTTCTGACTCACCATCTGAATCAGAGAGCTTGCTCTTAAAGTGTGCAGGATATCTTCGCTTTGCCCATGCCTCACATATATTTGCTCCTACAGAACGAGATGATCTCCTGATTTGATCAGTCAATGAATACATTTCTTCTTTTGGGAAAGGCTTGCTAATTTCAAATACTCTACGTTGCAATTTAACAGCCAACTGATAAACTTGCAAGTCACCAACACTCTTCGCCAACATAGCATCACCTCCGCCTGAAAGAACACATCCTACATTCTACATTCCACATTCTACATAGGCTATTTCTAAACCGGCAGGCCGGTTTAGAAATAGCCGTCTTTCTTCTTGTCTTCCATAGAGGAGTTGTCGGCGTCGATGACGCGGCCCTGGCGTTCGGAGGTGGTTGTCAGCAGCATCTCCTGCACAATCTCTTCGAGGCTTTCGGCATTTGACTCAACGGCACCGGTGAGCGGATAACAGCCCAGGGTGCGGAAACGCACCTTTTTCATCATCGGCTTTTCACCTTTGTTTAAAGGCAGGCGTTCGTCGTCCACAAGAATCAGAACTCCGTCCCGCTCAACCACCGGACGTTCAGCGGCGAAATAGAGCGGCACAATCGGAATTTCTTCGCGCAGAAGGTACAGCCAGATATCCAGCTCCGTCCAGTTGGACAGCGGAAAAACCCGGATAGATTCACCCTTGTTGACCTTGGCGTTGAAAAGATTCCATAGTTCGGGGCGCTGATTTTTCGGATCCCACTGATGGAACTGGTTTCTGAAGCTGTAAACGCGTTCTTTGGCGCGCGACTTTTCTTCATCACGACGCGCCCCGCCGAAGGCTGCATCAAATTTATAGTGATTGAGCGCCTGTTTGAGTCCTTCGGTTTTCATGACGTGGGTATGCTTCTCCGATCCGTCAACAAAGGGATTGGATTTATCCCTGCCGTCAGGATTGATCCAGACTTTGACATCGACTTTGTATTTCTCCGCCATCAAGGCACGGAATTTGTACATCTCCCGGAATTTCCACTGCGTATCCACATGCATTAAAGGAAAAGGAATTTTTCCCGGTGCAAAGGCCTTGTGTGCCAGATGCAGCATTACAGATGAATCCTTGCCTATTGAATAAAGCATAACGGGATTCTGAAACTCAGCCGCTACTTCACGGATGATGTGGATGCTTTCAGCTTCAAGCTGTTTTAAATGTGACAGGTTATAATCGTTCATTGCAAATCCAATTAATTTTAACACAGAGACACAGAGTTATTTGTGACAATTTGAAAATTGTCACAAATTCCCATTGATGATCCTGTGAATTCCATTCTTAACTTTATTTTCTCCGAAGTTAATGACATATCCTAATTTTATTCCACTAAGTCGCATATACGTCAAAACCTGAGATTCAAAAACTTTGTTGTATTGAGTTGTAGCTTTAACTTCTACAATAACCTTATTGTTAACGAGAACATCCAATCTCAAATCATTCGCTAAAGTTTTACCCTTATATGTAATCGACACTCTCTTTTGTCGTTCAACTTCGAATCCACGATCTATGAGCTCTTGACAAAGGGCTTCCTCGTATACTGACTCCAATAAACCAGCTCCACCCAGAACACGATGAACTTCAATAGCTGCACTGATAATAATTGTTCCTAATTCATTCTCTGTCATAACAACGCAAATCTCATTACCCTACTTTATTCTCTGTGTCTCCGTGCCTCCGTGTTAAAATTCAAAAAGGCCAGATGAGGGGTGCGAGCGTGACAATGACAAAAAGCATAATAATGCTGAGAGGGATGCCTATCTTCAGGTAGTCTTTAAAACAATATCCGCCCGGACCATAAACCATAAGATTGGTCTGATAACCGATCGGAGATGAAAAGGAACAGGAGGCTGACACCATCAGACCGTAGATGAACGGCAATGGGTTGACCCCCAACCTTGCCACGGTCGTCATGGCGACAGGAAACATCAAAGCCGCAGCGGCATTGTTGGTTATGAATACTGTGAGCAGAACAGTGGTTAAACAAATCACAGCCAGTGCCGCTAAAGGAGAGGCACCGAAGGTTGCAAGCAGAGCATTGGCCATAGCTTCAGCGGCGCCGCTCTGTTGTAATGCCATACCAAGACCCAAGGCGGAGGCGATGACAATCAGAACATTCCATTCTATGCTCTTACGCGCCTGACCGAATGAACAGCAACCGAATATCAGCATTAAAAATGATGCGATCATGGCCGCTTTTAACATCGAAACAATCCCGCAGGCAACCAACGCAACCATCAGAGCGATAATCCCGAATGCCACAGGAGCTTTTGCAGAGTCCACAGGTGTTGAATTATCAACGCTGCTTATCAGATAAAAATCGCGGGAATCTTTCTGTCTCGGGATGAAACCAGCATGCGCCTCAACCAAAAGCGTATCACCAGGCTGCAGAACAATGTCTCCGATTTTACCGGAAATACGCTCACCGTTACGGGCAACGGCCAGAACAACCGCATTGTATCTGCTGCGGAACCCGCCTTCGCGAATACTTTTACCAAGCAATGGGCAGGTGTTGGAAACAACACACTCCACCAGAATACGTTCCCGAATAGGAGCCTCCAACTGGAAAACCTGCTCATCGGCTGTACGCAACCCCGCAAAGTCACGCAGTTCCTGAACAAGATCAACAGCTCCTGCAAACACCAGGCGATCCTCAGCCGACAGGATCTGATCAGGCCCTGGAGCGGAAATCACACGATCATCACGGACAACCTCAACCAGAAATCCGTTTGTCAGACTTCTCAGTTTTGCATCGGCCACACTTTTGCCAGCGACCTCACCCCCAGATTCCACCAGCATTTCAATCATATATTCGCGCGCATGTCCGAAAACCTGATCGCTGCCGCCACGATCAGGCAGAAGACGCCGGGATAAAAACAGCATATACAGAAAACCTGCAATCAGACATGGCACTCCTAATCCGGCCACTCCGAACATTGTTAAATCTTCACCGGTAACATCGTGATACATCCCGTTGACAACGACATTGGTGCTTGTGCCTATAAGTGTGCAAACACCGCCGAATATCGATGCGTAACTGAGAGGAATCATCAGTTTCGAAGGGGCGATCTTTATTGCCGTAGCCCACTTCTTAACAACAGGAATAAACAAGGCTACAACAGGCGTATTGTTCAGAAAAGCGCTTAATCCGGCAATCGGCAGCATCATACGTAACTGAGCTTTACATACACTGTCCGGTTTGCCCAGAACACGTTTAACCACCCAGTTCAACCCGCCGGTTCCCTGTATGCCGGCAACAACAACATACAGCAGAGCTACAGTTACTATTCCCTTGGACGAGAACCCCGCCAAAGCCTGTTTAACATCCAGAACCCCGAACACATATACAATGCCGAGACCTCCCAGAAATGTAAAATCAGCAGGCATCTTTGTCATCAACTGAATAACAAAGATGCCTGCAATTACACCAAGTGTCAACCAGGCCTGCCAGGAAAGAGTTGTGAGTGTTTCGTGCATATTTATTGAGACCACCAAGTGGTCTCAATGAAGAGGGTAAAAAAGGAGAACCGCATAAAGCAGCCTGCTCCAAAGTTTCGTTGCGCAGAGATGGTCTCAATGACGAGGGTAAAAAAGGAGAACCGCATAAAGCAGCCTGCTCCAAAGTTTCGTTGCGCAGAGATGGTCTCAATGACGAGGGTAAAAATATGCGGTTAAGGGTGTTTCCCCTTTTACCCTCGTATTTGCACCCACTTGGTGGTTGCAAAAAGTGGTTGCAAAAAGTGGTTGCAAAAGCTGAAATTCAAGCTTTCACAGCTTCGCAGATGCCATCCATGGCATTGCGGGTATCAACAATCAGATCTGCCCATGCGGCAAGCTCTCTGTAATCAACGCACTTATGCGCCGTGCTGATTAAAACGCAGTCAAAAGAGGAGACAACGGATTTTGCCCATCCGACTGACTCAACACCGGCCCACTGCGGATGTTCCCTGGTCGGTTTAATTACGGGCACATAGGGATCATAGTAGGAAACATCAGCGCCCCGCTGTTTCAACAACTCCATCAGAACATAGCTGGGTGACTCACGGTCATCATCGACATCTGCTTTGTAGGCCAATCCCATAACCAGCACTTTACTGCCGTTAATCGGCTTACGGGCACTGTTCAGCGCCTCAGCGACTTTATGAATAACATATTCCGGCATCTTGGTATTTATCTCACCGGCCAACTCAATAAATTTGGTAGTTTCCCCAAATTCACGGGCTTTCCAGGTTAAATAAAAGGGATCAATAGGAATGCAGTGCCCTCCGAGTCCGGGGCCGGGATAGAAAGGCATAAACCCGAACGGTTTTGTTTTTGCCGCATTGATCACCTCCCAGATGTCGATATCCATGGCATCATAAACCACTTTCAGCTCATTCATCAGAGCGATATTGACACTGCGGAATATATTTTCCGTCAGTTTGGTTGCTTCAGCGGCACGGCAGGATGAAACCGGAACCAGAGTATCGATGGCCAGACTGTATATCTCCTTCGCCTTTTCCAGACACACGGGAGTGTATCCTCCTATGACCTTGGGAATTGCAGCGACCACGCTCTGGGGATTACCCGGGTCCTCTCTTTCCGGTGAAAATGCCAGGTGGAAATCCTCTCCAGCTTTCAGACCGGATCCCTCTTCCAGTATTTTCAGTAGATCTTCATCCGTTGTTCCCGGATAGGTTGATGATTCCAGTGTAATAACCACACCCTTTGATAAGTAAGGCGCGATTTTCCGGCCGGTCTCAGCAATAAAAGAAATGTCGGGTTCCCTGTTTTTATTCAGGGGAGTAGGCACACAGATAATTGCAGCATCGACACTCCTGATAACGGAAAAGTCGGTTGTGGCGATCAGATGGCCGGAATCTATCTGCTCAGCAACGTCCGACTCTGAAATATGTTTGATATAGGAGCTTCTACCATTGAGTGTTTCCACCTTTTTTTCGTCAATATCTATGCCGGTCACCAAAGCCCCCGACCGACTGAACTGCAATGCCAGCGGCAGACCAACATAACCCAGACCAACTACAGCTATTTTTTTCATATTCGTTTTCTTTCTTCTATCGACGTTTACCTTTCAACAGAGGTATCCACCCCGGAACACATGTAAACGCAAGTACCCATACAATCAAAACCGCCGGATTTCTGAACGGGAGATCTCCCGTAGAATGAACAATCGTAGCCGTTGTTCCGATAAACACAGCAACCAGCGGAGGAGGTATGCAATAAAACCAGTGACCGGCCGGTGAATTGTTGTCTGTATCCACTCTGGCTATTTTAAATGAATTCCGAATCAGTTTATAGACACTCACCCAGAGAGGCCCCGCAAGAAAGAAAAAACAGGCCAGCATCAGCCCGAAACCTACGTAGCCCTGTTCTGCTAAAAACTGACGGGCGTCGTTATGTACATTTATGCCGCCTTTGATCTGCATACGCTTTAAATCTCCAGGAGTCATATACTGCATCTGATAATGGGGATAACCCCACCCACCGACACCGAAAAGCTGATGATCATCATGAATTTCCTTGGCTACGCGCACATGATAATAACCGACACCTGTCACACGCTTCACAATCGCATCGGGGGAAATAGTTCCCAGCTCATTTTTAAACGCACTGAACTTGAAAGCCATCAGCGACACAGTCAGCACAGCCAGCACAGCGAAAACCAGAGCAAAAAGTTTAACGCGGGCTCCCTGAGATATACGGTTCCATACAAAAAGCAACATATAAATCGAAAAGGTGAATGCGACAGCTACTGACAGAAGAATCGCGGCTCGCGAAAGTGTTGCAAGCGCCGCGAAGAATGTCAACACAGCTACAAGAAACATTCTGTGTTTCACAAACACGTTCTTTTCCGACTGCAGCGTCGCAACCTGTTCCGACTGCATAAACAGGGTGGCGTCAAAGGCCCACAAACCTGCTGACAACGCAAAAACCAGTGTGAAGAAAGCTCCGGCAAAATTCGGATACCCGAAAGTGGAGAAAAAATGCGATTCCAGGGGAACAAACCACAGAAGACTCTTTGTTCCGCTCCAGACCTGAGCAAAACCCACTACGGCCAGCACAGCGCCATTCCAGCAGGTCATCTCAAGCAGCAGACGCTTACCGCGTTTAAGCAATCCGTGACGCGCGCCCAACGCCGCCGTCAGAGCCGGAGGAAACCAGAGCAGAAGCACGGCATGCTGATCGGGTTTGACGCAGGAGGGTAGCCAGGTTATAAATTTCGCAGGATCCGGATTTATCCAGCGCTGAGCAGCCTCGTCAAAAACCGGTGCCCCCGCAACATTAAACAGCGGTATCAGCAGAACGACAAAGAAAACCAAGGCTATCCAGGTCAGAGGATCGCAGCGCAACGAGCGCCAGACTCTGCGCCGGGCTTCAATCAGATCCTCTGTACTCTTTGCCTGGGGAAAAACTATCAGCACCTGAAGCGCAAAGAATGTCAGCCAGGGAATTACCTTCATCAGGTGATCGGGCCGCGTGCCGCCATGTATCCAGCTGAAAGCCGCAACCAGTGCAAAAATGTTCACGACCAGAGCATTACGGATAAACCAATTCATAGGAGTTCCATTCGTTAGTTACGTGGTTATTGAGACCACTAAGTGGTCTCAATGACGAGAGTAAAAAGGACCACCAAGTGGTCTCAATTACGAGAGTAAAAAAGCGACCACTAAGTGGTCTCAATTACGAGAGTAAAAAAACAACCGCACAGCCGTCTTCGCCGCAGCCGTGCCGTGCCGGTTTTATTTTGCAGTTAAAGGGTGTTTTCCCTTTTACCCTCGTATTTGCAACCACTTGGTGGTTGCAAAAAGTGGTTGCAAAAATCAGACAATCACCGGTTTGATTATCTGACAGCCGAGAGCTTTCATAGCATCAGTTAAGCGCCTGAACTGTTTCTCATCATCATAGGTTCCGACAATGGCACCGCCGGAACCGGCAAATTTTGCGGAGCATCCTGTTCTACGTGCATCCATCACCATAGCGTGATTCACTTCAGAAACACTGAATATCTTATCACGCAGATCAAAATTGTAATTTATCAGTGAGGGCAGCTTTTCAACCTGTCCAAAGGTTAAAGCATCGTTTGCCTGCTGAGCCAGATCGGCGAACTCGGTCATAGCGGAAACAATGTCAGGTGCCTTCTCTTCAAAAAGAACACGCAGCTTCTGATGATAAACACCAGACACCTCAGCTCTTGCAGGATCAAAGGCCACGTAAATATTGGGTAGCAGGGCAGGATCCAGGCGGGTATAAATGCCATAACCGCGGGACTCCACCAGTTCCCTGTCAAAATCCATGAAGACAAGGCCCTGATAAGTCTGAATCACACGATCCTGCAAACCGCATTCGATACCGAGTTCCTCCCGCTCCGCACGCAGACAAAGAGTAGCGGAAATTTCTCCGGGAATTTCAACTTCATAAAAAAGCTGCAACGCCTTCAACATGGCGGTGCAGATTGCCGACGACCCCGAAAGTCCGACGAGTCGCGGTATATCAGAGGTATAGCGCACGGTAAAATTGCGCTGCGGAAGTTCAACTCCCTGTTCGCGGAAATACAGCAGAAATATTTTTGTTATGGCCTTTAGCAGACGAATCCCGCCGTAGTAACCGAACAGCTGAATTTCATTCAGAAGCGCCTGGGGTGATTCAAATTTAGCATCATCCACCGCCGAGGCCTCAAAGCCGATCTCCGGAGTTTCGTACATTGTGACTTTCGCGGAATAATTGCTGAAAGTGAAAGAGATGGTTTTTCCGAAGTAACCGTCGGATGGATTACCCACCAGACCGGCTCTTGCAAATGACTGCGTTTGAATCAACATGCGAAAAATCCTGTTCTTTTTTCGAAACCGCAAAGAACACAAAAAATAACTTCACATGCTCTTTGTGATCTCTGTGGTTACATCAACTCAGCATATGCGTTTAAAGTTATTAGATAGCCGGCGGGGTTGCCGATGTCAAAGCGCCGCCCGGGATACCGATAGCCCAGCACGGGGAATTCTTTCAGAAGAGCGGCAACGGCATCAGTCAGCTGAATCTCTCCGCCATGACCCGCGCCGGTATTTTCAAGCAAGTCGAATATGCGCGGATGCAAAAGATAGCGGCCGGCGATCGCAAGATCTGAGGGAGCATCCTCAGGAGAGGGTTTCTCCACCAAAGCGCTGAGCTCGTAAATATTATTCCTGTCTGTCTCTTTCCCCGCAACTATGCCATAGCGGGATACCTTATCGGAGGCAACTCTTTCCAGACCAACAACAGAGGCAGCCCCGTACATCCGCGAAGCTTCAACCATTGAAACGGCGCAGGGCTGATCACTGAGCACAAGAGCGTCGCCGAGCAGAATAAGAACAGGCTCCGCTGTACCTGACAGCAACGGCGCCGCCTGCAACACCGCGTGTCCCAGGCCGAGCTGTGCGGTCTGTTCGACAAAACGTATCTTCGCGGAAATTTTGTCCACCTTTTGCAGAGCCGCTTTTGCGGCATTTTTATTTTTCAGGCGATCGTACCATACAGGCTCTTCAGTAAAATATTTGCGCAGCAAAGCTTTCTCAGGAGATGTTACAATTATAATCTCATCCGCTCCCGCATCAAGAGCCTCTTCCACAATCCACTGAATCGCAGGTTTACCTGCAACCGGCAGAAGTTCTTTTGGAATCACCTTGCTGGCCGGGAAGAAGCGGGTGCCATGCCCCGCGGCTGGAATAATTGCTTTCATTATTATTTATTGAGACCACTAAGTGGTCTCAATGACGAGGGTAAAAACAACCACCAAGTGGTCTCAATGACGAGGGTAAAAACGACCACCAAGTGGTCTCAATGACGAGGGTAAAAACAACCACCAAGTGGTCTCAATGACGAGGGTAAAAAGGAGAACCGCATAAAGCAGCCTGCTCCAAAGTTTCGTTGCGCAAAGGTGGTCTCAATGACGAAGGTAAAAAAGATAACAGCTGCTGCAATCTCCAGTCCTCCCCGGGAATGCGTCGCCACCAGACTTCCAACCCACCGCCAATGCGTTTAATAACGGTAGTGTTCCGGCTTATAGGGACCGTCAACGGGAACCCCTATATAATCTGCCTGTTCCTGAGTAAGGCGGGTTAATTGTGCGCCAAGCTGATCGAGGTGAAGTCTGGCAACCTCTTCATCTAATTCTTTCGGCAGACGATACACACCGATGTCCAGTCTTTCATTCCACAATTTTATCTGCGCAAGGGTCTGATTGGTAAAGCTGTTTGACATCACAAAGCTCGGATGACCTGTCGCGCAGCCCAGGTTTACAAGTCGTCCTTCGGCCAGAAGATAAATGCTGTTCCCCTCAGGGAAGGTGAATTTATCCACCTGGGGCTTGATATTTTCATGTGCAACGCCCGGCCATGCCCTCAGTTTCGCCACCTGAATTTCGTTGTCAAAGTGTCCGATATTACAGACGATCGCCTGGTCGCGCATCCTGCTCATGTGCTCAGCCGTGATGACATCTCTGTCGCCCGTGGTTGTCACGAAAATGTTCGCATAGGGCAGAGCATCCTCAACCGTCGTCACTTTGAAACCGGCCATACAGGCCTGCAGAGCACAGATAGGGTCGATCTCGGAAACCCAGACCTGCGCCTTATGCTCCTTCAGCGATTCAGCAGAACCTTTACCGACATCACCATAGCCGCAGACAAATGCGATCTTGCCAGCCACCATCACATCCATGGCCCGTTTGATACCATCGACCAGCGATTCACGACAACCGTAAATGTTATCGAACTTGGACTTCGTAACGGAGTCGTTAACATTGATCGCGGGAGCAAGCAGCTTTCCATCTGCATTCAGGTGATACAAGCGGTGAACCCCGGTGGTTGTCTCTTCCGAAACCCCTTTCCATCGTTTCACAGCCTTTGTGAAAAAGCCGGGTTCCTCCTGCAATGTTTTTTTGATGAGAGCGTTGAAAACCTTTTCCTCTTCCACATCCGTGGGCTCATCAAGAAAAGAGGAATCTCCCGTTTCAGCCTCATAACCCTTATGGAGCATAAGTGTCGCATCGCCGCCGTCATCAACAACAAGGTCAGGGCCGTCGCCGTCCGGCCAGGTCAATGCCTGTTTTGTGCACCACCAGTACTCCTCCAGCGTTTCGCCCTTCCATGCAAAAACCGGCGTTCCGGTCTCAGCGATCGCCGCAGCCGCATGGTCCTGGGTTGAAAAGATATTGCAGGAAGCCCAGCGTACATCAGCGCCCAGTGCCTTCAGCGTCTTTATCAGAACCGCAGTCTCCACTGTCATGTGCAGACTGCCCATAACGCGTGCGCCTTCGAGAGGTTTCTGCGCTCCGTATTTGGCACGCGTAGCCATCAGACCGGGCATTTCCTTTTCTGCGATTTCAATGGCCTTACGGCCCCAGACCGCCAGCTCTATGTTTTTTATTTTGTAATCCATTTTAAATTCCTTATTGAGACCACCAAGTGGTCTCAATGACGAGAGTAAAAACGACCACCAAGTGGTCTCAATGACGAGAGTAAAAACGACCACCAAGTGGTCTCAATGACGAGAGTAAAACCGGGCCGATATTGAGGTTATCGCCATCGAGCGCCAG
>JAWOEI010000087.1:0-8091 GCA_046482825.1 Kiritimatiellia bacterium
TGCGAATTGGTGCAAATCGTCAAATTTACGGCAATTTGCATCATACATCTTCCGAGGTCAAGGACCTCGGCTACAGTTCGAATGCATTGTTACTGTAGGGCGGGGTCCGTGACCCCGCCGTGCACCGATTCGCAGATGCGAATTGGTGCAAATCGTCAAATTTACGGCAATTTGCATCATACATCTTCCGAGGTCAAGGACCTCGGCTACAGTTCGAATACATTGTTACTGTAGGGCGGGGTCCGTGACCCCGCCGTGCACCGATTCGCAGATGCGAATTGGTGCAAATCGTCAAATTTACGGCAATTTGCATCATACATCTTCCGAGGTCAAGGACCTCGGCTACAGTTCGAATGCATTGTTACTGTAGGGCGGGGTCCGTGACCCCGCCGTGTACCGATTCGCAGATGCGCCCGATGCTTAGAGTCCCGAAGAGGTCAAGTCTCATCCAGACGGCTGATTTTACGACACCGTATAACCTGGAAAAACAGCTACCGTTACGCTTCCGTGCCGGTTCACGCCGCCGATGTCTTCTGCCTGCCGACAATGATGAGCGGTGATTTTGTCCGTCCGGAACCTGTTGAATAAAATTGCATTTAACCTGAAAACGGCAGTTGCCATTTTAACGTAGATGTCAGGGGCGATTCGGTGCTCCGCTACTGCGGCAAGCTCAGCGCAGTTGCCTTTTTACAGTCGCCGGAATTTTGAGATTCTTTGTCAGTGTGTTGACAGCAGCCTTCGGATCGGCTGTCAGGGCCTCTTTCAGCAGACCGAAAATCAGTCGTTTTTCAGCACTGGAAAGATCTTCAAAAGAGTTTGAGTAGTTTTGAAGCGCACGGGCGCAGTTGTCAAAGAGGATCTGTGTTTTATCTTCGGTGTCCATTCTGCTGAAGGGGTAGATATCCTCTTCAACCCACTGATATCGGATATTATGTTCTTTTTTCTCACGGATGGTCCGGAAGTAGGCGCGCAGGGTGTCGCGGGCTGCATTCAGGAATGCATTTATCTCCGGGTGCAGTTCTTCCACTACGAGCAGATTTTCCCGGTGAAGTTCTTCGAAGAGGGGGGAGATCAGGTAAGCGGTGAAGTTGAATTCCCTACCGGGACGTATGCCGGTGTCCACTTCGTGCAGGGCGAATCCTCTGGGATCACAGAAAATGATTCTGGCTTTGTTCTTTCTGGTTTTCCATTCAATGATTTCAAGTTCAGCAGTGGCGCCTGTTGAGGATTTCAGCGAGTAGCTTTGACATTCTTTCTGAACTATGACCGGGTTGACGAGCAATCCCTGGAAGTAGATTTTCACATTGGGATAGGCTTTGAGATAAAGAGCAAAATATGTTGAAAGCTGTTGCAGTACACCGGTGGTGTCACGCAGGGAACTGAGTGATCCGCGGATGTTGGTAATCATTACCTCGGTGCCTGTGGCCGGGCCGGATTTCTCCTGAGCGGTCAGAGTGAAACGGCTGGGGTCGGAGGCTTCCCCAGATATTACAAAAGATTGCAACCCATTTTCTTTTCTTACAGTGCTGCGCCATTCAACACAGTTGCCCAGCGAAAAGGCTTTGAATCTTCCGCGACCCTTGCAGCCATGCAGGACTCGGCCTGCTTCACGTGTCCTGTCGGTGGTGCGTTTCCATGAACCGCCGAGATTCCCGAAGTTATGGTCTATATCGTTGATGTCAATACCGCTTCCGTCATCGCCTATGCGCACTGCGTCAATCGCTCCCAGCGGGTTCTGAATGATGTCCACCTTCACATCGTAGGCATCAGCATCCAGTGCATTCCAGATCAACTCCGCAATGGCCGATATAGCTGTTGACGAGCAAAGCGAAAAGATATGATCTTTCTGGGCCTGAACATGAATCTCTTTCACAATCCTGTTATCCTTGTTTTTTTATTCACCACAGTGAACACAGAGAGTTAAGATCCGACATATCTTTGCGCTCTTCGGTTTTGCGGATAAATAAGCTGCCATTATTCAGATATAAACAAACAATATATGCCATTCTACCTTTTTACTTTCTTCTGCGCACTCATAAAATCGAGTACTGAGTGCGCGGCGCGTTCGGATGCATTCCCTTCACCCAGCCGCGCATTGACAGTATCCAGACCGGCAAGTGTCTGCTTGCGTACTTCATCGCTGACCAGGTATTTATGAAGATGATCGCAGAGAGCCTGCGGCGTAAAATTCTCCTGCAGTAATTCCGGCATAACCTCCCTGTCAGCGATAATGTTGGCAAGCCCCAGAAAACGCACGCCTTTGATCAGTATTCTGGCGAAGAAAGCTGTTAACGGAGCGGCACAGTAAACCAGTACAGCGGGGCATCTTATCAATGATGCTTCAAGTGTGGCTGTGCCTGATGCAATCGCGGCGGCATCGGCCTGCAGCATCAGATGGCGTGCATGGCCCTCTATAAATTCAAGGCTGGCTGGTTTGTTACCGTGGCTGTCGCATGTGCTTCTGGCAAGATCCAGCATTCTGCGGGTGGGGGCGGGAATAATAAAGGAACAGCTGCCGCCGAGTTTCTTTTCGAGTAATACAGCTGCATCCAGGATGCGTGGCAGGATACGTGTTATTTCTCTCCGGCGGGAACCGGGAAGCAGTGCTATTCTGTATCCGTCGCTCCATGGGAAATCAGGCGCTGGCTCTCTGCAGGTCTCCCAGACCCTGTCAACTAGCGGATGGCCAGTGAAGAGTACATCCAGATCAGTTTCAGCAAAATGTTCCGGTTCAAAAGGAAAGATGCAGAGCAGACGATCGATGTATCTGGCAATCTTCGGGATCCTGGAACGATGCCAGGCCCAGACCTGCGGGCATATATAGTGAATTGTGCGCAGTCCCTGTCTGTGAGCGAATTTTGCCAGCCTGAGATTCATGCCGGGATAATCGACGGTCAGCACCAGATCCGGCTGCCACTCCAGCATATCTTTTTTTATGTGTTTCATCATGCTCAGCAGAAAAGGAAGCTCTTTTAAAACCGGGGTGATGCCGCAGACAGCGGTCTGATCGGTATGATAAAGAAGCTCCAGGCCTTCGGCCTGCATGTGGTCGCCGCCGAATCCGCGAAATACGATCTTACCGGGATACAGTTCTTTAAGCGCCTGCATCAGTGCGGCTCCGTGCAGATCGCCGCTGACTTCACCGGCACAGATGTATATCTTTAATAGCTTGCTCATGTATTCGCTAATCGATTGTTTGTTTTATGCTGGTAGCGTTATGGGCCGTATGAGCCGTATGTGTTTTCTCATCACTTATCATTCATCACTCTTGCCCGGCCGCGTGGGAGCCTGCGGCAGACCGCTGTCTATACCGATGATCGCGATTCCCATTCTGTTGGCTTTGCGTATAACTTTCTCTCTGTCCAGCATGATCAACCGTCCGGCTTGAAAGGCCAGGGCTGATATGCCTGCCCGTTTCAGTTTTGAAATTGTTTTAATGCCCGCTACAGGAATATCAAAACGCATATCATGGTTGTCAACCGCCACCTTCACCACAACTGCGCCCTTGCCGCCCAGGCGTCCTCCACGCAGGATTGTTTTGTTGGTGCCTTCCAAAGCTTCCACTGCAAGAATAGCCCCGTCTTTGACTACCAGTGTCTGTCCTATATCAAGTCCGCAGATTTCCGAAGCGATTTTATGTCCGAAATCAATGTCCGCCTGTTCACGTTCATCCAGCTTGCGGTTTGTTAACAAACCTGTCCCGGGAAGGCAGTCATCCATGTAACTTGACGCTGGCAGAACTTTGATACCGTTTTCTTCAAGCAGTGAGGCGACCTTACCGAAAATGGTGTGGGCGTTTTTTCTAGGCAGTTCTTTCAGCCATCCTCGCGAAACAGTATCAAACCGGGTCCGGAACAGGGCCAGAGGACGGATCTGGCCGACCATGATGCCGTGAGTAAAACCGCTTTCCTGTATCCATCTGTAATAACGTGCGCCTTCACCTATCCCGGCCCGGAAGGTTTCATCGGCCAGCGTCTGAATCCTTCGGGATGTCATTCCGCGAATGGCCAGAAGGGAAATATGTTCTACACCGGCTTTCCGGGCGCCTTTAATCAGATATTCAGGGTATGAACCGCTTCCTGCTATAACCAGCAATTTCTGCATAGCGGACATTATACATGAAATATTCTGAATATTCCAACAGGGAAAACTTTCAGTTAGGTTGCCGCTGAAAGCAGTTTTGGTGGTTTAATGCTGTTAGTCTGCTCAGAACTGAGCTATCAGCTGCCAGCGGATAAAGTATGCAGTATCATCACCCTCATAATAATCTCCGGGTTCAAGAACCTCTGCCTGAACCCGGCCCAGAAGGTTACCGCGTTTGTCTTCACGACCGAACACATCGGTTAAGATGGGAAAATCATAACAGATTGTTCCCAGATAACCGTAATGACTTCCATCGTCGCCTCCGCCGTCATCCGGATCCGCGGCATACATCGAACCTATGCTGGCAAAGAGTTTGTGCGTCTTTGAAATATTGAATCCGCCTTCAACATGAGGATATATCAGATTTGTCCAGTACCCGGCACCATTGTTGACCCAGTTACCGAGGACCATCAGTTCGCTGAACTGGGGCCACCGCGCCCAGACAGGATTCCATCCCGAATCGCCGTTGCCGTCGGCCCTGCTGTCATCGCCTGAGAGATAATATACTCCGGCTTTTGCGAAAGGTTTCATCTTCCACTCGACGGCAGGATCATAACGGAGACCGGCATACCCCATGTAGCCGGAAGTGTTTTTGCCGTCATCCTTCTCTCCTGTCTGTACAGCAGCTTCGAACTCTCCGGACACTGTTTCAGTGTATTGAGGCATCAGACGTGCGCCGAAAGTATGAAACTTGCGTCCCTGAAATGTAACGCCGCCGCGTTCCGCTTTGGTCTCACGTTTGTATAACCAGTACAGTTCAAACGGGAATTCGTCCAGTTCCCGGGACTTGAAGTAAAGACCGCCGCCCCATTCATCGAGATACTTTGATCCGGGTACAATAGAGTTAAGCTCTTTCTCACCGCCGTCGAGCCCTCCGATAGCAAGTTCGCTCTGATTGCTGTTATAAATCGCCAGTAGATCCAGAGTGTTCTTTTTCTCCGCGTCAAAATTGATCGTGGCTTTGATTGCGTCCATGTAGATTGTCCGTGACCCGTCATAAGGCGTGCCGTCAAGTATCACACGGCCCTTGCCGTAAATCAGATCCTGACGTCCAGCACGTAAATCCAGCCAGCCGTCAAACAGGTTGTTCGCATCCAGGTATAAATTGTCCAGCACCAGTTCATTGGGCCATGAATTGACTCTGCGGCTGTCTGAATTGTAATGCCAGAATTCATCTGTCAAACGCGTATAAAGGCGGAAATTTTCATATTCAGCTTCACCCCAGAATCTGTAACGGAAACGGAAATAGTCGGTTTCACCCAGAAAGGGTGTAACTGTATTGGGAATGTTGTCCATTATTTCCTGACGGACACGTACATCTGCTCCGCCATTCAATTTAAGACCCTGCTGTGAACCCTTTTCTTTAACGGTTTCCTGCGCAACCGCAGAAAACATCATGCCGGCAAGCATTGCCGGTATATAAAGTTTTACCATCACTTCTGCTCCTGTTATTGCAGTAAGAAACATATAGCCGCGACGACACAATCACGGAAATCCCCTATCCGTTTCTTCTCATAGTGACGGATATAAGCATAAACAGTAACATGTGTCGAGAACTTTGCGGAAAACACGTAAAAATCTAAAAAGGGTTGTGAGCGGTGCATTATATCTGCTAACATTTTATATCATTTTGTTAAACGGGGGGAGGTGTTTGTGTGATCGGCAAGTGCTGGCTACAACTCCAACCGAGAAGGAAAATTCATGAAAAAACTGCTTACACTGTTGCTAACAGGAGTATTTGTCGTATCACTGAGTGCCGGTACAGTTGAAAAGAAACCGATAGAATCAGCTTCGGGAATACAGTTGCTGGATGAAACTATCGCTGGCGGAAAGCCGGAGTTGATGCTGCACCGCGTGCTGATGGCGGAAATCAGAGATTGCGGTGATAAAATCCGTAAAACTCAGGACGGGCTTACAACCCGGGAGAAATTGACCGCATGGCAAAAGAGAATCCGGCAGGACTGCCTGCAGGCACTGGGGGAGTTTCCCGAACGCACCCCCCTCAATGCACGTATTACCGAAAAAGTTCAGCGCGAAGGTTATCGGATAGAAAAACTGATATTTGAAAGCCGTCCCGGTTTTTTTGTGACAGCACTCCTGTTTCTGCCTGATGAAAAGAAGTTTAAACCCCCATATCCTGGTATTGTGGTTGCTTGCGGGCACAGCAGTAACGGCAAGGGGCTGTCCGGGTATCAGCGCGGTTCCCTGATGGCGGCTGTGAACGGCATGGCCGCCTTGATCTATGATCCTGTCGACCAGGGGGAAAGACGTCAGGGAGTAGGCCATGGAGGAACTACTGGACATAACACCATGGGGGTGAAGGCCGCATTACTTGGTTGGAATACCGCCAACTTCCGGATATGGGACGGTATGCGGGCCCTGGATTACCTCGTTTCCCGGCCGGAGATAGATCCGGATCGTATCGGCTGTATGGGTAACAGCGGCGGCGGAACACTTTCAGCTTATATATCAGCACTGGATGACAGGGTCAAAGCCGCTTCACCGAGTTGTTACATATCCTCTTTGCAGGCTGTTTGTGCGTCCATCGGGCCTCAGGATGCTGAGCAGAATATCTTCGGACAGATGACTTTCGGTCTTGAGCATTCCGGATGGCTGTTGCTGCGGGCACTGAAACCAACTTGTGTGTGCTCGGCGGAAAAAGATTTTTTCCCTGTGGAAGCAGCACGTCAGAGTGTGCAGGAAGTCAGAACAGTTTATTCCTTTTTCAATCAGGAGGAAAAAATAAAGCAGGTCTTCAATGACGGACCCCATGGATGGGTCGAGCCGCTCAGAGTCGGAGCCGTCACGTTTATGTCCAAATGGCTGAAACAGAGTTCGGATGTCTCTTTTCCTCCGCTGGATGAGACAGGACTCGAAAAAGAAAATGTTCATGTTACGAAAGATGGACAGGTTATGCAAATTGAGGGAGCCCGTTCTGTTTACGATATCATGCGTGATGAGGCGGCTCGTCTGCGGAATGTACGGATGATGAACAGCCGGCAGCGGAATTTGCAGGAATGCGTACGTAGAAGAGCGGGTATTCGTTCATTAGCCGATTTGCCTGTTCCTGTGACCGTCAATCGCGGAGCAGAAACAAAAAAGAACATTACAGTACGGAAAGTGGTGTTGACATCGCAGGGACGCACAGCTCTGCCGGCTGTCTTTTCCATGCCGGACTCACCTGAAGCGGAGCCGGTATTGGTGGTCAGCGGAAAGGGGAAACAGGCGGATGCCGATAAAGTTTCAGCTTTACTGGCAAAGGGGCATCCCGTAATGGCTGCGGATCTTTCCGGTTTCGGTGAAACTTACGGTTGCATCAAAAAATTCTACAGATCCGGTAACAAGGATGAGGGCCCCGCTGTAATGGCCTATCTTCTGGGACACTCGCTGGTCGGTATACGGGCGGAAGATATTATTATATGCGCCCAGTGGCTGACAGCCGCCTGCGGCAGGAACCGTGTTAAACTGCAGGCCGCTGAGTGGGCTGTCACACCGGCTCTGCATGCAATGGTTGCCGAACCGCAGCTTTTTTCAGCAATTTCTTTATCGGAGGAACCGCCGACTTGGGAGGAGATTGTGGTCAAGGATGTAAAGCACCGTTTTGCGGATATAGTTCACGGAGCACTGCAGGAATATACAATAGGTGATCTGAAACAAAAAGTGTCTTCGCCTGTAGCCGGTGGATGATCCTGTCGAGCTGTCGTGCACGCGGCGTTCTTGCGGACGAAAATTGCAACGTCCTGCGGGTGTAGTAGCCGCTTTGTAAGCGGCACCTTTAAGACACCTGCGGGTGTAGTAGCCGTTTTGTAAGCGGCACCTTTAAGACACCTGCGGGTGTAGTAGCCGCTTTGTAAGCGGCACCTTTAAGACACCTGCGGGTGTAGTAGCCGTTTTGTAAGCGGCACCTTTAAGACACCTGCGGGTGTAGTAGCCGCTTTGTAAGCGGCA
>JAWOEI010000025.1:0-48744 GCA_046482825.1 Kiritimatiellia bacterium
GCATTGACTTTTGTGCCAAGGGGCATACCGCCGCCTTCCTGGGACCCCAGAACCCAGAAAACCGTCCTGACACCCGCAATACGCTCATTCCAAAGCGCGGCACATCCGCTGTCCGCTTCACGGAAAGAAATCACCGGCTTCCCGTTAAGAGCGTCGGGCAACAGCAAAGGCGGAATACCGGGATCCGCAGGAGTGGCATAACGCGGTCCCCCAGAAGCATCCGTGATATTTGTAATAGATGTTCCGTCCGAATCCAGATAGAGCGAAGTCGGGTCGGATGCATCCACATGAAAGGCGATATCATCCGGCAGGCTGTAAGGGTCAGGTAATACGCGCTGCGCAACACGCAGGCTCCCTTCTTTAACCTGCAATGCACCCTTCAAGCCGCTTACGGAACCAACAGCAAGCGTGCCTGCACCAATTTTTTCAACATCACCGTCACCGTCAAGCGAACCTAGAACCGCATCTTGCGAATCATCCACGGTGATGGAAGAACGGCCGGATTTAACCTGAACGGCATCGAATGTCTGTGAATCGTCACTACCGACAAAAGTAGCCGGAGTTGTGGAAAACCATTTCCTTTGCAGGTAGCCCTCGACCTGCTCACGTTCGGCAGTACTGAGGTGACGGTCATAAACGATTATTTCGGCAATCCGCTGGCCGCCGGTCCGGAACCTGACGTTGGAAGGGTTCGGATATCTGTCAGCAGCCAGGCAGGCTGCCCGGGCTGAAGAGCCATCCAGACAGGTGAAGCTGATCATAAAGGGCTCTTCCTGCGGAATGTAAGTTGCCATAGGATCAACCCGTTTTCCATTGACATGCACCTGTCCGTTTCTAAGTCCTGACGCAACATAATCATTGTCACGATAGAAGATGAGGCCATTCCCGTCACGATGGAAATTCGCATTGTTGCCATCATAAACATCGGAGAGCCAGAAGCTCTCCCAATAGATATGGTCAAAGACCATGAAAAGGGTTCGGATATTCGTATTGGTATGATTCCAGTGCATCATCTTACCTTCCCCCCAGTTACCGAAGTCAACCACCGGCAGGCCATTCAGGCGACCGGGCGCCAAAGTCGGCGCGGGGTTGTCCACAGTATCCATGGCATAGGCGAAAAGATCGTTGGTCACATTGCTGTCGCCATTCCACTGAAGAACCTTATCGCCGTCGAGAGTCATGGAAGAAATATCGCTGGCATCCAGATGGAAATACATACCGGAGATATCCAAGGAGCTGAGAGATGTATCGACAGCGTCACCCGTATTGACAAGTTCCAGATCAGCACCGTCCAAAGAGAGCGGCTTTTCAGGGCGCAGAGCGCCGCGGGCAGCGCGCACAGTGCCTTCTCCGGTAATTTCACGCGAGCCAAGCCCCATAAAATTATCAACGGATACGACCGCACCACTTGCAACATTCACCCCCATGCGTCCGCCATTCACAGCTTCGAAGGTATGGGCGGGCGCATCGTTATCAGCAACGCTTACATCCGTTCCCTGCCATTTATTACGCAGATAGGCGACTGTGGCCTCGATTTCCGCATCAGTGAGCACACGGTCATAGAAAACCTCCTCGGCCACTTGCTGTCCACCAAAGCGCCAGGCGCGGTCATGCGCGATCGTGCCGACAGTTGTCGCACCCTCTTTCGTCACCATAGCCACCACATCAAACTCCGTGGCACTCAGCTGCTGCGAGAAAGGATTAACCGGAACACCATTCAAAGTCACGATATATTCACCGTTATTGAACGACGGGTGAGTCTCATCGCGAGCTAACAGCATAACTTGATCCCAGCGATATTGGCCGCCACTCTCTAGACGCTGATGGTGGTAGTGTCCCCGACCACCATAGATATCCGTAAATATGAAATTCTGCGAACGCAGCACAGCGAAAGCCGCTTTGATATCGGTCCTGCGGTTCTCCCAGATCAGGTAAGGCGCTTCAGAGCGATTCGAATACTCTAAACTCAGCAAATCTCCGAAATTGACAATAGGCAGGCCATTGAGAGCACTGTCGGTTATCCATGGTAGCGCACGTTCACCTTCAGTCAGATGCCCATCATGTTCGGCCCAGTTTCCGGGGACCTGAGAATCCCAGCGGGTCACAAAGTTGGTGCCGTTGATTTCTGTTGTTGTCAACGAACTCAAATCCGAGGCATCCAGATGCATGACGGCACCGGCGGCAGGCTTGAGTTCTGCGGTTTCGGCATCACCAATGACATTCAGATCCAGACTTGAAGATGTCATTGAGCCCGTGAAACGCGAAGCGGAATCGAACTGAACAGCACCGGAAACACCTGTAAGACGCAACAGCCCCGGGCCAGCCAGGTCGTCAGCGGTTATATAGGAGTGATACGCTGAAGAATCAGCATAGGATTCCAGATAACCTTTGTCGGCCACAAATACGGATGAGAAATCCTGATATGTATCGTAACTCCCGGACCCGATCTGCTTATATCTTCCAGACTGCTTTAGAAAGAGATCAATTTTATTCGTAGTGAAAGCAGAGTTGACAACACCGCTGTCGCCCGGGAGCGGATTAAGATCCTCTCCATGCGATTCAAGCCTGACGTCATTAACTGTCAATCCTTTCGAAGCGATCTCATTACGCTGATAGAAATGGGCGAAACTCGTAGTGGGTGTTTTATATTCCTTTGTTAAGGTTAAACCATTAGAGGAAACAACGGGAGAGCGGAAATAAACTGTTCCGTTATTGATAAAAACTTTCGGAGTACTGGCGTCCAGCACCATAGGGGCGCCATACAGATTTACCCCCCCCGTTCTGCGTATATCTGAGAACGCCGACCGGAATTGCCGCGTCATTGGTGACACTCACATCAGCCGTGTTGAATGTAGCCATATGACCTCTGCCGAACGGAACAATCCCGTTCTCCCAGTTATTGGTATCACTCCAGAGACCACCGACAGTGTTAGTCCATGTACCGTTGGTGCCAGCGAATGAACAAAACCCGATCAACACGAATGATAAAGTAACAATATTCCTGACTTTCATAACAACACTCCTTAATTCATTTTCATTTATAGGGATATCGCAAGGATATCGGAATTTACCCAAACTTAATTGTGTTTATTATACGGGGGGGGGGGGATGTCAACCCCGCATTTCACTTGTGTTGGACAGTGGCCGCATCCATGCTTGAGTTCGAAGGCGCGGCAATCTGCTATGACTCGCAGGACGAAGCCTGCGACAGCATTATGGCTGGCGAGGTGAAATCCGAGCGGTCACGGGAAAATGATCAGAAGGACAGGGATCACCTTCCCGGGGACGTATGATTTCAGCATCATGCACTTTGCAGCCAGATGAGATAAAAATATAATCGATCTTAGGTCCGTCGGTTTTTCCCTTGAATCCATTGAAAGTGCCAACCGTTTTTTCCTTTGGATAAAGCATGCGGTAAGTATCAGTCATGGAAACAGGGGTTTTCTCAGCAGTTTTAAGCTTTCCTTTGAGATAGAGAACGGCCGTATTATCTTCACCGGCATTGAAATCTCCGGTTAAAACAAAAGGTAAATCTGCATCACGGTTCTTAATACGCTGGACGAGCAGACGTACACTCTTCTCACGCGACGGCTGGGATCTGTGATCCAGATGGGTGTTGAAATGATAAAATGACTGTTCTGATTTTCTGTCAACAAAACGCCCCCAGGTACAAACACGCCTACATGCGTTGCCCCAGCTTATCGAAGGCTTCTTAGGAGTATCCGACAGCCAGAAGGTGCCGCTTCCGACAACTTCAAACCTTCTTTTTCTGTAAAGAATCACTGACGATTCCCCCTTTTTACCGCCATCACGTCCCTCTCCGATTTCAGCGTACTCCGGAACTGCCGCCCTTATCTCATCAACCTGAAAGCGCAAGGCCTCCTGCAGACCGATCAGATCTGCATTCTCCCGACGGATGGTCTGGAAAACAAGCTCCCGTCGTTTATCCCAGCTGTTGACTCCGTCTCTCGCTCTTCCGTAACGGATATTAAAGCTCATAACCTTAATTCCGCTGGCTGAAACGGAAAAAACACATAGAAGCAGAAATGATATCAAAAAGTAGGTTTTTATCATGGCACTCAGTATATAAAGCATTTCACTTAAGGTAAAGTCTCTTCTCTGAAAAGCTGCCCTTCAACATCGAAAAAGACAACCGCCGGACGCACATCAGGTTTTTCTGTACTGAATTCGGTATTACGGATGACAACATCCTTTGCGTGACGGATGAAAAGACCATGGGCAGGCAGCGTACCAAAATTCCCGCCATGAGGATAAGCTTTCGGGTTTTCAGGAATCTTCGCCGGATCACGAAGCTGTGAATTCCCTCCGGGCAGACGCAGCTTTATGCCGTCTATCAGAACATTTTCTACAGGATACCCGGGCAAACCGGATATAAAACTGTCGTAAGGATGCTCAGGTTTACTGTTGGCCCACTCGGCGTCAGGAATATTATGCTCCAGGAGAATCTCACGCCACGATTTATTGCCTATTTCAACATCAAGATTCCTGATTTTTATATTACGCAGATAACCAGGCTCAGGCTCAAGCCCCTTCTCCCAGTAAGAAGAACGTAGCCGGGCACCCACCCTGACCCCCAGAGCCATAAGCGCATCACAGGCTCTGATATTACGGGCAGTGATATTACTGATTTCCGAACCATCCACAGAATAGAGCTCCAACGCTTTGGAGCCGTAGCAGGTCATATCACGACAAGAGATATTCTCATATCTTCCGCGTGTCTCAGTGCCCAGTTTAAAAGCCCCCCGGTAAGTGTGGCATACATTGCTGATCGCCTTGATATTACGGTTTTTTCGCTCCGCCTTCTGACTTTTTATAACAATGGCGTCATCATCGGAAATAATGGTGCATCCTTCAATCAGAACATTCTCACAACCGGATATATCTATACCGTCGTTATTCCGCCCGGGGCGAAGACTGCGGACCGTAACACCACGGATTGTCAGTCCTGCGCAGCGTATGTAATGCTGCGTCCAGGAACCGGCATTGACGGTAGCAACTCCATCCAGCAGAACATTCTGACAGTTCTTCATGAAAATACAGTAATGCCGCCATCCTCTTGCGCCTGTGAAGTAGCCCAGAGCATCAATAACGCCTTCACCGGTTATTGAAATATTATCGACATTTTCCGCTGAAATAAATCTGCGTTCAGGATAATGTTCACAATTAGTCGAAGCAAGGATCACAGCACCGGCATTGAGATGCAAACGCACTCCATTTCGCAGTTCAAGGGTGCCGGTGCGATAGACTCCCGGTGGTAGCCAGACTATCCCCCCGCCCTGTTTCGCACATTCGTCAATACTCTTTTGCAAAGCCGCCTGATCAAAAGCAATTCCATCGCCTGCAGCACCGTAATCCCTGACATTCAGAACTTTCCCTGCAGGAGGGTCATAATCCATCTCCGGCTCTGTTTGCGGTCCGGGTGGTAAAACCCGGGAGGACTCACTGAAAACAGCAACTTTCCGGGCGGTGAGCCCATCCGCGAAATCGCCTCGTCCGAGCTGCCCGAATCCGTTATCCCCCCAGGCATAGACATATCCATCCTTGTGCAAAGCCAGGTTGTGCTGTCCGCCTGCAGCTATGGCCGTTATATTGCGCAATCCGGGAACTGCCAGAGGCTTTGCAGCTGGCATACCTGTTCTGCACACTCCGTCGCCCAGTTGTCCATGCGATCGACTGCCCCAGGCATAAACCTTTCCGTGACGGTCTAGGGCAAGGCTGTGCTCCCATCCAGCCGATATGGCAACAATATCAGAGATGTCTGCAACCTGAACCGGACGCAGCTCTTTTTTATCCAGACCGAAACGTCCGTTGCCCAGCTGACCGGAACTGTTCCTTCCCCAGGCGAACACCATGCCGTCTGATGTCAGAGCAAGAGTGTGACGGGATGCACTTACGGCAACAACCTTATCCAGTCCGTTGACGGGACGGGGTTGCGGAACACGGCGGGCATCGGGCTGTCCGAGCTGTCCATCAGCATTATCACCCCATGTCCAGACCCGCCCATCTCTGACAGCAACGGAATGTGCCCATCCGGCAGCGATTTCCGCAGCACTGACAGTGCCGGTCAACAGAATAAAACCAACAATAATACGCCTCATGAATGTCCTCCCTCTTAAATTAGAAGCCTATAATATTCACAAACAAACAAGCGGCTTAAAACCGCTTTGAAAAATTCAGGATAATAAGTATAACATAAATCCGCGTGACACTGGAAATAATGAACGTTAACATAAACGTAGCGGTACTTAATGAAATACGGAAATGAAACCAGAAACAGGACAGATAATATTGAACAGTTTCCCAGCAGAAAAGATAATACCGGATATCAGGGCCTCACTCGATGCAGGCCGTAACGTTGTTTTACAGGCACCGCCGGGATCCGGCAAAACAACCCGTGTACCACCATCCCTGACAGAGGCTGACTGGCTGAGCAGCGGAAAAATCCTTATGCTGGAACCTCGCCGTCTCGCAGCCCGTTCAGCGGCATGTTACATGGCACAGCAGGCAGGGGAAAAGCCCGGCGAAACTATCGGCTACCACATCCGTCTCGATCGTAAAACATCCCGGTCAACCCGTATTGAGATTATCACAGAAGGCATTTTTATCCAGCGGCTTCTTTCCGATCCTGAATTAAAGAGTACAGGCCTTGTAATATTCGATGAATTTCATGAACGCTCACTGGCGGCCGACACAGCTCTTGCCATCACTCTTGAAATCCAGCGGGAGATACGACCGGATCTGCGTATTATGATTATGTCGGCCACAATACAGCCGGATGCCATAGCGCGTCATATAGGCAATGCCGATATGCACACCGCTGAAACAAAACTTTATCCTGTTGAAACCATTCTGCTGAAACGCCAGTCATCAACACCTGTATGCCGGCAGGCCGCACACATTGTTATGCAGGCATTGAAAAATGACAAAGGGGATATACTGGTATTTCTGCCGGGCGAGCGTGAAATACATGATTGCTGCCGCGAACTGGCAGGGTACGATCTGCCAGCCGATGTGGAAATACACCCGCTTTACGCTTCGCTTCCGCGCGGGGAACAGGAGAGCGCCATTGCAGCATCACCTCCCGGCATACGCAAGATTGTAGCGGCAACATCTGTAGCGGAATCATCACTGACCATCGAAGGTGTCATGGTGGTTATCGACACCGGACTGATGCGCGTACCGCGTTTTTCACCGCGTCTCGGCATGACCCGTCTGGAAACAGCGATGATTACGCGTGACCGGGCGGATCAGCGTCGCGGACGAGCTGGGCGGGTCAGTTCCGGTGTTTGCTACCGGTTATGGGATGAAACAGCAGACCGCACAATAAAAAAGGAATCACAGCCGGAAATACTGGATGCCGACCTGGCTTCAACCGTTCTTCTATGCGCTGAATGGGGTGGAATCAGACGCACAGCTCTCCCCTGGATGACACTCCCCCCCGATGCGGCGTGGCGACGCGCTGTAAATCTGATGCTCACACTGGATGCGCTTGAGGTATCAGTCGATGGCGGATTCAGACTGACTAAAAAAGGCAGAGCCATGACAAAAATACCAGTACATCCCCGCCTGGGACACATGATTATTGAAGCCGCTGAACAGGGAGGAGCCGAAAACGCCGCTTTTGCAGCGGCACTGATAAGCGAACGTTCCGCCAGTAGCCATCTGAGAAACTTCACCGATCTTACATCTCTGATCTCACACATCAGGCGCAACTCACACTCTTTCACCGCCAGATCCGTCTATCGTCTTGCCGGTCAATGGAGCCGGAACTTCAACGGAAAACAAAACACATCTATTGATGAAGGCACCCTGCTGGCATGGGCCTTTCCCGATCGCATAGCCAGACGTCGTGACAAGCACGGCATCTACCTGCTGCAGAGCGGTCAGGGTGCAGTTATCGACCCGACGGAACCGCTGGCTTCAGAAGAATGGCTCGTTGCTGCCGAGCTACACGATCAGGGAGCCAACACACGCATAAGATTGGCGGCGGCTTTCAGTGAAAACCAGGTAACTGAGTTATTTGAAAAACAATTCATAACCGCCGACAGGATTGCATGGGATAAAAACCGGGAAGCAGTTGCAGCAGTCACACGCACCAGCTTCGGCGCCATCACCATCAGAGAAAAACCCTGCCGGAACGCGGATGAAACAGAGAAAATCAGGGCGCTGATGGACGGTGTCCGGCAGAAAGGCATTGAGCAACTGCCATGGAAAAGCAAAGCGCAGGCCCTGCGTGAGAGAGTTACTTTGCTGGCACAGACACTGACAGATCAGCACTGGCCTGTAATGAGCAATGAAAACCTGATTGAAACTCTGGATAAATGGCTAGCACCGGCCTGCGCAGGGATAACCCGCTGGTCTGTACTGCAGAAACTCGATATGTATCAAGTTGTCAGGAACTATCTCATCATTCTGGGCTGCGACATACACCAGCTGGACAAGCTGGCGCCTACACACATCGATGTCCCCGGCGGATCGCATATCAGAATTAATTATGATGCCGAACATCCCTACATGAAAGTACGGATACAAGAGATATTCGGCATGATGCAGACTCCGAAAATAGCTAATGGAAAGATTCCGGTGGTGATGCATCTGCTCTCACCCGCGCAGCGACCGGTACAGATAACGCAGGATCTGGCGGGTTTCTGGAAAAGCAGCTACAGTCTGGTGCGCAAAGATATGCGGGGAAGGTATCCAAAACACTACTGGCCGGAAGACCCTTCACAGGCAGAGGCCACAAGGCGGTTAAGACCCGGAAAAACAAAATAACACGGAAATCAGCCCTTCCATCCGGAGAAGTATATACCCCCATCTCTTCATATCTTCCGCTACGCAAGAACACCAGACCTTGGGCCGGGGCAGGGTGTACATCATCCCCTGCATCAAGCATACCGCCGAGAGCCTTGCACGGGGCCTGTCTACTCTCCCAGCTGCGCGTTGATTGAGGCTGCCGCACGACGGCCTTCGCCCATGGCAAGGATAACAGTGGCGGCGCCGAGAACAATATCGCCTCCGGCGAAAATGCCCTTGACTGAAGTTTCACATGTGTCTTCATTAACAACTATATTGCCCCAGCGGTTCACCTCAAGTCCTTCAGTTGTCTGACTGATCAAGGGATTGGAACCATTACCAATGGCGACAATCACCGTGTCCACCTCCATAATGAATTCACTGCCTTCTATAGGCACAGGACGGCGACGGCCGGATTCATCAGGCTCACCCAGTTCATAGCGAATGCACTCCATTGATGTAACACGATCATTTTCGTCGCCTGAAATTTTAACAGCATTCTCAAGAACATGAAAGATGACGCCCTCCTCTTTTGCGTGCTCAACCTCTTCAACACGGGCAGGCATTTCTTTCTCTGTACGCCGGTAAACCAGATGAACTTCCTCTGCGCCGAGGCGTACCGCGGTACGCGCGGCGTCCATTGCCACGTTTCCACCGCCGAGCACAGCAACCTTTCTGGACCTGTACATAGGCGTATGGGCACGTTCGGCATCATAGGATTTCATCAGATTGGAACGGGTCAGATATTCGTTTGCGGAAAACACCCCGACCAGATTCTCACCCGGGATATTCATGAATTTAGGCAATCCGGCGCCAGTGCCGATAAACACAGCAACATAACCGTCTTTATCGATGAGATCCCTGATCCTGCGTGTACGCCCGACCACGAAATTGGTTCGTACATCAACACCCATCTGCACCAGTGTATCGATCTCGTTTTTCACGATACTCTTAGGCAGACGGAATTCAGGTATTCCATAGAGCAAAACACCGCCGGGCTTATGGAATGCCTCGAACATTGTTACTTCGTGACCTTCACGCCTCACATCAGCGGCAACGGTAATACTGGCCGGACCGCTGCCGATAACAGCAACCTTTTTACCGGTAGATGATTTAACTGCTGGCACTTCCTCACGTCCCTGTTCACGCTGAAGATCAGCGACATAACGTTCCACACGCCCTATAGCAACCGATTTATTGACATCCTTGAGTACCTTCCCTACAGTGCAATGCAGTTGGCACTGGGTTTCCTGCGGACAGACCCGTCCGCAGACAGCGGGAAGCAGCGAGTTTTCACGGATGATATCATAGGCGTCATCAAAACGGCCTTCGGCGGCGGCTTTGAGGAAATCAGGAATACGGATGGAAACCGGGCAACCGCTGACACAAGGGGCATTTTTGCACTGAAGGCATCGCATTGCTTCCAGCTGGGCCTGTTCAGCATAATAACCCAGTGCGACCTCACTCATATTCCGGCTGCGTTTCAGCGGATCCTGAGATGGCATTTCCTGCGGAGGAATTGCCAGAAGATCTTTAGGTTTTAATTCAACATTCTTTAATTCCGCCAGTTTCTCAACTGCAGCGGCTTTCAAATCTTCAGGCGGCACATGCATAATAAATAACCTTTTTAAATTAACGTTGAAAACAGCTTGTCACACTGAACGCGCAAGACTTGCTGAAAATATTCCCGACACACTGTTACATTTGATGCAGACATTTAACCGCATTAACAGCCGGTTCACGGCTTATCACTGCACCGGCACTCACAATGATAGTCCGTATGATTTCTGTCTTCACACTCTTTATAGGTGCCAAGACGTTTGATCATATTGTCAAAATCCACCAGATGGCCGTCAAACTCAGGGCCGTCAACACAGACAAATTTCGTCTCGCCGCCCACAGTGACACGACAGCCGCCGCACATGCCGGTACCGTCTATCATAATCGTATTCAGAGAAACCACAGTCGGCACATTATAAGGACGGGTCGTCTCCGCGCCGAACTTCATCATAACCGGAGGCCCGATAATCACAGCCTGATCCGGTTTCGGCGACTGTTCACAGAGTTCCTTCAAGGGCTCGGTAACAAGGCCTTTGCGACCGTACGAACCATCATCTGTCATAACAATCAGGTCGTCTGCGATTGCACGCATTTCCTTTTCCATTATAAGGAGATCTTTATTACGGGCTCCCATGATGATTGTCACTTTATTACCGGCTTTTTTCATTGCTTGCGCAATAGGATGCAGCGGAGCGACACCTATGCCGCCTCCGACACATACCACATGGCCCAGCTTTTCGATATGGGTCGGAGTACCAAGCGGTCCGACAAGATCCGGGATACTGTCTCCCACGTTAAAATCCGCAAGTAAATGTGTGCTTTTACCCACGCTCTGAAAAATCAAAGTAATGGTGCCTTTCCCTTCATCGGCATCCGCTATAGTTAAAGGAATACGCTCTCCGAAATCATCATCGACCTGCAGAATAATAAACTGACCGGGCTTACGCTCCTCAGCAATCAGGGGTGCTTCAATCTCCATACGGAAAACTTCTTCTGAAAGCTGTTCTTTGTTAACAATTTTATTCATACTGCTCCTGTTCCTTTGGAAATAAAATTGTTCAGATAATAACAGATAGAAGCGTGAAATTAACAGCGAATTCTGAAAGAACCGAATTATGCAACATATTTCAGCTGCAAGCATAAACCCCGTCACAGCCCGAAAAACGGCGGCCGCATGTCATCCGCCCTATGTAAAAATAGACAGTTATGCGGTCTGGCCCGAGCAGGTTTTGCAAGGATGAAAGTCTGAACAATAACGATCAGAGGTTCTGATCACATCGGCACATCAGGAACCAGTTCGTGAAGCCTGTCTTTACAGTAACGATAAATTTCGCAAGCTGGACGGTCATAATAATTCCGTATATCCTCCGCCAGCTTAAGAGCGTCGCCGCGGTTGATACAGCTAAAAACCTTTTTCACTATGGGAATAGACTGCGGTGTCATACTTAACTCGTCAATCCCCATACCATACAGCAAAACTGCCATTACCGGATCGGAAGCCATTTCACCGCACACAGCGATGCGGTTGTTATGCTCATGACCGGCTCTTACAGTCATATCAATCAGCCGCAAGACGCCTGGATGCGCGGGCTGATACAATTTAGCGATAGTTTCATTCAGCCGGTCCACTGCAATGGCATACTGTATGAGATCGTTTGTGCCCAGGGAAAAGAAATCCGAATCTTCAGCCAGCGCCTCGGCAATCAGTGCGGCAGAGGGCACCTCAACCATTACGCCGCGTTTGATGTTTTCATCAAACTCCCGGCCTTCGGCACTCAGTTCCTTCTTACAGTCCTCCAGCAGTTCATTGGCTTCAAGAAGCTCTTCGATCACAGAAATCATAGGATAAACAATCTGTAAAGACCCGTGAGCACTGGCACACAGAATTGCACGAAGCTGACGTTTGAAGACATCGGGATTGCGCAGAAGATAGCGGATTGACCGATTGCCAAGAAACGGATTCGCTTCAACAACCAGCGGTTTGTCTCCGTCAACCATGATTTTATCGCCACCCAGATCGAGAACACGGATTGTAATTTCCTGCCCCTCTTTCAATGAGCGCACGACCTTTGTGTATTCCTCCACCTGTTCTTCTTCTGTCGGTTCACGGTTGAGCGTCAGCCATAGATACTCGCTGCGGTAAAGGCCGACCCCCTCGGCACCGACTGCATAAAGCTCAGACATAGGCGTACTGGAATCGATATTGGCAATCAGCGGAACACTGAAACCGTCACTGGTCAGTCCCTGCCTGTTTTTCAATTCATCCAGAGACCTGGTAAAGATTTCACTGGCTTTCTGAGTACGGTGAAACTCCTCAATTTCGGATTTGGTGGGATTAAGAATCACTCTGCCTTTGGTACCGTCGAGAAGCAGAAACTCCCCGTTTTTAGCAATTTCAGAGAGATTGCCTATGCCGACCACCGCTGGAATTCCCAGGGCCCGTGACAACAGTGACGCATGGGAAGTGAGACTGCCGCGATCTGTCACAAAACCGAGAATCTGGTGACGTGGAAGCGCGATTGTTTCAGAAGGGCTTAATTCATCTGCGACAACAATGCAAGGTGAAGAATAATGTCCGAGCAAAGGCTCGTTATGTCCCATGAGGTTATGGATTATACGCCGGCCGATATCATATATATCACTGGCCCTTTCACGCAGATATTCATCTTCCATACCTTCAAAAACAGCAGCATATTCGGTAGTAAGCTCATGCACCGCCATTTCGGGATTGAGATGATCATCAATTATTTTCCGATGGCATCTCTCTATAACAGAAGGATCTTCGAGAATCATTGCATGACCTTCGAAGATTGATGCTTCGGGACCGTCAACTCTCTTCCTAAGCTCAGCCGAGAGCGAGTGAATCTGATTATGGGTCAGATCGAAAGCGGCATCCAGACGGGAAATTTCATGAGCCACCAGGGATTCATCAATTTCATAATCAGGCACCTGTTCCCGGCCCCTCTTCCGGAAGACAAAAACGGGACCGGAAATCTGTCCGTGAGAGGCGGCAAGACCTTCAAAAACTCTGTGTTCACCTATCGGTCTTATCATATCAGCAGTCTTTCAACGTTATTCCTTTTTCTCAGGGATATCGAAATTACGTTTCACAAGGTTTTCAAGTTCATCGAGAGCTTCCTGACTTTGGTCGCCTTCCGCTGATATGAGCAAACGCGCCCCGTGAACCGCACCGAGAGTCATCAATGCCATAATGCTTTTACCGGATACAACGGTTCCGTCCATCTCAACATAAACATCTGCATTGAAACGGGAAGCCACCTTCGCGAAGACACTTGCAGGCCGCACATGCAACCCATATTCTGTCTGCAGAACAACCTCCCTCACATCCTTGCATTCAGGATCGGGATTACTCACTGTATAACTCCTTTTGTACGCAGATCCGTTACGCGTTTACCGAAATCATCCACTGCAACGTAACCTGAAAGCCTCAATTTCTGCTCCTGCGCGGCAGTTTCCGCCATATTGACCAGGCTTCGTCCCGGAGCAACCGGTATAATACGCTGAGGAATTCTGACCCCTAAAAATTCGCGGGTCAACACCTCAATACCGCTGCGATCCAAAGTGCCCTCGATTTCTTCCTGCCACATAAGGGTAAGAACAAGATCAACCTGCTTATCCCGGCGTACTGATCCTACACCGAAGACCTGGCGCACATTCAGCATACCAATGCCTCTGATCTCCATGAAATCGCGGGATGTTTCAGTGGCACATGCCAGCAGATGATCAATACCCTGTCTTCTTAGACAGGTCAGGTCATCGGCAACCAGAGCATGACCGCGCTTGATCAGCCCCAGCGCCGTCTCGCTTTTACCCAGACCCGGTTTAGCCTCAATCAGAACTCCCATTCCCGAAACATCCACCATAGTAGCATGAACCCTGCATCTGGGCGATGTCAATTCCTCAAGTAGAATCATAGCCGACATCATAAAGTGACGGGTCAGATCACCAGCCTTGAGCACCGCTGTTTTCCGGCGTTCAGCCATAGCCAGAAGTGACGGAAAAGGATCATTGCCACAGGCAAAGACAACACAGGGAACATTTCTACTCAGGAAATCCTCAAAGCAGCGGGCTCTTTTTACGCTGTCGAGAGATTGAAGGTAGGTATATTCCGCCATTCCTATGAGTTGAATTCTCCGGGCGGCAAAATGTCCGTAAAAACCGGAGAGAGCAAGTCCGGGACGATGCACCACCGGTTCGTCAATTACATTTTCGAGACCGGCTTTTCCCCCGACAAATTCAAGGTCGAACCTGCCACAGGCGTGTTCCATGAACTGCTTAACGGTAATTGTAGGAAAGACTTCCCTGCTTTGCGGCAATGTTTTCATAAAAACAAAACTTAATCAGAAACAAAAAGTTATCTCAGACTTTCGCTCCTGCTCCGTGGTGGGCATCTATTTTTTTATCATGCTGTTTTTTCAACTGTTTTTCGGCACTTGCAGCAGCCGAATCTATCACGGTGGCAAAGCTGTCGGCACGTTCCTTGGCACCGATAGCAGTCAGCCCTTTCTGGTGAACGATGAATTCCGCTTCATGCAGATGGCGCTGTTCGTCCAGAACAACGTGAATACTGTCAACTTTAGGAAACTGAGAAAGGATTTTCTCCGCACGGGACCAGGCGTATTTCTTTATTCCTTCATTATCGGACGTATGTCTTAATGTTACTTCTATTGACATGTTGTGATTCCTTTCTTTTTTCTGTCGCATCTGCGACTGTGAATATTTACATTCTGAAATTGTTTCCCAGATAAAAACGGCGTGCCGTCTCATTTTCCACGAGTTCATCACTTGATCCCTCGAGCAGAATACTTCCTTCGTAAACCAGATAGGCACGATCAACAACTGAGAGAGTCTCTCTCACATTGTGATCGGTGATAATAATCCCCAGGCCCCTGTCACGCAGGCCCCTGACAATCTCCTGAATATCGTTTACGGCAAGAGGATCAACACCGCTGAAAGGTTCATCAAGCATAAGAATTGAGGGTCTGCGGACCAGAGCACGGGCAATCTCCAGTTTGCGGCGTTCTCCTCCGCTCAGAGTGTAGGCGCGCTGCCGTGCAACTTTGGTCAGGCTCAGGCCTTCCAGAAGCTCATCCAGCCGCTCACGCCTTTCCGGTGCACTTATCTTTAATGTCTCAAGGATGGCCAGTATATTCTCTTCTACCGTCAGTTTCCGGAACACCGAAGGTTCCTGGGCCAGATATCCCAGACCCATTCTGGCCCGTTTGTACACGGGCATGCGGGTAACCACCTGATTCTTGAACCTTACAACACCCTCATTGGGACGCACCAGTCCCACAACCATATAGAAGGTTGTTGTTTTTCCTGCGCCGTTGGGTCCCAGTAGCCCTACAATTTCACCACAGTCAGCATAAAGCGATATACCGTCCACAACTGTACGCTGATGATAGCGCTTAACCAAATTCAAAGCAACAATATCATGCTGTCCGCTGACTGAAATATCTTCCGTAAAATCCATATTATCCATATTCGTATCCCGATGATATGTTTCATTAAATCATGGAATCAGTTTTTTGTCCACTTTTTTAAATGTATCCGGGGGAAGAATCACACGGCCGCCTTCCAGAATTTCCATACGCTCCTCATTGAGCCAGATAGCCATTTTTTCACCTGATACCGTCCCGGCCTTATCGCCTGCCTGTGAAAGAACAACATTGCCGGTCATGACAATCTGTCCATTACTTCGTGTGTAAACCGCTTTATCACATTCTGCACTCCGGTTTTCATTGGTGAGGGAAACCGTTCCCAGAGCCATTATCTGGTCAACATCGTTGGTTCCCTCCATAAAGACGATCAGTCTGTCTGAACGCATCACAAACTGGGGATCGTTAACAAATACGTTTTTATCAAAGAGGATGACCCCCTCTTTGTTATCAAATTCAATCTTATCCGCAGTAATGCAGGATTCACTGGTCTGCACCCCTTTGTGAGCACCGTTGTTTTCACCTTTTTCCGTGTCTGCATCCATGCGTACTGACAGCATTGAACACAACATTGCAGCAATTGACAGTCTCTTTATCACAGCAGTCTCCCTAAGTTCCCTTGAAAACGTTTCGTCCTAACTTTGCAGTGTGACAATATTCTAATGTATTCACCTGAAATTGAAAAGTACATACCTTCCCCGCTGAGTATATCGGCCCCATATTTCACGTTCACTTCTCCTTTGCAGTAGCCGTGAGAAGATTCTCTTTCAAAAATGCAGTCAGCCATTTTAAGATAACCTGCGGGATTTCCCTTATCGTCAAAAAGATTCACCCTCACTCCTGATGCGAAAATCGTTCCGTCTTCAAAGATCTGCGAACGGGCGGCAAAAAGCTTGGCCCGCATACGGCCGTTGGCATGATAGTCAACAGGAAGCGAAAGATTTTCGACCGGAGATGTCATTTCAGCTTTCACTTCATCCCAGCGTTCCGCCAGTTCCGACCAGCCGCTGTCTGAATGCCGATTAAAAAGCGCATCCAACTCCGCATCACTGATTTCAGCGGCATTGCATTCTGTATGCAGCAGAGCAGACAGCAGAAAAAAGCATAAAGCCGTTAATTTTTTCAATCTGGCGAACATCAATCTCATAGAATAAAATTCTCGATTTACAACATTCAGTAGAGTAAGACCTATCCCCGGGACCGGGGCAGTCAGACAATATCGTTAATCATCCCGAGTTTTGTCCATAGAGCTTCGACTTTTTTAAAATCGAGGGCATTCGCTTTGTCCGACAGCGCTTCGGCCGGATTAAGATGTGTTTCCATAAAAACACCGTCCACACCGGTGGCAACCGCGGCCCTGGCCAGGGCGGGTGCCCATTTGCCGTCACCACCGCTTTCAGTTCCTGCACCCCCGGGACGCTGCACACTGTGGGTGGCATCAAAAATAACGGGATATCCCAGCTCACGCATAATCAGCAGGCTGCGCATATCCGCCACCAGATTGCGATAACCGAAACTGGCTCCGCGTTCAGTGAGAAGAATCTTTTCGTTACCGCAGCGCCGGACTTTTTCCACCACATTAAAAATATCTTCAGGCGCCATGAACTGTCCTTTTTTGATATTGACAGTCCGACCGGTCTCTGCCGCAGCCACAACAAGATCAGTCTGCCGGCAGAGAAAAGCCGGTATCTGCAGTATATCCACTGCATCGGCAACCTTTTCAGCCTGAGCAGGCTCATGGATATCGGTAAGAACAGGAACATTAAACCGTTCGCGCACCTCCCTAAGAATCGCGCACCCCTCTTCCAGCCCGGGCCCCCGGTAGGAATCAAGCGATGTGCGGTTGGCTTTATCGAAGGATGCTTTAAAAACCAGCGGGACATTCATTTTTCCTGCAAGTCTGACTAATCTGGAGGCGAGAGTCATCACGCCGTCAACAGATTCAATAACGCAGGGCCCCGCAATAAATGCCAATTTCTTTCCGCCGAAAACCACATTTCCCGTTTTTACCCGCTTAACCTTTGATTTTGACACTGTCAGTCCTCCTTGTAGAAATCATTTCTGTTACAAATAATGTACTGCTGGCAGGGGCATCGAAACCGACTCCCCTCCCGCATGCCGCATCACGCATCCTGCTCATTCATCCGTTTTAAAATCTCTTCAACTCGCACAACATCCTCCGGGCAGTCCACGCCTATGCCTTCATCCTCTGTGGGTATCACAGCAATGCGTCCACCTATATAGAGGGCACGCAGCTGCTCCAGACACTCGGCACGCTCCAGCATACAGGGAGGTTCCTTCACAAGCCGGTTGAGAAAAGCTCCGCGATAGGCATATATTCCAAGGTGACGAAAATAAAGACCCGATGCAAGGTCAGGCTCACCGTCACGCCGGCAGGGCACCGGCAGCCGTGAAAAATATAAGGCTCCGCCATCTCTTGACAGCACTACTTTGACCACAGTCGGAGCCAGGAGATCCTCCATTGATTTAATCGGAGTGGCGGCAGTGGCCATAGCCCATCCCTCATCCTGCCTCATACGCAGGGCCAGGCTGTCAATAAGATCCGGTCTGATCAGAGGTTCATCCCCCTGAATATTGATCACAATATCATCATCGGCAGCATCGGCAGCCTCAGCCACACGGTCAGTTCCGGACGGATGGTCCTCACGGGTCATTACTACGTCAACCTTGCCCGCAAGAGCATCGGCTATGCGCCTGTCATCTGTTGCCACCTTGATCTCATCCAGTTCCTTTGCGCCTTTCACCGCACACACAACATGCTCCACCAAAGGTTTGCCCAGAACAGGATGCAGACTTTTACCCGGAAACCGGGTTGAACCCCAGCGGGAAGGTATTACGCCGATTATTTTCATAAAATCCTTCTTCTGTAAACTAAGCGACAGAGAATGTTGTTCCTACGGTCGTTTTAAATCCGGACGCTGCACAATAACTGCATCGACAACATCTTTGATACCATTGTAGTGCCAGGCATCCAGCGTACATGACTTTCCGTTTTTAAATTTCAGTTTAACTATACCCTTTTTGTCCCATAATTTCCAATCTATACTGTCTATATCATCATATTCGATATGTACCCCGCCGAATCCGCTGCCGTAAAGTGCATTTTCATCAGCTATATACACTTTTCTTAGGCGTATCAAAACCAGCAACAGAATCCACCCCGCAACTGACACCGTTATAAACGCCATTACAACCTGCTCTGTCAGATCTTCTTCAGAGTAAAGCGGATGTGCGAAAATCTGTGCCAGAGCCTTCCGTTCTCGTGCGCGTTCACTGTCTGCCATATCCGGAGGAAGATTATCCGCCATTTTATACTCGTCAATCATTCTGACCAGTTTAGACGGAGTTTCAAGCCCTTCGGCTGCAAAAATTTCATCCAGGGGTGTCATGCCGTTTTCACCGGTTTTTGCCAGCCAGGCCCGTGCTGTCAGATTTGTCGCCTGCAGGACGGAACGCACCCTTTCAAATTCCTCATTTCTCTCGGGCCAGGCTACAAAACCATCGTACAACGACCATACACAGATAGCCAGCATAAATGCAGCTACTCCGCACATTCTCAAAAGATACTCTCTGTTAATTTTTGCTTTCGCCATAACTCTATCAGTGTTCTCTGTTCACTGTCCTCTGTTCACTGTCCTCTATTCAATAAAAATATAATCTCTCGTTAAATAAACAAAATGTTTTTCTGTAATGCGGCAGAGCCGCATCATTACCAGAACGCGTATTGACCCGCAATTATTACGTAAAGACCTAAAACAAAATTCGTGACGCCATGTGCCAGTGCAGCCGCCCATATATCTCCCCGTAGAATTATAAATATACCGTAAACCGCACCGGCGCACATTCCCATAAACCAGCGGTCATGTTCAAGTCCGAAAACCGCCATTGTAATAAGAAAAGGCTGTAAATCAAAATCTGTCAGAGGAGATTTCCAGAACTGACTCCTGATCTGCCAACGATAAAAAAAGCCCCTGAAAAAGAACTCCTCTATCACAGCGATAACGCAGGAGGAACCAATCAGTTTCATGATTGTCAGGAACCAGCCAGCTTCGCGGGGCGAATAACTCCAGGCGATATTGCCGGGCGGAAGTTCGGGGTAATACGCAGGAAAACCGCCCGGCATCATAATCAGCCAGCGATGATAGAACTGACGGAAGCCCGGAGCAGACTCAGCCAAAGCCGGCAATTCAGGAAAAATCCAAAAGCAAGCGACAAAAATTCCTGTCAGCAGTGCCGGTATAACATTGCGGGCCCGGAGCGGTGTATAGACGCGCCAGGGTTTCAGCCAGATAAAAACAGAGGCACACACAATGGTTTTAAACGCGTATGCCCACGGATAGAAACACCGGGGCAGAAAGCCGGTTTTTTCAAATCCCTGCAGCAGAAAAATGACTCCCACCCAGATTATGAAAGGAGCTGTATGCCCGGCAAATATGCGCTGTTTACTGTTTTGTACCGCTTCCAACGAAAAACTCTTTCTGATACGGTGTGAATTACACCATCAATCAAATCACATTTCCGCACTTATGCAGTTGCAGGCCAGGGCATCAACTGCCCCCCTGACTGTCGCCCTGGCGGGGATACAGTCGCATCTGATGCCGCTGTCGTCAAGTTCGTCCGCTGTCGGCTTGCCGATTGCCAGCACATATTTCCCTTTCAGGATCTCAGTACCAGCCTGTGACACAAAGGACTGCACAGCTGAAGCGCTTGCAAAAAATACAATATCAAAATCAGGAATCCGCGGATACCGGATAAATTCGTTACGGTAAAGAATTTCATCATATACCCTCGCCCCTTTATCTTTAAGCACATCGGCGAGAAGAGGACCGGCCCTTTCAGAACGCAGACGCAATACACGGCTTCCCTTGAAATCCACTTCTTTCAGAATATCTGCCAGCCCCTTTGCACTGTAAATCATGAGTGGGGAAAGATCAGGAGTTATGCCGTAAAGTTTAAATGCGCCGGCGCTGCCGGGGCCGCAAGTCATAATGCGGGGAAGTGAACGCAGATCAATACCGGACTGCAGCAGCATCTTCATAAAAATTTTCACAGCAGCAGGAGATGTCAGTACCACCCAGTCATAACTTTCCACATTACGCAGTTCCGACCTTGCCCTGTCGCAGGGTTCAAGGCGTATCATCGGACGGACAAGCGGAACACCTCCGTAATCAACCACGCGTCTTACAGCCTTTTCCATGATAGACTCGCTGCAGGTAAGAAGAATACGGCGCCCCTTCAAAGCACCCCGTCTTTTTTTGAAAAGGCTCTCTGCCGCCGCCCCGATAAGCAGTAGCCCGGGAGCGGAACTGTGCAGCTCCGGCGGATTGCCATGCAGCGAGGCCAATGTAAAACTTACTACACGCTGATCGTCAGCACCCGCATTAAACACAACAGCCGCCGGAGTTGAGGGTTCCCAGCCTTCGGAAAGAAGTGTGCGGGCCATATCAGGCGCCACCCTGACGGACATAAAAAGAACAAGGGGCAGTTTAAGACGTGTTGTTCCGGCAACACCCGGCAGCTCACCCCCCGCAGCCCGGGGAGTCATAACACAGAAGCCGCGCGACTCTCCGCGACGCGTCAGCAACAGACCTGTCGGGCTGGTTGCAGCAGTCAGCGCGCTGACTCCGGCACGTATATTATAGGGTATATCCAGTCTGTCCAGCTCAGCTGTTTCCTCCGCAAGCCTTCCGAAAAGGCCGGGATCGCCCCCTTTCAGGCGGACAACTCGCCGTCCTTGACGCGCATAAACTGAAATCAGGCGGGATATTTCATTCTGTTTAAGACTATGCTCCCCGCACCGTTTACCGACAAAAATCCGCTCGGCATGTTCAGGAAGGTGTTTCAGCAAGGCTTCATCCATCAAAACATCATAAAGGCATACATCAGCACTCCGGATATCCTTTAATCCTCCGCAGGTACAGTAATCCCCGGAACCTGCACCTGCACCCACAAAGCGGACAGCACTGACAAAAGCCTGGCGTAAAGCCAACAGACGCTCATCTCCGCAGCGGAAAGTCACAGCCAGATATCCCTGTCCAGGGGGAACACAAAGTTCATCAAGCTCTATCCACTCGGTTACACGATGATGCAACCCTAGTCTTATGAGCGCCGCTCCGGCCATCAGCAGCGCATCGTAATCTCCGTTATCCAGCTGCTCCAGCCTACGCATAACAGACCCGCGAACAGGTTTCAGAACAGCGTCATGAAAACGGCGGAGCGCACACATATCACGTCGTTTACTGCTAACCCCAATAACAGGAGATTCTGACAGATCAGACATTGAACGGTTCTCTGCAAGCACCCAGGCATCCCGGGGATCCTCACGCCACGGAAGCCAGAACCATTCCAGATCCTCCGGTACAGGATCAGGGAGATCCTTGGCACTGTGTATCGCAAAATCGACATCCTCACGGCGCACGGCATTATCAAGATCACGGGTGAAAAAATCGGGCGGAGACTCTTTGAGGTCGCTTTTCAGATCACGGTCCCCGGGGGTTTCAACCTTAACTGTTTCAAAGGTAAAATCAGGAAACAGCGCATGAATCCTGTCCAAAGCACCCTGTGTCTGCAAGGCAGCCAGTCTGCTGCCGCGCGTTCCAACTTTAAGGTTCATATTTCAGCCTTCATCCTTTTACTACAGCTGTCCCTGCATGCTGTTGCGGATACGTTCGTAACACGCTCTGTTACCGGCAACAACATCAGACGCAATCTGCGTAACCTGATCAAGTGTGCCGGTGACATTCCTGTACCAGCCTTTGAGAATATCCAGATCGATCACTTCAACATTACGGAGCATGCTGCCTAATTCAGGATCGATATTCCGTGGCATACCCAGGTCTATCATGGTCACCCGGGATCCCCCTTCTAAAGATTGCCTGTATTCAGGCAGTCTAAGAAGAGGTTGCTGCACATCAACAGCGCTGACAACAACCTCAACTGAAGGTAACACGGCATGAATGAATTCAAACTGAACAAGCTCAACCAATTCGCGGTCGTAGTCCGAAGGTCTGTTTCTATGCCAGCCCCAGATGCAGCTGATACCTCGTCTGGTCAGCGAATCAACCAGACCTCTTCCCACCATACCTGTTCCTAGTACGAGCACATGCTTACTCTCAAGGTTTTGCAGGTGCTCATCCATATATCTGATACAGACCTCTTCTATCTCGGCAATATCCAGAAGGGGGCCCGCTTTACGGCGTATCTGACGTGAAACCTTCAGTGCTGTATCACAGAATTCACGGATGATAGACCCGGACCAGCCCCGGATGGCTGATTCTTCCACAGCTTCCTTCATCTGGGAAACCACATGGAACTCACCGGGTGTCTGTGAACGTACTCCCGCTGTCACAGTACAGACATGTTCGAATGCCTCATAACCGAACTTCATGTAGAAAAGTTCCGGACTCATATTGTCGAATTTCATCAGGCGGCGTAGAATTCCGCTTGTTGTGGCCTCTTTGGCAATGGCGGCGACAACTTCTATCCTGTTGCAGGTGTTTAATATAAAAAACTCATGCACTCCCCAGACCTGACTGATCATAGCCCCCATGTTTTCCCGCGCGGGCAAAAGAAGATGACAGGGAGCGCGTTCCTGTATTCCCGCCAGCTCATGACTGGTTCCCAGCACAAAAAGATCGGAACTGGCGATGGAATCAAGATGTTTTCTCAGATTATCGCGTATAAGACGTGACTGGCGGCAGGATCTGCCGCTTGTGGAAACCGATATAAGAACATTGCCTGAGCGTAAAATGGCAGGCGTTACAAAATCACCATCCGACCAGTTGCCATCTGCGCAACAGCAAGGCACCTTTTTAGCTCTGGCAGCTTCCAGTATGTCTCTGTTCACATGTTTGTTATCGGTACAGGCGAAAACCAGAGAGTATCCGCTGACATCATCATCTTTGAAGAACTTCTGGCGCCATGATATCTTAAGCGCATCCGCCAGATGAGCAAGTTCGGAAACACACTCCGGACATACCAGAACAACTCTGGCTCCGGCATCCAGAAGAAGTTCCACCTTGCGCTGGCCGACACGTCCGCCACCAACCACCAGAACTCTGCGGCCCTCTATCATTGCGTTTATAGGAAAAGTTTCTCTTTCAGGTCTCATAATAACGGCCTGATTTTAGCAGATTCGTACCCGCAAAACAACTTTGCACATTGTAATACTGATGATGAAAGCGGAAACTAGCGCTAGATTTGTCCAGTCCGTCAAAAATTTTCATGGATTGACATCAGCCGCTTATAAAGGCAAAATAGGACCCGTTTGTAAAAAAGGCTTTAGTCTGGTCCTTCATGGAAAAGGCCCCTTTTTCAATTTGTGTTCATCCGTATCAAACAGGAGGAAATTATTATGGCACGCATTTACAATTTCAGCGCCGGTCCGGCAGCACTTTTTCTGGATGCTTTACAGGAAGCACAGGCTGACCTTGTCGATTACAAGGGATCAGGCATGTCCATTATGGAGATGTCGCACCGCGGCAAAGAGTATGATGCCATACACAACGAAGCAATTGCCAACTCAAAGGAACTTCTCGGTATAGGCGATGACTATGCTCTACTTTTCCTGCAGGGCGGCGCCAGTCTTCAATTTGCAATGATAGCTATGAATTTTCTGGGAGAGGACAAGACAGCTGACTATATCAATTCCGGCACATGGAGCGCCAAAGCCATCAAGGAGGCCCGGCTGATCGGCAATGTCAATATTACCGCCGACTGCCAGAAAGACATCCCTACACGCATGCCTGACCTCAGCGAGTACAACTGGACAGAGGGCGCTGCCTACGCGCATATCACAACCAACGAAACGATTTCAGGTGCTCAGATGAAAGACATACCTGATGTTGAAGCTCCTTTGATTGCGGATATGTCCTCTGATATTCTTTCATGTCCGCGTGACTACAACAAATTCGCTCTGTTCTACGCAGGGGCGCAGAAAAACCTGGGACCATCAGGTCTGGCAATGGTTGCTATCCGGAAAGATTTTGCCGCAACTGGCAATGTGGGGCTGCCCTCAATGCTGAACTATCAGACTCATATAGAGAAAAACTCGCTTTTCAACACCCCCCCCTGTTTCGGCATTTACATGCTCTGTCTTACAACACGGATACTCAAGGAGAAGGGCATGGAAAAGGTTTTTGCCGAAAACAATGAAAAAGCCGCGATGCTCTACGATATTCTGGACAACTCCGAGTTTTACCGCGGCACAGCCAGAAAAGAAAACCGTTCTGTTATGAACGTCACATTCCGCCTCCCCTCAACCGAACTTGAAGAACTGTTTATTGCTCAGGCGACGGAAGCCGGAATGAAACAGCTAAAAGGTCATCGTTCTGTCGGCGGAATCCGTGCATCAATTTACAATGCATTCCCTGTTGAAGGTGTTAAATGCCTTGCGGAATTCATGAAAGATTTCGAAAAGCGCAACGGCTGACAAACTGTCGGACTTCCGGGCATCTGCTTGCAGATACCCGGAAAAAATGCGCTCTGTCTACAACACGTGAGGGCACGGAATTCAAGCAGGAGAAACACAATGAACCGCAGAACATTCCTGAAAACTGCAACATTCGCAACTGCGGGATTTTCCGCAGCCGGGGCATTCGCCGCATCAGAAATACATCCCAAGGGTGTCGGCATGTGCGACTGGACTATGGGCTGTATGGCCAAACCGGAATGTTTTGCAAAGGCCGAAAAGGCAGGTTTAAGCGGGGTGCAGGTAAGCGTTGGCGGATCTCCGAACTCGATTCCCCTGCGCAATGCGGATGTATGCAAACAGTATCTGGAACTGAGCAAAAAACACAACATCACAATCCATTCGGTGGCTGCAGGCGGTATTCTGAACAAAATACCTCTGAAGTCAGAACCTCAGTCAGCGATTTACGTGCTTGATGCAATTGAAGCAGCCCGGGCGCTTGGCGCAAATAACATTTTAATGGCCTTTTTCGGCAAAGGCGATCTGCGCAGAAAAGGAGAAGACGGGAAACCTTTCAATGATCTGAAAGAAGGTGAGTTCTCCTCCTATGAGCTGGATGAACAGGGTGTCACACGCGTAGTCGAGGTGTTGCGGCAAATCGTGCCGCGAGCCGAAGATGCCGGAATCATTCTCGGTCTGGAAAACACCTTATCCGCCAAACAGAATGTTGAAATTATAGAGCGTGTCGGATCCCCCATGGTACAGGTATATTATGACATGGGTAATTCCACCTATTTCGGCTATGATGTTCCCACAGAGATCAGGATGCTTGGCAAAGAACGCATCTGCGAAATGCACATAAAAGACAAAGGCTGCACAGTGTTCAGCACGGGAAAAGGTCAGGTTGATATGCTGGCAGTTGCAAAAGCCCTTAAGGACATCAGATACAGAAAGTGGATGTGTCTGGAGAACGGCGGCAGGAAAAACCGCTTTTTCAAAGATGTCCGCGATAATATCGCATATTCAAAAAAGACCTTCAGTATCAGATAAAGTACACAACAATCACGCTTGTTCTGTTCGCCGTCCTTTCACTCAAGGCGGCGATTCTTTTTTCCCCGGACAAAAAGACCTGAAAATGTGTGCCCTTCACAACAGACAAAAATATCTGCGGGGAAAAAATTGAAAACGATGCTTCAGCCGTTTTTCTGCGCCTGAGCGACGGAAATCTTATAAACCGTATCATGCTGGACGGTACCCGCCTCGAAGTCAGCGGAGAATAACAGGCAGCAAAATTATCTCAACAGAAAAACTGCAGCCTGTTCACACTTATGATCCCGGATGCACAAACGGTTCGTCAGCTGCACACATGGGACAATTCTCCGGCTCCCAGACCTCAGGTGCCATCTGCAACAGAGAATAAAGCGGATAGTCGAAATCCGCCTTTCCGGCGCTGCGATCGACAAGCACCAGAACAGCCGCTACTTCCCCGCCAGCTTGTTCAACCAGGCGAACGGTTTCCTGAACCCGACCGCCGCGAGTAATCACATCCTCGGCGATGATATAACGTTTTCCGGGTTTTATTCTGAAACGCCGCATCACCAGGTTACCGTCCTCTTTTTCGGCGAATATGCAGGTTTTATCCATTGCACGGGCTACCTCATGGCCGACAATAATGCCGCCGAGCGCCGGTGATATGACCTCATCCACATCATCGACATCCTGTGATGCTTTAACTTTTTCAACGAGAGCTGCACACATTTTTCCGGCAATACGCGGAAACCTGAGCAGGTTCGCACACTGGAAAAAGCGATTACTGTGAAGACCTGATCGCAGTTCGAAATGCCCGCTCAGTAAAGCTTCGGTTTCTTTCAGATTCTGAAGAATCTCCTGTTCTGTCATTTATTGTTTTCCTTTCATTTGTCACACACGGCAGAGGATGGGTGGTTCCGGAATCAGCGACTGTTTCCCCGTAGCACAACGAGCGAACAGAGTAAACAAAGGCTTATTCTCAACACAGCAATCGAAAAACTTGTTCATGGATTTCTCCACATAAACGTGATTTCACCGGAAGCTGGTTTCAGGGAGGTCCCCTGATAGAGCATTCTCTCCAGAAAATAAGCCCCTTCGACATTTGGATCCAGTAAAATCACATGAACGACAGAGCCTTTCTCATCGGTCTCGACAAAAAAACGGACCGTCCCCGTTCCGGGAAGCTGTTCAGTATTTATATCAGGCATGGCAAAACCGGCTTTCCTGAGAGTCGGGGCAATCCTCATACGGAAACCTTCTGCCAGCGGACTGCTTTCCCGGTAAAGACTCGGCGGCGGTGAAACACAGAGAAGATCAGGAAGGCCCTGAGCCAGAGGAGTAACATCGTCGGGACTCCATTTTCCGGGGTAGAACGATCCTTCTTCCATAAACTCCGGAGGTCCCGGAGCTTCATATGGCTCAACCGCTTCAAAACTGATGACATTTCCGCCATAGGACTCCGTACGGCGTAGACTCTGCATGGACATTCGCATGACTTCAGACGCAAAAGCGGGTTCGAGTCTGACATACGAAACATGCGAAAACGGCAGCGGGCGTACAACCCTTGAATCAAAAAGAAGAGCTGGCACAGGCAGCATTCGCCAGAGCAGCCCTATCAACAGAAGCAGCAAAAAAGGCTGCATCCAGAACTGAAGAGGTTTTCCGGCAGCTTTAGCTTTATATCTCTGAATATCACTCACAAAAAAATCCGCACGATCTCTCAACACAGCCGCACACAGATATCATCACCGAATCTGCGCACGTCTCTTACTGTCAATCTGTCCATATTCTGCAACGTGCATCCTGTCCGCCCCGCAAAACCGCGTACCGCTGACAGGTCATTCATAAGAGCCGGAGCATAAAAAAGAACATACTCATCAATAAGCCCCGCTGTATGCAAAGCCGCGGCAACCCCCCCGCCTCCTTCGCAAAGAATATGCAGCATATCCATAGTACCAAGTTTTTCAAAGACATCTTTTATCGCAGGAAAACCATCGACATCAGGCTGCATGAGTTCAACCGAACAGCCTTTTTTTCTCCAGTCCTCTATCACCGGGACCGGAGTTCCCACGGATGTGAAAATGATTGTACGCTCAACCGCTGCGTCATTCAATACTTTTGATGAAAGCGGTACAACCCCGTCAGAATCCAGAATTACGCGCATGATATTTTCACCGCCGCCAGAACGACATAAAAGAGAAGGGTCGTCAGCAATCACAGTACGCGCTCCGACCATAACCGCATCCGCACGCCTGCGCAAACGCTGAACCTCCGAACGGGAATCTCCGCCGGTTATCCACTGTGAACTTCCTGTATAATCCGCAATGCAGCCGTCAAGCGTCATAGCGAGTTTCAGAGTAACAAAAGGCATACCGGTATCGACATGCTTAAAAAAGGGAGCTGCTATCTCGCAGGCATCCTCAGCACAGACACCGCTGGTCACATCCAGCCCCGCCTGCTTTAAAATCCTATGGCCTTCACCGCAGTGATGCTCATAACAATCCTCACAGGCAATCACAACACGCCTGAGCTTATCTCTGATTATACGCTCGGTACACGGAGGGGTACGGCCATATGTACTGCAGGGTTCAAGGGTCACATACATCACGGCCCCTTCAGGCGATTCAGTACAGGAGTCAAGGGCAGCAACTTCCGCATGATCACCTCCGGCATACTTGTGGCGTCCTTCTCCGATCAGACGTCCGTCTTTAACCACAACAGCTCCGACAGGCGGATTAGGACGTGTATAACCTTCGCTCAAGCGGGCAAGCTCAACAGCCCGCCGCATCCATCTGATATCCTCTGGAGAATATTTCTGCATAATCAATAAACCTTACGGACCTTATGCAACCGATATTCACAGATCCATATTACTTCAACTTTACCGGCTCCGGATCCCGCAATCTTTCTCCCGGTGTCTCCATACTGATACTGAATATGATACTCACCATTCTTCGACGCTCAGACCGGCTAAGCCAGGATACGGGGCACAAGCCCCGCAATTACTTCCTGCTGCCGTGAAGATCCTTGTTCAGGCGATCGATAATGCCGTTGACAAAACGTCCGGCCTCTGCATTGCTGAAATACTTTGCGAGATCAATTGCCTCGTTAAGAACGACGGGAGCAGGAACATCCGGACAGAAAAGCAGTTCATAAAAAGCAAGACGCAGAACATTTCGCTCCACCGAACCGATACGGTAAACAGCCCAGTTCCGGGCATAAGATTCAATCTTGGCATCCAGTTCATCCTGCCTAGCAATGACTCCGCGAACAAGTGTTTCAGCAAACATGCGTATCTTACGCGGCGCCACCTGGTCAGCTGGCGAGGCGGAATTTTCAGGTGTTTTCTCACCCCGGTCGCGCTTTTCCTCCATGCGGCAGGTCCACTGCTGCTGCCAGAACCGGGGGATGGTGTTATCAAGATTCATGCCGGGATTCAAGTCGGCCTGGACAAGCATCTGCAACGCCCATTCACGCCCGTGTCTGCGAGTAGCCATAAGTTTTTCGTCCTTCCGATTCAGGATTTGAGAGTCGCGATACACCGCTTCAGAAAAAAACGCTCCGCATTTGATAGCGGGCGATCTTTTCTGTGCTCTGTGCTTTTCACAGGTTTTTCATAACCGCAACTGTTTCTATAGCGGTCATAACCGCATCCCAGCCCTTGTTACCCTGTTTAGTGCCTGAGCGTTCAATGGCCTGTTCCAGATTCTGGGCACATACAATGCCGTTAATAACCGGGATCCCGCTTTTCAACGCTATATTTGAAACCGCCCTGGCAACGGTTCCGTTGATCAGATCCGCATGCGGTGTGGCACCCTGTATAACGGCACCTAAAACAATCACGGCATCGTAGCTGCCGGAAGCGGTCAGTTTACTGACAACAACCGGCGCCTCGTTTGCTCCGGGAATGCGAACTGTCGTCAGATTTTGATCAGCACCTTCATGGCGCAGAAAACAATCTGTCGCCCCCTTGAGCAACTGCTCTGTAAAAAAGCTGTTGAAGCGACTCACTACAATGGCGAATTTCATTCCTTCGGCATTAATTTTTCCGGTAATCTCTTTCATTCTTTTCTCCTCCTGTTCCCTGGCGGGAATAATTCCACCGCAGCAGAACGGTTTCAATCTGTTTAAAACATGTGCCCCATTTTGGCCTTCTTGGTTTCAAGGTAGCGGCGGTTATGCTCACCGGGCTCGAAAATAATAGGAACGCGTTCGACAATATCAAGCCCGTACCCCTGCAATCCAACCAGTTTTTTGGGGTTGTTTGTCAGCAGCCGGAGATGCGTCAGACCGATATCAGCAAGAATCTGGGCTCCGACGCCGTAATCACGCAGATCTGCAGGAAAACCAAGTTCGATATTGGCCTCAACTGTATCAAGTCCTTCCTCCTGCAGTTTATAGGCGTGTATTTTATTTGCCAGTCCGATCCCTCGCCCCTCCTGGCGCATGTAAAGAACAACACCGCAGCCTTCCTTTTCAACCATGCACATAGCCGCATGAAGCTGATTACCGCAATCACAACGATCTGAAGCGAAAACATCACCGGTCAGGCACTCGCTGTGAACCCTGACCAGTGGCGCCTTTTCTTTTGCGGGATCTCCCTTGACAAGAGCCAGATGTTCAAGACCATCAGGAATTGATTTATATAAACGAAGACGGAAATCGCCGAACGCCGTCGGTAAACCGACCTCCTGGACAAATTCAATCAGCTTGTCAAATCGCCGGCGATACTGAATAAGGTCGGCTATGGAAAGCATATGCAGCTTATGTTCTTCAGCAAATTTCTGCAGATCAGGAAGACGCGCCATTGAACCGTCCTCCAGCATTATCTCGCAAATCACACCGGCCGGTTTCAAACCAGCCAGCGTGGCAAGATCCACAGCCGCTTCTGTATGACCGGCTCTTACAAGCACACCGCCTTCCCTGGCTTCCAGCGGAAAAACGTGACCGGGGCTGACCAATTCTTCGGCCGTATATTTTTCATCAACAAGAACCCGGACTGTACGGGCACGGTCAGCTGCACTGATTCCAGTTGTAATACCTGATGACGCATCAACCGAATAAGTAAAAGCTGTGTCAAACCTGTCGCCCCGGTTCCGGCTCGGAGCCCGTTCTATACCGAGCTTTTTCAGACGTTCAGCCTTCATAGGAACACAAACCAGACCGCGCCCCCTGGTCACCATGAAGTTAATCGCTTCAGGAGTGATTTTCTCCGCCGCAATTATCAGATCGCCTTCATTTTCACGGTTTTCATCATCACATACAACCACCATTTCACCACGGCTGAAAGCCTCAATACACTTTTCAACCGAATCAAATACCCTTTGCATATTTTTAATACATCTCTTTCTAAAAAAAAATGCCCCGACTGTTTTCAGCAAACATACCGGAGCAGAATTAAACCATTTAAGCACTTCCTATCATCCAGACTGTACTGTCGGCTATGGAATTACACCATATCAATGACGGACAAACCGGGTCCGTCATTCGCGGGCTATACCGCCGGTCAGGATTTTCACCGCATAACTGCGACAATCACCTTGCCCCGAAAATGCGCTGACAATATATCCTATTTCATGAATTACGGCAAGCCTGAAAACCGTACTGTCAGCAGACGGGGCGCATTTTCGAATTGGTGCAAATCGTCAAATTTACGGCAATTTGCATCATACATCTTCCGAGGTCAAGGACCTCGGCTACAGTTCTAATGCATTTTTTCTGTAGGGCAGGGTCCGTGACCCCGCCGTGCACCGATTCGCAGTTATGTTGTGCGCAACATAATCGCAGATGCACCCCAGCGGACGGCAAAAGGGAATGCGCAATATTGTGCAGACTCCGGTTTGTCCGGGATATAAAAAAGTGTCCAGTTGACAAGCTGTGCAAGCTTCGCTAGAATTATTAGAATAGTAACATTCTGGATCCCGTATCCGCACTCTGATGAAATTGAAAATCAACAGCAGATCTGTAAACCAGTCTGACCGTATAATCATGGATAGTATTTATGGAAACTGACAGAAATCCTGCCGAATATATTCTGAGAAATGAAAAAATGCCTTTTTCACGACGCACCTTTCTCACAGCATCCGGACTTGCCGCAGCGGGATCTGCTCTGCCCGGCATTTCCTCCGCTTCCGCCGAAACCAGCACCATAAAAAAACCGATCAGAATCGGACAGATAGGCACTGCCAACCAACATGCCTATAAGATGGGGACTTTGCGCAAATTAACCGATCTGTTCGAGGTTGTCGGTTTTGTGGAGAATGACCCGAAATTGCGCGAAAAAGCTCTGAAAAGCGATGTTTTCAAAGGGCTGAAAGTCATGACAGAAGAAGAACTTCTGGCTGTTCCCGGACTGCAGGCTGTATCAATTGAGACCGAGGAACGCGTCTGCATTCCTCCGGCTCTGCGTGCCGTCCGCGCGGGAAAACACATTCACCTGGATAAGCCGTGCGGGGAATCGCTGCTGGCCTTCAGAAAACTGCTGAACGAAGCAAAGACAAAGAATCTCACCGTTCAGGTAGGGTATATGTACAGGAACAATCCCGCTGTTCAGTTCTGCATCAAAGCAGTCCGGGAAGGACTGATCGGCAAGGTCTTCGATCTCGACACATCCATGGGACGTTACGACGGACAGAGTTACCGCAACACTATCAGTCGCTACAAAGGCGGAATCGCCTACATTCTGGCATGTCATCTTATCGATATCGTTGTAACTCTTATGGGCGAACCGGAAAAAGTCACTCCCTATCTCCGGCAGACCCGTGATGACGGCGTGCTGGACAACTGTCTGGCGGTATTCGAATTCCCCGGTGACAGACTGGCCACCATACGGACATCCATCACCGAGGCCCAGGGATTTAAAAAACGTCACATCAAAGTAATGGGCGATAAGGGAAGTATTATAATAGAACCGATTGAAGCCAGGGGCAATATGTCTGGCGGTGTTCTTAAGCTGGCATTGGAAGAAGATCGCGACGGATACAAAAAAGGCATACAGAACATCAAGCAGCCACCACTGAAAGATCGCTACATAGACCAGTGGAAGGAGTTCGCCGCTGTCCTGAACGGAGAGATGCCCAATCCCTACACCTACGAGCATGATTATAATGTGCACAAGGCCTTCCTGCAAGCATGCGCACTGCCGATTGATGTGTAACTTTTTTTGACAGGATTACAGGATTAAAAGGATGTCTTTGCTACGCTGATGGTTCCTTGCAAAAGCGCAGAGACCGCTGAGTTTTTAATACACTGATAAATATCTGCTAAAAACGCATTGAACGCAAAGACATGAAAATCTTGAATGTTTTTATTCTTGATAATCCTGAAAATCTGCGGATAAAAAACTGCGTAGCACAATCTCTGTGGCTCTGTGCCTCAGTGTTAATAACAAATGGAGTATATAATGAAAAGACGTGATTTCATCAAGACAGTTTCAGCCGGTGTCGGCGGAATGTCGGTGATGGGTGCAAGCGCACAGAAATCAACAGTGACGAAACCCCTGCGTGTGGCATTGATCGGTTGCGGGGGTTACGGAACCTTTGCGCATATACCTGCAATTCTCGGCCAGGTGACGATCAGCAATTCACCAGACGGAAAACATGCGCACCAGCCGGAAACCGATGGCGAGCGGCTTGTGGCTGTCGTTGATCCGAACAAGCGCCGAATCGCCGGTGCAATGGCGCGGGTCAAAAAAATAGTGCCGGGGTTCGATACATCAAAAATACGCAAATATGCCGACTATCGCATAATGTTTGATGAAATGGGTGATGAACTGGACGCTGTGATCATCGCCACACCGATACATCAGCATGCACTCCCCGCATTGATGGCTATCCGGCGCCGCATTCATGTCTATCTGGAAAAACCTCTCGCTCACACAATCGCGGAAGTCCGGATGATCACGGAAGAAGCACGTAAATACGGTGTCGTCACGCAGATGGGCAACTGGGGACAATCTACAGAAGGTCCCCGCCTTCTGCGCGAATATTATGATGCAGGTGCTATCGGCGACATTCGCGAAGTCCACTGCTGGAGCGACCGTGTTGACGGACTCCCCCCCGGCACTCCGCGACCTCCCGCCCTACCTGTTCCCGAAGGACTTGCGTGGGATCTTTGGCTCGGTGGTGCGCCTCATCGCGATTTCCATAAGGGTCTGCTTAACTTCTACTGGAATGCATGGCGCGATTTCGGCAACGCCACACTGGGCAACATGGGCTGCCATATCATAAACCATGCCTACTGGGCGTTGAATCTGGCAAAACCTTCGGCAGTTGAACTGGAAGAGGTATATGGCGGCACCAAAGAAAGCTGGCCAATACGCAACCGCATCCGCTGGGATTTTCCCGCACGCGGCAATATGCCCCCGATGAAACTCTACTGGTATGACGGCATAAAACCGGGATCACCATACAACAAAGAGACCGTAGGAGGCGGAGGCCACAGACGTATGGCACGCCAACATGCATATGCACCCCCGATCCGTACTGAACTGGAGAAGAAGTATGACCGCCAGTTCACCGGCGAGGGTTCTCTGTTCATCGGCGACAAAGGTGTATTCACCATGGGACGGCACGGCGACGGGTTCCGCATGGTTCCGGAATCAGCGCACCGCGCGTTCAAGAAACCACCCAAAACCCTGCCGCGAGTAAAAGGCACACATCAGGAGGATTTCTTCCGGGCCTGTCGAGGCGGCACACCGGCCAGCTCAAATTTCGATCATGCAGGACCGCTGACGGAACTTGTTCTGCTCGGCAACATCGCAGTCTATGCCGGTACGGGCAAGCGGATTGAATGGGATTCCGACAAAATGCGCTGCACCAATATGCCCGAAATCAACCGCTATTTGCAAACCTCATACCAAAAAGGTTGGGAGATTTAAGAATTATCGCGTTTCAAAAACCAACCAGGAGGACACAATGAACAGACGTGACTTTGTCAAAACAGTAACCGCCGGTGTCGGCGGAATATCGGTTCTGGGTGCACATGCACAGAATAAAGCATCAGGAAAGAAACCCCTGCGCATCGCAGTGATAGGCTGCGGCCACAGAGGCGTCAGAACACTTCTGGCGGAATCATGCAAAGAACAGGTTGTCGCAGTTGCCGATCCCGATCCGAAACGCATAAAGGCGGCTCTGGCAAGAGTCCATGAGGTGACGCCATCAGCGGATGTAAGTAAGATCCGTACTTTCCCGGACTACCACCCATTGTTCGAACAAATGGGTGATGAGATTGATGCAGTGATAGTCGCCACATGCAACCATCATCACGCACCTGCAGCTCTCATGGCCATGAAACGCGGCATTCATGTATATGTTGAAAAACCGTTGACTCACACAATCCATGAAGCACGTCAGCTCAGGGACGCCGCAAAAAAATACGGCGTTGTTACGCAGATGGGGAATCATGGGCACTCAAACGAGGGTGCCCGCCGCCTCTGTGAATACATCTGGGCCGGTGCTATCGGCCAGGTGCGGGAAGTCCACTGCTGGACAACACGCTGCAACGGTCTTCCCTCCGGCTATGTATCACCGGATCTCCCGCTTCCGGAAGGCATGGATTGGAAAAGCTGGATCGGACCGGCGCCCTTCCGTAAATTCCACGACGATCTCCACCCGCACAACTGGCATCTGTGGACAGACTTCGGCAACGGATCCGTAGGCAACATGGCATGCCATATCATCGACCCTTCCTACTGGGCCCTCAGGCTCGAGGCACCGGAGGCTGTCGAAGTTGAAAGCATGCGGGGCGGCGGCAACGGCACCTGGCCCATAAGCACGCGCATCCGCTTTGATTTTCCCGCACGGGGCAACATGTCTCCCGTCAAACTCTACTGGTATGACGGTCTGAAAGACGGTGTTGAATACAGTCAGAAAACAGTGCAGAAACGCTGGCGATCCACCAACAAACGGAAATATCAGAACATACCGCCAATAACCCGTGAACTCGAAAAGAAATACGACAGGAATTTCGGGACCAACGGATCCGTGCTCATCGGCGACGAGGGATACATGACTATAGGAGAGTTCGGAGAAGCATGCCGCATTGTCCCGGAAAAAGCGCATCGCGCATTCCCAATGCCCGCAAAACAGCTGCCCCGCGTAAAAGGCACACATCAGGAGGATTTCTTCAAGGCGTGTCACAACGGCACACAGGCCTGCTCCAACTTCGATTATGCCGTACCTCTGGCGGAATTTCCCCTGCTCGGCAATCTGGCAATACTGGCAGGAGAAAAACGCCGTGTTGAATGGGACAGCAAAGCCATGCGCTGCACCAATATTCCGGAGCTGAACAAGTATTTAAAACAGCCCTATCAAAACGGATGGACAGCCTGAGTTTGTGCTGCGCATAAAACGCATGGAACATAGAGACGAAAAAAAACATGATCAGATAAAATCCTTCTTCATGTTCCATGCCCTGTGCAGAAACAAATCATTTCAGCTGTTTCAACCACTTAAACTCAGAAACAACAGGAATACAGAAACACATGAGAAAAAATCAGGAACGAAAATCATCCGCTCCCGTAATATCAGCAGCCGCCGCAATATTTTTTGCGGTAACAACAACATCAGCACAGAAGACAGAAAAAGAGCTTCCTCTATCAATCGACATGAGATTGAACACCAGCTCCGCTTACGTCTGGCGGGGTAAAGTTCTGGACAAAGATCCTGTCACGCAGCCGAGCGTCATCGGCACGCTGGATCTGGATGACTACGGTTCTTTTTCGATGAAATTGTGGAGCAACTGGGATCTTTCCACCAACCAGTCCAATTCCAAAACAACAAAAAACAATGGAGGAATCAACGTTTTTGAGTATGTGCCGTATTATTCGAAAGACTTCGGCCCTGTAGGAGTTACTGTCGGTGCTATCTGGTACACATTCTATCCGAGAACCGTAAACAGCACCCGGGAGGTTTTTCTGACGCTGGCATATAAAAACCCTGTCGTCACGCCATCCGTAACCGCATACTACGATTACTGGGAAGTCGGCGACGGTTTCATGAAAGATAACCCCTATGACAGCACTTATGCCAGGGTGGCTCTGGATAAAACTGTTCCGCTCTCGGAGAAATTCTCCCTGGCGGGAACAACCCTTCTGGGAGCAGCCGGAAACCGATACAACGAAGTCAGATACCAGTCTGACGGAGGAGAAGGTTTTGCTGACTATGAAATGTCCTCGCGCCTGATATACGCTGTCAACGAGCACTTCTCTATTGCTGGCAAACTGGCTTTCACCGGATTAGTGGGCGGAAATGCAGGTCTGGACAGGAACAACATTTCACCGAACGAGCAATTCTGGGGCGGCATCAATCTCAGGTGTGTGTTTTAACTGCGGAAAAATGGCTTGTTTTCACAAAAACCCTATAAACATTGCCTAAGATGCGGATTTAAAGGGCTTTTCGTGGTAGGGGTGCAGGGATTCGAACCCTGGACCCACTGATTAAGAGTCAGTTGCTCTACCAACTGAGCTACACCCCCACAAAAAATGGAGCGAGAGAAGGGAATCGAACCCTCAACAACCACCTTGGCAAGGTGGTACTCTACCATTGAGTTACTCTCGCTTGAAAACGGGATTTAATATATCAATTTAGACACACCGATGCAACAGCAAAAGTATTTTTTTTGAATTAAGCAAAATGACGTTGACTGCCTGTTGTAAAAACTATAAGATGTAAAACATGTTGAAATCGATAAGTATTTGTAGTGTAACAATTTAAAAAATTGTTATTGGTGTTGTAAAAACCGTGCTTGTTTTGTACAGAAATCCCAGATTTGAAGTTATAAAAAACAAAGAACTGATATTTTATGGTCTGAGCCTTTTTCTTCCTTTTACAGTTAGCGCAATGCAGTCAACAGTATGGGATTTAAACAATAATGTTGTAACATACTCTGATAACGTAACCGGCATGGCTTTAGAATCTGCAACAAGAACAGTCAACCTCTCCCAGTTCAATTCGGTTAATGTTGCCAACGCCGAAGGTGCAGGAAGTTCGAGTGAGTACACTCTAACAAAAGTGATTTTGTCGATAGATGGAAGTATTAGCGGTAACGTCAAGTTTGAAAATGAGAGTCCAAGCACGGCGAATGACGTTACTGTAACATTATACGATTTTGCAAACCCCGCAGGTAACGGACAAGCCTGGAGCCAAGTGAGTTTCAACGGTAACAATGCATCGGAAAGCTATTCTTATTCTCGATCTTTTGATGAGATAGCTGCTGATTCAGATGCGGACCCGGACTGGGCCGGAGATGATTACCGCAATCTTACTGTTAATGAAAACGGCACAGGAGAGGCCCTTTCAGGAGATATAACATCTGATCTCCAAGCTTATATAGGTAGCGGAAACATTTCTACAGAAGTTGATTTTCAAGGGCAATGGAGCTTTGACAACCTTCCCAATAATCAGTCAATTGTTGACGTTTACGGTGATGCGGCAGTCTCGGTCAGTTATTATTACGACTATACACCTGTGCCGGAACCGACTTCAGCAGTTTTCATGAGTCTTGGACTTATCATTCTGGCATTACTCAAAAGACCGAAACAAAAAAATCCTTCTCCCTTCACCGACAACTCCCGTTATTAATTTGTGGTTTCATTGTTGAATTGATGACTATCGGCCAAAAATAAACCGTCTCGATTCATCTGTTTTTTTTAAATCATAACTTCAGATTGAACTTATAGAAACTTTTACAGATTCACGGAACATTTATGTATCATAAGTTTAATCTTTGTTTAAAACACAGCATAAGAAACCTGATTCAACAATGCAACTTCTTACGTTTCGGCACCAAAGCTGAGTTCAATACTGAATGGCGAATAAAAAACGTACTGTTCTTCATGCTGATTGGTTTGACAACCTTTTTATACCTGGCAACCACAGGCAACTGTATTTATCCCGGCCCATCCGCTGTATCAATGGCGAAAATTGCCGGACTTTTACCGGAAATAAAAACAACACATCCTCTCTGGATGGCAATTTCCAAAATCATTTACCTGATTCCTCTGAGCTCTCCGGTAATCAGACTGAATTATTTCAGCGTAGTCTGTGGAATTGTATCCATATACCTGTTGTTTCAAATATCCAGCATGCTGATATATGAACAGCTTTTTGATAAAAATAAATTGGGGTTTATTCCATATAACGAAACGGAAGAAACGGATACCGATGAAAAACCTTATTACGGTTATCCGGGCAATACGCCATTCTGTGACAAACAGATATTTATTGCCGTAAATTTCGGTGCTTTTTTATGCACTCTTGCGTTCTGTTTTTCTGCACCTTTCTGGATTGCATCAACATCTTTCCATCTTATGTCATTTCAAACGCTTCTATTTCTTATCACTTTGTATTTATCACTGAAATTCGCGTTGTATGGCAATATATTTGTCGGTGTCTTCTCTTTTATTTTCCTCGGTATAACGTTTGCCGAATCCGGATTATACATAATACCATTGATATTTCTCTTTGCATATATCATAAAACAAAGCGTACAATTCGATTTTTTTTCCGATAACCTTCTGTTGCTTTTTCTTTTAACATTCTGCATTGGGCTAGTTTTAAATTTTTCCCTTTTGTTCTCATTGCAAAGTCTTGAAAACGGATTTGTAACTGGGGACATCATTCCCCTACTACAAAACCTCGCAAAGTCTCACATCAAAGAAATACGCCTTTTCCTTCCGAAACGCACATGGCTTATAATATTAATTCAATCAATTTTGCCTCTGATTATCACCACAAAAGGCCTTCAGTCATTTTTTTCGTATAAGGCAGAACTTTTAAAATGGAAATGGTTTATTCTGTTCTTGGTAATCTCAATATTGAGCTGTTATACACTTCTGAATTTGCCTGGCGCCGCATGGCAAATTGCACGAGAGGGCAATTATCTGCCTGTTTTCAACTATATTTGTGTATCACTCACAGTGGGAAATTTATGCACATACTGGATATTACTAATATTAGCGAAAACACAAAAAGGCAACAGTAAAAAAACCAAATTACACTATCTGATGTTTTACGGAGCATTAATTTGCAGTTTTTTTATTGGAACCGTTGTTTTTCTGCAAATCCCCCTTAATATTAACGACTGCAAAGGCAAAAATGCCGAGTTCATGGATAAAGTCTGTAATCTGATCTTGGAGGAATCTGCACAAAGTGAAACATTGATAACTGATGGGATATTTGACATGAATCTTATATTGGTAAATCATTTTTCAAACAAAAAGGTCCGGATCGCTAGGATCCCGCCAATCAGACATGCATCCGTATTTAAGGAGCTTCAAGACAAAACAAATATGCCGTTTTTTTTCTATCCTACGCAAATAAAATCGAAAAAGGATGTTAATATTGATGTTTTTTTATCCAAATGGATACAGCATTATCTTAAACAAGATAGAAATATTGCATGTATGCGGAAAATTTCAGATCTTCCAGACAGCCTTTCAGTAACACCTTACGGATTAATCTATAAAATCCAAAAGACGCATCCTCAAATTAAGAACCATAACTATCTATTAAAAAATCACTTAGCAGAAGTCAAAAAAACTCAAAGCGCGCTAAACAGCAGTAATCCATCTCGGCCGATACTAAAAAACCTGCACAATTACTTGCAAACACATTTAAGTCATGTTTCAAACCATCTCGGCATATTCTATGAAAACAACAAGGATTCAGACAAGGCTCTTCAAGCATATAAGCTCAGTGAAAAAATACATCCGGATAACATAGAAGCCACTTTTAATTTATTTGGTTACTATCTTAAAAATGGCCCTGAACACGAAGCATTAAAATATACAGAAAAACTTTTAAGATACAATAAAACAAAAAGTTCAGATGATTCCGATTTGCAAACTGCGATTAATAGAATTGATTTGCAAAAACAAGCACCGGACATTATATTCCCTCTTGCTGTAAGATTAGCAGAAAAACATCATATCCAAGCCCAGAAAATACTTAAGCTGCTAAAAAATTGGCACCAAATTTATACACCTTTTACACCATCTTCTGAACGGATAAGCCTATCTGCCTTAATGAACAAAAAAGAGCATCAGCACACCCCATACCTGTCAAAAACCATGAAAATGATACTAAAAGGTGAAAACAAACGGGCTATCAATTTGCTATCTCATTACATTTATAAAAACCCTGAAAACATGGCGGCATGGTCGCTAATTACCCAAGCTCACCTAAACAATAATGAATTAGAAAAAATAAAGAACAACATAATACCTTCTATTAGAAAAGCGTGTACGAATAACAACAATGTCATGATTTACATGATTGAAGGCTGTTACAATAAAAGCAAACAACCACCAGCCTTACACAAAGCACGCTCATGTTTTTTAAAAGCACTGGAATGCAAGGAACACCCGCTGATAACCTGCTCAGAGTTATTGTACGTCGATAAAAAAATTGGATCTGCTGACATTCTGAAGGAAGATGCAAAAAAAATTCTGGCAAAGCACCCTGACCATGCAGAAGCCAACCTGTTAATCGGAAATTATTACCTCAGTCAAAATGATTTAAATCTCGCAAAACATCATCTTGAAAAAAGTCTTTCAACCCAGAAATCTTTTTCGGCACTCAATGATCTGGCAGAACTATATCGTCGGCAGAAAAAAATGCCCCAAGCTGAATTTTATGCGAGAAAAGCCATTAAGGTCAATCCATACTATTCTCAGGCATGGGATACTCTCAGTAACATTTTAATGAACAAAAAACATTTTGAAGAAGCGGAACAGTGCATAAAAGTGGCAATACATATCAACCCTGATTCCCGCAATCCATACTTAACATTCGCAGAAATCTTAATACATAGGAAAGACAGCAAAAAAGCTGAGATGCTTATCAACCAAATTGCTCCGCTAATAGACGAAGAGGACCAATATCTTCTGAAAAAGTTCAACAAAATCAATAGATCACTCATGTAAATCACCAGAGAACTGCCGTTCCTATCACTCCGCCATCGGCACGGAGTTTACGGACAGGGCTATCAGGTGCCACGCGATAATCACCCTTTACAGGATCGACGATTTCGGGATCGCCAAAGAAGAAATTTTCATCCAGACCGGTTTTCACACAATAATCAGCGGCACTTTTTATACGCTCTTTAAAATAGAAACACACATCGCCCTGCGGAATATACCAGGCGTTAAAATCAATCTCCTGCAGAGGTTTCCACCCGCAGGCCGAAGCCTGTACAGCAAACACAATCTGTATTAAAGATATTGCGTATCACAGTTCACCGAGAACCATGCGGGCATGTTTGGAATAAACCCCGCGGGGATCTTCGGCATAGGCTCTCAGAACCTCCTCTGCCTTCCCCTGGTAATCACCGAGATTGTAAAGAGCCCGGGCGCAGGCTATCTCACGCAGGCAGTCCGACCGCTCTTTATCTGCAGCCTTGTCAGCATATCCGGTAATCACAGGCATATCCGGCCCCATCTTAAAACTGTGTCCCCTGACAGTGGGGATTTCCAGCATGGAAGCCAGCACAGGTGCCGCCGATCTGTCCCCGATGGACTCAAAAGCCAGAGCCAGGGCGCGGAAATGAGAAAACTCACTGTCCTCTTTCAAGGCAGCAGCCTTGGCAGATAAAGCTGGCAGAGCCTGCTTCGATTCGGCCCTGCCCAGCGCAATGATATAACTGTCAACCCAGCTGACACTGCGATTGAACTGTCCCATGCCGCGAAAATTCCATCCCTTGTCCCACGCCATGCTGTTCAGCTTATCTATCAGCACATCATCCCCTGTATCGTCTCCCATCATTGCAAGTGTATGCGCATAGACAACTTCAGCATCGCCGTGCGCTGATTCATACGCCTTTCTCAACAAAGGCAGTGCACGCGTATAATCCGTGAGAAGCACCTTAAGGCCCTTATAACCGTCCGGCAACGTGTTCACCGCCTCTTCGAACACAGAATCCGCGAGAGGAAAATTATCCTGCATTGTCAGAACATCTTGCGGCAGAATGCCTTTGGCAATGAGTTTTTTCTGAACTGATCTGATATCAACATTGCGTACCGTGACACCGGCCTTTATCGCCTCTGCGGCAACAAGACCGGCAGCATAGCCCTGATTCTGAACATCAGGCTGCATACGCAGAATAGGCATGGCATCACGGTGGGCGCTTATTCCCAGGCCAATAACCAGCAGATCATCCAGTTTTTTCGGCAGCATACACCGCAGCGGAAGATTAACCAGCATGCTGTCATGCCCCGGATCCTCGATAAAAAACTGCTCATGCACCGTATAACCATGTGAATCAAAGTTGCTTTTCGTCTGAACAACCACATCCGGATAAGTACGATGATTGGCCACATCCAGTGGTGACATGTAGAATGCACCGACCAGACGGCGCCGCTCCCGGCTGTTGACCACCTGGGCCTGATCCCATATATCGCCTTTCATATTCATTCGGGTCCGCAGAGCGAAGAAAAACATATCAACAGCATCTGTATCATCCACAAAACCGATATCCGTGTTTGTATAGCTGGCTCCCAGCCTCTTGGGAGTGTGCCCGGCCCCCTGCAAAGCTATCTCATCGCTGTTTATAAACTGAGTTTCACAGCCAGCCATAGCGGGCAGAACCGAGTTGCCAGTTGCATCAATGGCAACCCTGCAACGGATAACCCCGCGTTCACCATGAGGAGTGATCACCACAATCCCGGTAATTCTATTTTTTTCAACAACAACCCCGGTCACAAGTGTTCCATACCAGATTTCCGCACCAGCTTTACGGTTCTCAGAGCGATACCACTCTGATTTGGCCTGGGAAAAAACCGCACCTTTTTCAGCAACACCTTTGTCAATCTCCTTTGTAAACCCGACACGGTTGCCGTAATAATATTTACCTATCAGTCCGTCGGTAGAAACACCGCCCATTTTATAGATATACTCGCAGACAATGGTTTTCATACCGTGACGCGCCGCACTGATACCTGCCGGTGCACCGCCAGTGCCAGCACCGGCAACCGCAACATCGCAGGAAGCCAGCACGGGAAGCTTACTCGGTCCGACCCTGATCTTTCCGGATGTATTGCAGAGATAAGAAGGAAACCCTTCGTCGCACTGTCTCACCTCAGCTTTCTGTATTCCGAGCTCCGCCGCCTTGCCAGCCGCCATGAGAGAACCAACAGGCCCCCGCCTGGCGGCAGCCGCAGCCGCCGCAACACCTATCTTTTCACCGGCAGCCATCAGATTGCCGGGTTTCAGAAGCTCTGCCGCGGCATCACGAGAAATATCGGCCATTGCGCTGAGAACAAAAATGTTTTCACAGCCATCCGGCTTGAAGCATTCTGTATTCAGTTTCTCAATATCCTGCCAGTCTCCGTCCTCGGAAGCGCGGCATTTTATCCGGTCCGGCGGAACAAAGAAAAGCTGATCGGCTTCATCCAGCTGAGTGGGCACGTAGGTCATATCACGCGCCTTCTGCTCCGCTTCCGCAAAGGAACGTACACTGTCGTCCTTCATGACAATATCCATATAGCATTCATACATGCGCCCTCTGATTACCTTCGGCATACCCGGCGGAGATTTTATTCCAGTCACATGAGTATTAAAAACGCCGAAGAGCTCTTTAACCCGCATCCCCTCGGCCTTCGGGGCTTCTCCGGCAACCACAACACGCCTGAATGTATATATTCCCCGGCAGGGAAAGGAGAAGCTTCAGCACCCGCAGCACGTGCAACAACACCGCGTTCAGTTGCATCAATAATGACTTTGGCTTTGACACACTGCCTCCCATTTCTATCAGCTATGATAACACCCGAAGGCACTCCCCTGTCATCAACAAGAATCTCTGATGAAGAGCAGCCCGTCATAAAATCTATTCCCGCATCCAGCAAAGCCTTGTCCAGAGAATTTTTAATTTTGAACGGTGTGGTAGTCTGGACAGCAGTATAAGCTTCCGCTTTTTTATAATCTCCGGAAAACAGATAGATTTCCCCTAACAACTGACGGCTGACACCATCAGACTTAGCAGCTTTTATTTTAAGTTTCCTGTATCTGCCTTTAATCGGCGCCTTGAACTCAACCCTTTGGGGATAACCTGTCATAACTGGTTCTTTCACTGAAGCGATTTTACGCCACTTCCCCGAACCGTTATCCCCTGAAATTTCAACAGATGCCGTATCAAAACCTTCTTTTCCCCTGCGTGAATAAGCTATAAGGGAAAAGTCATCAATAAGCTGATCAGCCTTCACATCAAGCGTAATCTCTACATCGCTGTCAAACTGCACACTGTCGCCGGAAACCGATATCCACCTGCCGTCACAGAGCATACTGCCGGTTTTATCATCATGCGCCGCCGCAGGAGATCTGTTATATTCGTATGTGAACGGAACATCAGCTCCGACAGGCTCATCCCGAGAGAAAATAGACTTCAAAAGAGGGCAGCCGGTATCCTCCCCCTCGCTGAGTCGCAAACGGTAAGTCGAAGCCATATCGTCACCAAGAAAAGGACGTTGACCTATCAGAAAAACAGATGCACCGGCTTCTTCAGCCTTCAATGCCGCCGCCACCGCACCGGATGATCCTCCTACAACAACGACATCAACATCCTGCACAAGCTCAAGTTCGGCCGCCGGTTCAATCAGATAGGCGCCGAAGAGATTAGCAGACAACATACAGACAGCAAACAGAACTGTTTTATTCATTTTTCCCCTTTTTTATTTAACATCAAAACGACAGTTGCCATTCTGCCGCACGCACGTTAAAACCGCTACCCATCCACTGATTCCGGAAAGCGCAGTCTAAAACGACGCATACAGAATGTTATTAACTATACGCTATACGTCTTGACCAGCCTGACAATCTCTCCGAGAGCCTCATTTTCGCTTATAGTTTTAATATGTTCACCTCTGACATAAAGCGCAAATTTACCGTCACCGCCGGCCACAGCAATGTCAGATCCCCTGGCTTCGCCGGGACCGTTTACAATGCATCCCATAACCGCTACATGAGGCCGAGACGCGTCCGGATTTTCCAGATAGAACTTTTCCAGACTCTCCTCCACCCGCGCAGCCAGACCTGCGACATCCACGCGTGTACGTCCACAGGTCGGACACGAAGTGACAGATGCACCGGGCGCCCGCAACCCTATACTGCGAAGCAGCTCATTTCCGACCCGCACTTCTTTAACAGGCCGGTCGGTCAGCGAAACTCTAATTGTATCACCTATTCCGTCCAACAGCAAAGCTCCCATGGCAACCGATGAACGTACGGTTCCCGGCAGAAAGGTGCCAGCTTCGGTAACTCCCAGATGCAGCGGATAGTCACATCGACGGGCAAGCAGACGATAGGCATCAATCGTCCTGAGAACATCAGAAGCTTTAACCGATATTTTAATTTTATAATAGCCATGAGCTTCGATTAAAGCCGCATGATGCAATGCACTATCCACCAGGGCCTCAGCCGTTGCAGCACCATATTGCTTAAGAATATGTTTTTCCAAAGATCCCCCGTTAACGCCGACACGGAGAGGTATTCCGCGCGCACGCGCGGAATCGACAACAGCCCTGACCCTATCCTCCCCGCCTATATTCCCGGGGTTGATACGCAAAGCGTCAGCACCAGCTTCAATCACAGCGAGGGCAAGACGGTAATCAAAATGGATGTCAGCAATCAGCGGAACCGAAGACCTCTTCCGAACGGATCTGAAAACCTCTACCGCCTTCTCATCAGGAACAGCCAGACGAATCAGATCACAGCCGACATGCGCCGATTCAGAAATCTGCTCCATCAGCGCATCTGCATCATGGGGATGCGCATTGACCATGGTCTGCACAGTAACCGGCGCTCCGCCTCCTATTAATACACCGCCGATCGAAATCTGACGGCAATCTCTACGCTTTATCTGCATGGTTGATTTGTTAGTCCGTTAATACGTAAGGCCCTTCCCCAAAGTTTGCAACAGATTTGGCAGAACAGACCAGGTTACCTGCTGCAAGCCGGGTTACAGAAAGATTCCGCGTCAGGGTGTTGCAGTCTCTTCCTGCATCTGCTTCTTCAACTGAGAAAGCTTAAAACGGTTTTTAACATCCCTGAACATCAGGAAAATCATAAGAATTATGAGAATAACCGCAAACACATTCACCAGCCCCGCAACAACTTTCGGATGCGGTTTACGGCGTGTAATCACCTCATATAAAGCGAAACAGACATGTCCTCCGTCAAGTACCGGAAGGGGAAGAAGATTCAGGATTGCCAGATTTATGCATATCATGCGGAGAAGCCCGAGGGTTTCAAGGAAATCACTGCGCACTGAGTCATAAAACATGGTAATAATCATAACCGGGCCGCCTATATTCCTGGCCACAGCTTTACGTTCCCCTTTGTTTTTCGGAGCAACCAGGGCATTCAATACACGGCCTACAGCCATGCAGTCCCACTTCAGCTGTTCGTAAAAACCTTTATGCATCATCCACGGCTTGACAGCCACCTGCCTGTCAAGTGCAAACACAATACCGATTAAATGACGTTCCAGCTTTTTATCGTAACGGGGCTCAAGGCTGATTTCAGTTTTTTCGTTATCGCGAAGCACAGTAATATCTACAGGCCTTCCGCCGTTTTCAGAGAGTATTTCAATAAATTGTGACGCACCAAGAACGGTAATTCCGTTCATTTCAAGAAGCACATCACCAACCTGAAGACCAGCGGCTGCGGCCGGTGACCCATCAACTACCTTTCCGACAATACTCTGGGCATCAGGATAAACACCTTCCAGCATTCGAACTCCCATAACATTATTGGTGGACAGTGCAAGATTCATGCTCATAACGGAATCATCACGCACAACTTCAAGATCCGCATCAGCCATCTCACCGGCAAGCTGAAACTCCACCTGCAGATCATACCAGCTGTCAACAGAACGCCCATTAACTGCCCTGATGCGGTCTCCTGCACGCAAACCGGCCTTATAAGCCTCCGACGACTCCTCCACACCCGCTACATAAGAGCTTGCGGCAGTCATGAACTCACCCGGCCATAGAGCAATCACCGCAGCCAGCAGCACTGCCAGAAAAAAATTACCCGCAGGTCCCGCAACAGAAACAACAATACGTTTCCATGGTGCCACATCAGGCAGTATTCGCTCATTGCTTTTTTCCTCTTTTTCCTGATCCCCCTGCACTTTCTCCATACCGGATGGATCAAGCTGCGGCAGAGCCACATATCCGCCGAAAAGAATCCAGCAGATTTTGTATTCAATCCCGTCAATTCTTTTTTTCCATATCGCCGGACCGAATCCAATGGAAAAAGCATCCACCTGCAAACCCAGCCAGCGGGCCGCCAGAAAATGTCCCAGTTCATGAATAAAAACGGCCAGACTGAAAAGTAAGGCCACACATATGCCTGCAAATATCGCAAAAATATAACTCACCTATTACCTCAACGTTCTAATAATCGTCCATTGAAAAAAAATCTGTATGCCGGTTCTCAGCGAGGAAGTAGCTCT
>JAWOEI010000072.1:0-14422 GCA_046482825.1 Kiritimatiellia bacterium
ACGTCCGGTTATGGAAATCATGTTCATGGATTTCATCACCCTCGCTGTTGACCAGCTGATAAACATGTCCGCTAAGCTGCATCCAATCTACGGTCAAACATGTCCACTCGTGCTGCGCACTCCTCCCGGGGCCGGACGCGGCTACGGAGCAACCCACTCTCAATCGCTTGAACGGCTTTTCTTCGGTATACCGGGAATCAAGATAGTTGCACCGTCAACTGCAAAGGATGCATCAGCCCTGCTACAATCCTCGATCCGCGATGACAACCCGGTCATTTTTCTTGAACACAAACTTCTGTATCCAATACGTTTCGAAGTGGAAGAAACACTCCCGGAACCTTCACCTCTGGGATTCGCCGGAATCACCGATGAAGGGGAAGACCTCACAATCATCGCCTGGTCATACATGTCACACCTTGCGCGACAGGCAGCTAAATGTCTTGCCGAAGATGATATCCGGGCGGAGGTTATTGACCTGCGCACAATCGCCCCTCTCGATATGGAGACCATCCTTGAATCCGTAAAAAGCACAGGGCGCGTTATGATTGTGGAGGAAGGGCCGGTCACCGGAGGCATAGCAGCTGAAATAGCCGCCGGGATAACTGAACAGGCATTTGAGTATCTTGATTATCCGGTCAAACGTGTGGCCGGACCAGACCTGCCCGTTCCGTCAGCAAAGAATCTGGAAGCCGCGGGAATACCTTCAGTCGAGAGCATTGTCAAAGAGGCAGCTGACCTGGCCCTGGCAGAATAAGAGCTGATTTTAACTGCGGATAACCCGGCGAGACATGATAGTGCGTTGATTCCTACTTGATAATTGGATATTCCTTGCTGCATATTGGACATTGAAGATGACATACTCAGTTATAACGCTCTCCCACAACAAGCTGGATTGTACCCGACGCTGTCTATCCGGCATCATAACAGATACACTCAGCGACGATGCCTGGGAAATGATTGTGGTTGACAACGGATCAACCGACGGCAGCCGGGAATGGTGTGATGCAGAACTCAGAAATCTCGGCAGAAAAAACGGAATCGACATCTCCGTTCTTCACAACGATACCAATGCGGGATGCTCCCGAGCACGCAACCAGGCAATTAGCCAGGCACGGGGGAAATATCTGGTTTTTGTGGATAACGACATCACACCGCGCAGCCGCAGATGGATGACAATTATGCGCAAACTGCTGGATTCAAGCGGGGAAACGGGTATGGTGGGGCCCAAAATGGTTTATCCATGGAAGCCTTATCCTATTCAATGTGCAGGCGTAGGTATATCTCGACGCGGTCATGTCTGTTTCAATGGTCGCGGCGATCCTGTTAATGCCCCCGCACATAATACCGTCAGAGAAATGCAGTGTCTGATCAGTGCCTGTCTTATCATTCCGGCGGAACTGATAAAAAAACACGGTGGATTTGACGAAGCTTTCCATCCGGTTCAATTTGAAGATTTTGATCTCTGCTACCGTTTACGTGAAGCGGGATACAGAGCTTTATACACACCTGAGGCAGAGATGTATCACTTTGAAAGCGTCACTACCCGGGGCACACCGACCTTCAGCAATCAGGCGGTCGTCATACGTAACGGACTGCTTTTCCAGAAACGCTGGAGACATATGTTCAACGAAGAGGATGGGCCTTCCGAAAAGGCATGCCGATGGAAAGAAATCGCCACAGTTTCGTTAAACGATATAAAAGAACTGCCTCTGTACTGACCTGTCTGCGCTGAATCAGCTTATAACAACAGCATCATTCTCACAGGAAAAGCCGCAATGTCACCCCGGAATACAGCCGGAAAGCAGTTGTTTCTCTGTCCGCTGGCAACATCTTTTCCGCCATGCTTCTTTGCAAAACAAAATGTCTTTGTGGTAATATGTTTATATGAAAAAGCTGGTCACACAGTTATATATCACCTCTGTTGAGCGGGTTGAAACGGCAGCAGAAGCTTTTATTGAAAAGTATATTCTTCCGGCAGATGTTAGTTGTCTCGGCCTGGCTGTCTCAGGAGGTTCGGATTCCACGGCTTTGCTCCATCTAATGGTTCCCCTCTGCAAAAAGGCGCACATCACCCCTGTTATCATTCATCTTAATCATGGGCTCCGTGACGCATCGGATGAAGAGGCAGAATTCGTCGAAAAGCTGGCAAAGTCTTACAAAATAAGTTTCTTCGGCAAAACTCTGGATATGATAAACCGCCCAAAGGAAAATAAATCGCTGGAAATGGCAGCACGTGAAGAACGGATTCGTTTTTATATGAATTGCATGCAGGAGTATTCTCTGGACGGCATAGCCACAGGACATCACGCGCATGATGTCGGCGAAACACTTCTTCTCAGGTTGGCGCGCGGGTCAGGCATTGCCGGTCTTTCAGGAATGCGTCCTGTAACGACGCTGAAGCCAGCAGGAGAAAACACTTCAGATGTCCCGGTTTTCCGCCCCCTGCTGAACATAACCCCCGATGCTTTACGGGGATGGCTTGAACTTCACGATGCTGAATGGCGCAATGATCTTTCAAACCTTGACACAAAAATTCCGCGCAACAATGTACGGCACACAGTCATGCCTTTTCTCAGGGAGAATTTCAAAGCGGATATCGATTCCCGCTTGTGTCATTCCGCCGCAACGCTGCGGGAGGACGAGGATTTTTTAAACGAAATCGCAAAGAAAAAACTGGCAGCCGTTAAATACAATCAGGCAATATTCACGGCACCCCTGCTTCAATTGCCGCTATCCATACAGAGACGAGTGATCCGACTGTGGCTTTTTGAACATGATCTCGTAACAGCGGCCGGATTCCAGACAGTCAGTGATCTGCTGGCCAGATGCGGAGAATCTGAAGGCAGATGGACCGTTCAGCTGAACAAGGATATACTGGCTCAGTTTGACGGTGAGCTTCTGAGCATTTACAATCCCGCTGTCAGCGAAGTTCTACCGGAATACGAACTCACCCCGGGTGAAACCATACTGTGGGGAGATTTCGACATCAGAATTGAAAACTCACACGGAATAGCGGCCGAATCACAGGGTGTCGGCGTCTATCCCGCCTCCTGCTCTCTGGATGCGATAAAACTCAGAAACAAAACACTGACTGTCCGTCAGCGCCGTAAAGGAGACCGCATATATCCCACAGGAATGAAGGGCTCGAAAAAAATCAAAAACATCCTTATCGACGCCAAAGTAGCACGTCACGATCGCGACGGAATGCCGATGATTACCTGTGACGATGAAGTTTTATGGATTCCCGGCTACAGAATATCGAAGAATTATGCTGTGGAATCAGTAAATGCGCCGTCCGTTCACATAACAGTCAGCCGCACTGCAAATTTCAAGTGCGGATAACACGGATCAGCGCAAATTGATAACAGTTGTGAAAAACAATAAATTGAATGCAATGACATTGTCAGTAACACATGAAAACCACACGTAAGGAATTGAACTATATTATGAAGAAATATATCAGATTTGACAGTATAGGCGGCGCAAGTGGCGATATGATCCTCGCGACTCTGGCATCAGTCGGCGCCGACCTTGAAAAAATCGAAAAGCAGCTCAACAGTTTTTTTCCTGAGCACCTGCATATAAAAACCAGATCTGCCGAAGACTCAGGCCTCAACGGCATTTATGTTTCGGTACATGCACACCATCATCACAACCATGATGATTCGCACTGGCCGGATGCAGAGCACTCACACAAGCACACACACTCGCACGGCCATTCTCACCGCGGACTTAAAGAAATAAAAAACCTGATAAATAACTCATCGCTTTCTGCCAAGGCAAAGCAATTGTCTCTCGCTGTATTTACAAAGCTCGCGGAAGCAGAGGCGGAAATTCATGGAAAAACGCTGGGCACCATCCATTTTCACGAAGTAGGGGCCTGGGATTCTGTTGCGGATATTGTCGGGTCCTGCCTGGCACTTGAACAGCTGGAGATATGCGGAATCTCCTGTAGTGCACTGCCCTGCGGCACAGGCACCATCAAATGCGCCCACGGCATTATGCCCAATCCGGCACCCGCCACACAGAAGCTGCTTGCTGGCATAACAACAGTACAGACCGAGGAACCCTTCGAACTCGTCACCCCGACCGGCGCGGCGATTCTCGCCACCTGGATGGAACAGCTTGAAAAGCCCCCTGCTGAATGCATTCCGGTATTAAGCGGCTTCGGTTTCGGAACACGCAAACTCAAAAACCGTCCCAATGTCCTGCGGGCAACAGTGCAGAAATCAGAGGTTGGAGACTCTGTCTTCGTTCTGGAAGCGGCACTACGCCGTGGCAAGCAAAGCTCAAATAACGGAAGTACCTTAACCGTTCTGGAAACGAATCTGGATGACTGCAATCCCGAGTGGGTCGGTACGCTCATTAACGACCTTCTCTCCGCCGGGGCACTGGATGCCTGGCACACACCGATAATCATGAAAAAGGGCCGTCCGGGCATCACCTTTTCAGCGCTGACCCCACCTGAAACAGCGGATTCCTGCCGTGAACTGATATTCCGTTCCACAACAACATTCGGCATTCGTTCTTACACAGTTGAACGCGCTGCGCTTGAGCGGGAGTTCATCGAGGTCGAAACTGAATGGGGACCGATCCCCGTCAAGTGCGGAAAGCTCAACGGAAAACATATTACAGCAGCACCCGAACACGACATCTGCCTCCGCCTGGCTGAAGAAAACAATCTGACACTAAAAGAGGTCGGCAATGCCGCACTCGCCGGTTATTTCCAGCTTGTCAAAGACTGAAACAACTGTGCTTGTACAGAATTATGCATTTCGCTCAAAGTACAGGAATTTCAAAAGGTCAACACATCATTTGTTCCACGGAAAAAATCTGATTTCTGTTTTGGCTTTACCCTGTTATGGGATATCTTTAAACTAACGCCCATGAGACCATATTATACTGATCTCCATATACACTCTAAATTTTCCAGGGCCACCAGTCCACAATGTAATCTGAACGGTTTGCAACACTGGGCACAGATCAAAGGTGTAACGGTCTGCGGAAGCGGCGACTGCACCCATCCCGGCTGGTTTGCCATGTTAAAGGAAACTCTGGTGCAGGATGACACAAGTGAACTCTACCACCTGAACGCCAAAGCGGCTGAGCAGGCCAGCAGGGAAATACCGGAGAGCTGCCGCAGCCAGGTTGAATTCATTATTACCGGCGAAATCAGCAGCATCTACAAACGCGGCGGCAAAGTCCGTAAGGTCCACTCCGTTGTCATACTGCCCTCTATCGAAGTTGCAGGAATACTCAACAAAAAGCTTACACAGATCGGCAATATCATCTCGGACGGACGTCCCATTCTGGGGCTGGATCCAAGGGATCTGCTGGAAATCATGCTGGAGATCGATCCACGCTGCGCTTTGATTCCTGCGCATATATGGACCCCCTGGTTCTCCGTACTCGGTGCAAAATCCGGTTTTGATTCTCTGGAAGAGTGTTTCGGAGATCTTACAAAACACATCTTTGCTGTTGAAACCGGACTTTCATCGGATGCACCCATGAATCACCGTATCCCTTTTCTGCAGGACACAACATTGATATCCAATTCGGATCTGCACTCACCATCCAATCTGGGACGCAACGCCACCCGGTTTTTTGGCACTCCGTCATACAGCAACATCATCGGCGCAATGAAAAGCCGTTCACCTGAACTCTTCGGCGGAACGGTTGATCTTTTTCCCGAGGAAGGCAAATACCATTATGACGGCCACCGCAGTTGCGGTGTTTCACTGAGTCCGGAGCAGAGCATTGAAATGGACAACCTCTGCCCCGCCTGCGGCAAGCCCCTGACAATTGGCGTACTGCATCGTGTTATTGAACTGGAAAAACTGCACAAACGCGTTCCATCAACAAAACAGCTTGATCTCCCGCCATTTCAATACATCATACCCTTACCGGAACTTCTCTCGCATAAAATCGGCAATTCACCAAAATCCAAACGGGTACAGCGGGCATACAACAAAATTATCGAACAGAACGGACCTGAACTTCCTTTGCTGCTTGATGCAAAGGAAGAACAGCTTGACAATCTTGAAGATACAGGCGAAATGATCTGTCAGGTCCGTCAGGGAAATGTAAACAAAACACCGGGTTTTGATGGAATTTACGGAAGTGTAAAACCTGTCATAACCACTGCGTAAGTCCATACTTATTATGCAGGACCGTTCTTCGGCTACAACCGAAGACGACGGTGCAGGCAGTGTCCTGCACACTTTTGCACCAAACAAGGGGGAACAGACTATGAAACAAAATTCGATCCTGAAACAGAGCATATTAGTAATCTCTGTATTCACATACTCTCTGAGTGTCAAGGCGGCTGTAACTGAAAACGACAGCGCATGGGTTATGGATAACGATGCGGACCCTGAACCCGGCCAACCCGTCAAACGCGTCGCCCAGGGTTACTACCCGAAAACATGGGTGCATTCTGTTCCGGGTACATTTATAGTAGCCGTCCTGACCGACTCCGCGGGCAAAGCGCCTGAGCTGACAAAACACAACAACCGAGCAGAGGGCTTCAACGGAGGTGTGGTCTCCGGGATGCGCAAAGGTGAAGCCCCCGATTCACTGACGTATTCACTTTGCCTGACATACAGACAGGTCAAACCTGTAAACCTGGACGTAGAACTCAAACTGCTCAATGACAAACCGGGTCTAGAGATAAGTCTCAGCTGTCATGACGGCGGTGAAGTGCCGATCAACACATTCTGTTATCCCGCACCGCTTTACCCGCCGCAGCCGGAAAAATATTTCATGGCTATGACCGACTACTGTGATGGTCGCTACATCCCTGTCGGCGATAAGAGCTTTCGCAACAAACGTCTGAACAGCTACGGAGGAGACATGCCATGGGTCACCGTGACAGACGGCAGACTGGGAATGAAACACGGTCTTATCAACGGACGTTTCAATCCGGAGGACATGGAACAAATCAAAGAACTCGGATGGCTGGTCGGAGAGTATGACAACTATGAGGACATCAACGATTCACCGACTTTGGGACGAGGCAAGGCACCGGTGAAAGATCATGCTCTCGTCAAAGAGGACGGCGAACTCATGACAGCCTGGATCACCCGCGACAAGGATATGAACCCCGTTCACACCTACATGAAACAGTGTACCGCCATGATGGTGAAAAATGCGAAAGCCGTGATTCCCGAAGTTCTGGAAACCTATCCCTACAACACGCGTTTTCTGGATGTCACCACATCCACCTATCTTAAAGAGTGCTATTCACCTGCACACGGAGTCACACGCAGTGAAGACCTGGTTCATCGTCAGAATCTTCTGAAATATTTAAGCAGCGAACTGGGGCTCGTCACCGGCGGAGAGCACGGACGTTTTTACGGAGTTCCCTACCTGCACTACCACGAAGGGATGATGGGCGGCGGCATGTACAGCTGGCCGGCAGGCTATCTGCGCGACGTAGAGAAACGTGAAGATATCAGTGAAAAATATCTCAACTACGGCATCAATCCGGCAAACCGCGCCCCGCTCTTTGAACTTGTCTTTCACGACTGCGCAGTCAATTACTGGTACTGGGGGGCATGCAGCGATTACCTGCATCAGGTGATGCCGGAACTGACCGACCGCAAAACGGCCATGAATGTGCTTTACGGTACTCCCCCTATGATGTGGTCTCACAAACACGGACTGCACTGGAACATTCCCGAAGAACAGGAACTGATGCTCACCATCTATCGCAATGTCTGTAAACTGCATGAGATTGTGGGCCCTCAGGAAATGATTTCACATGCCTTTCTGAAAAAAGACAGAATGGCACAACGCTGCACATTTGAAGACAGCACCGCCTGTACCGTCAACTTCGGCAGAGAACCCTTTACTTTCAGCACTGCAAAAAGAAAAGGCATTATCCTTAGGGAAAATGATTTTTATGTAGAGGGTCCGGAAATAACACAATGGCGTTTTACATCCGACGATGGTGAGTCGCGCCAAACCTACATCAAAACCGATGATTATCTCTTCGCTGAATCCGGTCGGGATGAGTTAAAATTACCCGGCATAAGCTGTAGCGGACAGGTTACTATAATCAAAGATTCCTCTCATCGTGCCGAAATCAGTCTCGCTGCCGGGAGTTCTCTTGAACTGACAGTTCCGGAATGGGATGAAACAATGGACGACCAACGCTCCATTTTTCTTCTGGATTCATTTGACAAACCTTTCAAACGTATTGCAAAAGGCGACAATGAAACGGTGTTTCTCAGGGCAGCTGCGGAGGAAGCCGCATCTTATCTTCTCTGCAACTGCCGGAAGGTGACTGCGTCGGCATGCCCGTAACCCTGCCATTCAATCTGACACAACAGAATGGACAGAAAGCCGACCCTCTGAATTTACGGGTACGATTCTGCAGCGGCTCCGTCAGCGCGGCACAATTCGAAACCGATACAGATACAAATACAGTCGGTCAGCTCATTTTCTGTATCCCGGAAGGGCTTCCGGCAAAAGACATAATCCAGGCTGAAGTGCTCGGAACACCGGAAGGCTGTGACAGAATATATCCTCATGTCAGTTCCTTCAGTGTCAGCATAGACGGATCGGTAATTGATATGGGAAGTTATTCCGCAGGCATCAGGAACGGAATGCTGGGCCCGGTTTCAATCAAAACCGGAGATGGTACGGATATGCCTGTTATGTCAGAACTCATCGCCTCGTCAAAAACAATAGGATGGACCGGCGAAAAAGGAGAGGTTGAATCTATGACCTGTCGGCATAGCGGTCCTGTACGCAGTGTATTCTCATGCGTAAAACACCTGAAAAATTCTCATCGTCTGACACGTATCTGGTATTTTTATCCGGATCGTTTCGAAGTGCACTCAAGCTGCGAACCACATGTGCCATCACTCAACAGGGCCCACTACATCATAGAGGCGACAGTCAGCACTGATGACGACAGGAGTGTTCAAATGGACGGTAAGGGAAAATTCGAGAAATTCACTCATAAAAAACCACCGGCATGGTATGCCATCTACAGTGAGGTTTACCGTAATGCCTGCATCGCCCTCAGCAAACCCGGCAGTTTCACCTATTGGGACTCGGGCAGCCGTTTAGGCCAGATAAGTCTGAATCACACCGGCAAAGGCATGGAGAAACGCGTTTACCTGTGGGGCCGGGGAACGAAAGACGACAGCTTTGCACGCGAGGCAGCCAAGGCTTATAAACAGGGCATTGTTGTTGAATAATCGTTTCTCCTGTATTCAGACTGCAGTGTTTATGGCCAGATATAATTAAGGAAGATAAGATTGAAAAACTAGAGGATATGATAGACAAAGCGAACTCGGTGACAGTACTCACCGGCGCAGGCATATCACCCGCATCCGGCATACCAGATTTCCGGTCAGTCGGAGGTTTATACTCGGATAAAAGAAATATAAATATTTTTGATCTGGAGGCATTCATACACGACCCTTCTGTTTTCTACAACTTTGCGCGTGAATTCTATCCGAAGATCCATAAAGCATCGGCCGATGCGATCAGCCAGGCCGACATGCTGCTGATCATAGGTACGTCACTGACCGTATATCCCGCTGCGGTCCTGCCGAATTACCGGTCGGAAAAAACGCGTCTGGTTATCATCAACCGCAACCCCACACCACTTGACTTCTAAGCAGACCTGATTTTTTATGAAGATATCCGCGCTGTGATGCAGGCGCTGTAATCACAGGACACAGCTGATGGAACACAGAGAAAAATCAACGGAAAGCCTGTGTACAAACAGATCATTTATGACCTTTTAATTTCAGTTCCTGCACAAGGCAGTATAATACCGGCACAACAAACATTGTAACCACTGCAATAAGCATCCCGCCAAAAGCCGGTATAGCCATCGGCACCATTATGTCGCTGCCGCGTCCGGTGGAAGTCAGAACAGGCAGCAGGGCAAGCATAGTTGTCGCGGTTGTCATCAGGCAGGCCCGCACTCGCATACTTCCAGCCTGGACAACCAGTAACCTGACATCTTCTCCGGTTTTCGGAGAGTTATTCCGGAAAAGCTGCGTCAGATATGTTCCCATAACCACACCATCATCTGTTGCAATGCCGAAAAGAGCGAGAAACCCCACCCAGACTGCAACACTCAGATTGACGACATGCACCTGGAAAAGATTCCGCATTGAGACACCAAACAGGGAAACATCCAGAAACCACGGCTGTCCGTAAAGCCAGATGAGCAGAAATCCTCCGGCCCATGCAATGAACACTCCCGTAAATATCAGCAGGGTTGTTAAAACCGACCTGAACTGGAAGTATATCAGAATGAATATCGCAAACAGGGCCAGCGGCAGAACAACAGCAAGGGTTCTGTCGGCTCGCAGCTGGTTTTCATAGCTGCCGGCAAAGTGATAGCTGACCCCGCGCGGCAAGCTTAATTCCCCTGTGCTGGTTTTGGATTTCAGATAGGCACGGCACTGTTCAACAACATCCACTTCTGCAAAACCAGGTTTCTTATCAAAAACAACATAACCGACAAGAAAGGTATCTTCGCTCTTAATATTCTGGGGGCCGCGCACATATTTTATTTCCGCCAATTCGGTCAGCGGGATATGACGGTCAGCCGCACCGGAAATCAGAACTTTCTGCAGATCTTCGATGTCACTCCTCAGCTCACGGCTGTAACGCACCCGGACGGGAAAACGCTCACGCCCCGCAACAATACCGGTAACCTTTTTTCCGCCTACAGCAATCTCAATGACATCCTGAAATTTCCGCACAGGAATTCCGTAGCGTGCCAGTGCCTTGCGGTCGGGAACAATCTCAAGGTAGGGTTTGCCTATAATACGGTCGGCTATAACCGCTGAGGGCTGAACAGAAGGAACCTCTTTGAGGAACTTCTCAATCTGCAGACCGGCATCTTCGATTGCCTCAAGAGAAGGGCCCTGAACTTTCACCCCCATGGGGGCACGCATGCCGCTCTGTAACATAACAATACGTGCGGCTATCGGCTGCAATTTCGGAGCGGAGGTCGTCCCGGGTATTTTGGCTGCTTTCGTAATTTCATCCCAGATATCATCGGGTGAACGGATATGGTCGCGCCACTGCCGGAAAGGACGTCCATGGGAATCCTCTATCAGGTTTCCCGCATCATCCCGCACAAATTCACCTTCCTCATATTTATAATTTATGCGCTGCCCGTTTTTATCCGTTTTATATTCAGGAATATAATTGATCACAGTTTCGATCATTGAGATAGGCGCCGGATCCAATGAAGTCTCGGCGCGCCCCAGTTTACCCACGGCAGACTCTATCTCGGGTATTGCTTCAAAAGCCATATTCTGCTTGCGCATTACATCAAGAACCTCACCGATCGATGCATGCGGCATGGTGGTAGGCATGAAAAGGAAAGAGCCCTCGTCAAGAGCGGGCATAAACTCCTTGCCTAATCCAGGGAAAATGCGGGCGGCTTTCTGCAAAGGCCGTGCAGATTCAATGGAATCCGGCAACCAGCCGAAGGTTCTGTGAAAGCCCAGCCAGCCGGTTACTCCGGTCACAAGGATAAACGCGGGAATACAAAGAAAAGCTGGCTTGTGATTCAGGCACCAGCGCAGAATGGTTTGATAGAAGTGCTGTACAAACTTAAAGAACCCCAGCATTACACCTATAATCAGCGCAACGAATATCAGGTTGCGGATGATACCCCGCTCAGGTCCGAGCGGCTCCCAGTTGATTGTAAGCAGCAGTCCGGCAGTAAGCACAACCACAATAAGACCGACCCGCGGTAACAGGATTTTGATACGCTCGGGCAACAGATCTGCTGCCAGTCGGCAAACAGCGAACGCAACCAGCACAACCCCGGCAGGTACTGAAAAACGCCAGGCAATCACAATACCTGCAGCCAGCAGCGGCAAATTCCGCAGAACAGACCGGCCTGCCGCACGACGTTTATTCTTCAGACAGAAGAGTGTATGAGCCAGCATCGGCAATACCGTCAGAGCCAGTATAATAGAGGCTGACAGAGCGGCGGTTTTCGTAATCGCCAGAGGTTTAAAAAGCTTACCCTCTGCCCCAGTCATTGTAAATACGGGCAGAAAACTGATAACCGTTGTCAGCACAGAAGTCACCACAGCTCCGCCAACCTCAGAAGCAGCCCGGTGAACAATTTCAAATCCGGATTCATCAGGTTCGGCACGCTCAAGATGCTTAAGGATGTTTTCACAGATAACAATCCCCATATCCACTATTGTACCGATGGCAATGACGATTCCGGAGAGAGCTACAATATTGGCCTGCACACTGAAAAGCTTCATGACAATGAAGCAGAAAACCACTGTCAGCGGAAGCAGCAAGCCGATTACCAGGCTGCTCCGCATATGGGCAACCATTATCAACACAACAATCACCGTTATGATAATCTGCTGTGTAATCGCTTCGTTCAGAGTTCCCAGAGTCTCGTAAATCAACCCTGTACGGTCATAAAAGGGAACAACCGTAACCTTGCTCAGAGTGATCCAGCCAGGCCACTCCGAAGAATCATTACGTTTAAGCCACCCCTTCCACTCAATCTGATTGAACTCTCCGTCCACCCAGGCATCAAAACCCTGCTTCCGGGCAAACGCGACAACTTCATCCTGAGTGGTCTTATGCATATACAGCACAGCCTTGGATGGAAGCGCCTCACCGGTCTGCTCTATCTTCTTTTTAACATTATCAATAACCCGCAACGGATTGTCGCCATAACGTGCGATCACAACACCGCCGACAGCGGGTGCCCCACCCTTATCCAGCGCTCCGCGCCTGGCTGCAGGGCCCATTTTCACGTCTGCCACATGCTTCACCAGAACAGGGACGTCATCACCATTAACCTTCACCACGCTGTTTTCAATATCCTCAATTTGTTTGATAAATCCGACACCGCGAATGAAATACTCAACCCGGTTGACCTCAATGCTCTTTGCGCCGACATCAATGTTAGCCTGCTGCACGGCGCGATAGACATCATCCACGCTCACACCGAAGGCACGCATAGCATCAGGATCAACATCCACCTGGTACTCACGGACAAAGCCTCCCACAGAGGCCACCTCCGAAACTCCATCAGCCGAGAGCAGCCAGTAACGGACATACCAATCCTGGACAGTACGCAGCTCCTCCTGGTCCCATCCACCGGTCGGATTACCATCCGGATCCAGACCTTCAAGTGTATACCAGTAGATCTGTCCGAGAGCGGTCGCATCCGGTCCAAGTGACGGTTTCACCCCATCCGGAAGTGTTCCGTCAGGCAGGCTGTTAAGCTTTTCAAGAACACGTGAACGCGACCAATAGAATTCCACGTTTTCTTTAAAGATAATATAGATAGAAGAAAATCCGAACATGGAATATGAACGGATGGTTTTAACCCCGGGAATTCCCAGTAGCTGGACAGTCAGCGGATAACCGATCTGATCCTCCACATCCTGCGGAGAACGCCCCATCCATTCCGTAAAGACGATCTGCTGGTTCTCTCCTATGTCGGGAATCGCATCAACTGCAACCGGATAACGCTGAATTCCGCCCGCATCCCAATCAAAAGGGGCTGTCAGCACACCGCCAAGAATGACTGCAGCGGCGAAAAGGGCGACCACCAGTTTATTCTCAAGACAGAATCGTATCAGCCGTCCCGTGAAAGAGCGTTGTTCGGGCGTTTGCTCATTATGTTTCAAATCTTTCATGTGCATGTCTATATTACAAACAGGACGGTTCTCAGGTCCGTCCATTTAAAGGCGGCGCAGAGGTCCGCCCTACAGAATCAGCCCATAAGCAAGCGGCTAATCATCGCCGAGTTCTTTCTGTATCTCACCACAATGGAGCATTGCCGCACCAAAGTACGGATTCAATATTCCGTCAGATTCCTGCAACCAGACAGCACCGGAATTATTGAATGCCATGGGGCAGAATGCTATATAGATCTTCTGCTGTGGAACAGGAAAAACCTGCACTGTCTTCAACAGCTGCTGGGATAGCTTGTAAAACTCTTCCCGCTGCTGTTCTATTTTGTCAGAAGAAGCCAAAGCACTTAACGCTCCATGGAGATTTTTCAAATGCTGCATCCATATCATATGTTCATGCCCCTTCAGCAATGTCATATCCACCTGCGACAGCTTTTCTTTGGCGGTTCGGGCTGAAGTTCCTGCCTTGGCGGGATCATCCCCGGCCAGTGCTTTGTGTATATCGAAAACGCTTTTGAAAACATTTTTCAGCTGTTCGGAGAACAACTCCGGCACAACCGGTTTATCGGCATGCTGCATTGAATTCACGGCTTTTACAGCTTCTTCATTTTCATTCTCTATTGCCATTGACATCATACTGGGACGTGCACGTATCTGAAGTTCCGCATCAAGTTTAAAGTGCCGCGAGTGACCACCTGCTCGCCCTCTTCAAGCCCGTCGCCTACAATAAAATAATCGCCGACACGTTTACCGAG
>JAWOEI010000134.1:0-23761 GCA_046482825.1 Kiritimatiellia bacterium
GGAATTCCCGCGGCCCATTCAAGTCCGGATAAAGATGCCTTGGAAGAGATAATTACTAGGTTATAAAAAGAAGCTCCCACCCCGGCAGAAACCTCCTCTCCTCTTACTTTTAGCTCTTTATTTTCTATTTTTATAACAATCCCCTTATAACCCTTATCGCTTGCCAAAATATTGCTTCCTCCTCCAATAACTAAAAAGGGGATGTTTCTCTTTTTTGCCTCCCCTATTATTTCTTTAATCTTTTCTTTCTAGATATGAGTGTCTTCCGGATGACGTAAGAGAAGAACTCTCCGGCATAGCCGAAGAACTTCTGCGCGGAAGTTCGGTTGTTATTCACCGTGATCTGCAGTCCAGCAATATTCTTTACAAAGGAAAGCGTTTTGTATTCATAGATTATCAGGGAATGCGTTACGGTTCGCCTGTATATGATCTCGCTTCACTTCTGTATGATCCATATGTGGAACTGAATGCGGAAATGCGCTGCCGTCTTGCAGCTGATTATGCTTCCATGTGTCCGGAGCTTGCGGATATCACAGATCTTTTTTTCAAAGCTGCCGTTCAGAGGCTTGTGCAATCGCTTGGCGCTTTCGGACGTTTGTCGGGATTAGGGCATCATGAATTTGAGGTTTATATAATCGGCGCCCTGCAGAACCTGCTGGAGGCTGCTGATGCCGCAGGTCTGGATGCTGTCGGAGGCCTTGCCGAAGAACTCATTGCGCGTGAAAATCTGAGGGGGTATTAATTTCAAGCCATGAAAAAAAGTGTCAAGAACTTCATACGCAGAGTAAGAGAAGAAGGCTGCCTGAAACAGGAAAGTGTTGTTTACTCCGGATTTGGAAGAAAACGCGAATTTCTGGGATATGACTGGGGCAGTGATACATTTATCTTTGAAAACAATATATGGAATAATCTGGAAAACCATTCGCCTGTCCTGGTTGTCCGTAAGAGCGATATCCGTAAAAAAGAAGAAGGTTATATCTTTACACTCTCATCAGGCAATCACGGAGTGACGCTTCTTCCGCTGTTATCCGGTGAGTTCTGGGATATTCCCGCCGTGAGTGAAAAGAGGCGGCAGAAAATTATTTCAAAATACATTCTGTGCGCCAACGTTGTGAAAGGCAGTCTGGAACTTTCGCAAAGAGAGGTTGCAACCTCCAGAGTTGTCGAGATTGATAAATGGTTACGCAGCTTCGGTTTCGATCTGAATGAAATAGTTTTTTCCGACCGCAATCTTGAAACACTTGATTTTTATCGGCGTATAGGTCAGGAGTGGCGGATAAGACCACTCGCCTGGAATCTCGATGAAATGAAGACGGCTGTTTTTCACAGCCGGACCAGAATTAACTCGAAACTGGAATATTACCACAGCTCCGCCGGTGTTCATTTTCTTTCTTACCAGGGGCTGAAAAAACTCCTGGATATTTTTGAAGATAATTACACTGAGTTCGTGCTTGCACTTAAAGAACTGGTTTTCACTTATACCGGTCAGCACGTCTGCAATATGCGGCTTCATAAACGCAATAATCATCACGAAATTGAACTCTTCGGCCTGCGTATGGGTACGGCTGAAAAAATGATTATTCCGGAACTGGAAAATTTTATGGATGCAGTTATTCATAAGCGTCTGGATGCAGATCAGATTCGCACGAAGCTGTTGTCGGTTTTCCACATCTGTGAACAATCACTGGAATCACCGGAGCTTGCGGATAGCCAATCGCGGAAATTTATCGAAACCATGTATATACATCTTTCAGGAGAGATTTATCAGCTCGATGCCGGTGTCGGTTCCACGGCATTTGATGCCCGTCGTGTTGCGTTGCCGGGTGCTACCTACAAGGGCAGCCGGCCCGATTTTCATTCATCTGCCGACAGCAGAACCCGGATACTCATACAGAATGTAGAGCAACTGCTGAGCTATAAGGAACAGATTGAATATGTGAATGTATATGAGCTTCGAAACGGGGAATCATCTGCGGTCGGCAGAGCCGGCACGCGTGAAATCATCTATAAAACAAACCGCCGTCCTTTGACTGTCGGCTTAATTGAAAAGAAGTTGGCGCACAGAAAAATCGGTTACGGCAGTTATCTGCTTGCGCGGGTACAGGCTTTTAAAATGCTGGGTATAGATGTGGGTAACTACCGCCTTATAACACGAGCTGCCGCACGGGGACGCGGTCTGGTAAATTTTTTCCTGCGTGATAAGTCTCCGGGGGAACCGCTCAGGTACATTAAGCCCGCGATTTTGAAACCGGAACTGATGGATGAAGAAAATGCGGCCCAGATCAGAGAATTTGTGCTGGCTCTTTGTTCATTACTGGGAAATGCGGCGGCTCAGAATCTGGTTATGAAGAAGTATATTTCCAGATCAGGCAGCTGCCGGTTCGGCGAAGGCAAGGAAATCTACGAAACGGGGTTTGATGTGCAAAGCGGCAGGGAAATTCCTCTGCGGGTTAAATTCTGCTCTGTGAGAGGGGCTCTCGGTTGGCGTAATACAGCCTGCACAGAGGATAATTTAGAGAGTATTTTTGATTTTTACCTCACAAACTTTGCGGATAAACTACTGGAATTCAGTAGGGAATATCGTTCGGTTGTGCCTCTGACAGACTGCGTAAACCGGTTTTTTACGGGTTTTGAGTGTAAAACCAGAGAGATGTTCTGGATATATGCTGCAAACCGCGATGATTTTGATAATTTCAAGCCGAAATTGGCTTCAACTTACGCTTTCACAAAAAAATGGAAGTTTCTTTTGTGGGCACTTGAAAAGCAATATGAAAGAGTTGATCAGCTGCACTCTGAATTTATTGAAAAAATCAACGCGTAACCTGAAATCCTGATATACGTCGGTTTCATGATTCGATACAATTGTGTTGTCATAAACGTGAATTTTAAAGGAATCAGAGAGACATCCCTGACTGCGGGAAATGTGTTGCTGGTGTATGTGGATGTTACCGGACCTGCACGTGAACTGGAACGCAGTCATCTTTGCGGACCAGCCGCTGGCCTCGTGCAGGCGGAAGCGCTTGCATGTGTGTCGCTTCTGGGCTCGGAAATCAGCCGGAATAACGAGACCGTCACTTTGCGTTTCAGAGTGTCGGGTCCTATAGCAGGTATTCTGGTTGAAAATGCCGCAGGCGGTGGATTGAGAGGTTATACGCATAAAAAAGTGCTGAATGACCTTGATACCATGCAGTCTGTAAACGATATAAAAACTCTGGGAGAATTTGGTGAATTGTCTGTTGTGCGTTCAATTCCCGGCAAAACACTTTCCAGTTCAATGATCAATGTCCGTCCGGCTTATCTGGCAAGCGGATTGCGGGGTTATTACACAGAGGCATTGCAGAGAACTGTTGAACTTGAGTTGGTTGCGCATTCCACAGTGGACGGAGTGGAATACGCGCGTGTTCTTCTCATTGAATGTATGCCTGACGGTGATAAGAGATCCTATAATAAGTTATGCCGTAAAATCGCCGGAGGTGTTGTTGCCGGAAGGCTGCAGAAACCATGCGGGATTAAAGAGCTTTGTGAATTGCTTGAAATCGGAGATTACGATATAAAAAAGACTGAACCGCTGATGTTTAAATGCCGTTGTTCAGCTGAACGCGTTGAACGTATGGTCAACGCACTGCCGGATGAGGATATAAAAGAGATGATTCATGGTGAAAAGTCAACGCGGATTGTCTGCCATATGTGCGGAGAAACCTATAAAATTAACAAGGAAGCTTTGTGGAGTATTCTGGAGAAACGTGGACACGATATGGATCTGGGCGTGGATTTTAACTGTGACTGAAATTGTTTTCAACAGCAGACAGACTTTTTAACATCCGGGAATTTGAATACGCGAGTGCATGTATTTGTATCGTGTGAATTTTGAATAAAAAAAGATATGTTTAATAACAGATCAGATATGCCGATGAAGGAAGTTGACTATCCCGCAGAGTTTCATTTCAGGGTTATATGCTACGCGGATGCGGATGTTTCCGATGATATAACCGCTGCTGCATCGTGCTACAGAATTTCCCGCTCGCTTCAAGCGTCAAACAGTTCACGATCAGGAAAGTACAGATCGTACAGTATTTCTGTAATATTTGAAGATCGCGGACAGATGATGCTCTTCGATGAAACCGTAAAAGCGATTTCCGGTGTCCGTTTGCTACTGTAACCCTCTTCAGCTCCCTACCTCTTATAAATGGCCACAGTTAAACTGGAAAATATCAATAAGCAGTATGATAACGGTGCACATGCTGTTATAGATTTTAATCTTGATATCAACGATCAGGAATTCGTTGTGCTGGTAGGGCCTTCCGGTTGCGGCAAATCAACGACTCTCCGCATGATAGCCGGATTGGAAAATGCCACCGGCGGTACCATTTCAATTGATGATAAATGCGTTAATAATATTCCTCCCAAGGATCGCGATATATCCATGGTCTTTCAGAATTATGCTCTTTATCCGCATATGAAGGTGTATGAAAATCTCGCCTTCGGGTTGAAACTCAGGAAAATACCTAAGCCTGAAATCATTGCCAGAGTGAACGAAGCAGCCAGAATGCTGGGTCTGGAAGATTTGCTGGACAGATTGCCCAAACAGCTCTCCGGAGGACAACGCCAGCGGGTCGCCCTCGGGCGGGCACTGGTCCGTAAACCCAGGGTTTTTCTGTTTGATGAGCCTCTTTCCAATCTCGATGCTAAAATGCGGGTTGAAATGCGCAGCGAAATCAATCGGCTACATAATAAACTTAAATGCACGATGATCTATGTTACGCATGATCAGATTGAAGCTATGACCCTGGGGGATCGTATTGTGGTTATGAATAAGGGCCGCATACAGCAGATCGCCGACCCGTTGACGCTTTATAATAAACCGGAAAACTGTTTTACAGCCGGATTTATCGGAACACCTCCTATGAATCTGCTGGCAGCTGAGATATTTGGACGCAAGGGTACAATCGGATTCCGACCGGAAAATGTATCTGTAAAAAAATCCAGTCCGGATGATTCCGCTCTGAGATGCACTGTCGATTTTGTCGAACCCATGGGAAGCGAAACCTACCTTCATCTTGTAAGTTCCGGGAATTCTGTGATTGCGCGTGTCCCGCCCGCCCGCAACTTCAGCTGCGGAGAAACAGTTTTTCTCGAAATTGATTTCGAGCAAGTGTCTTTTTTTGATGAACATACCGGTGTGAGGACCCTTGATCGATTCTGATTGATTTGTCATTTCCCTGATTCGCAAATTGTGTTCAGTGTATTTCTCATTTTGGGAGAGTTGAAATTTATGCAGCAGCGTATAGGCATACTTGGAGGAAGTTTTAACCCGATTCACTTGGGGCACCTGAATATTGCCTGTGCAGCCCGGGATAGACTCAGGCTGTCAAAGGTGCTGTTTCTCCCCTGCAAGGTTTCACCTTTTAAAACTGCAAGCAGCCCGGAATCGTTTATTAACGACTCCCACCGCCTGAAGATGATTGAGCTGAGTATAGAGGGATATGAAAGCTTTGAGCTGTCGCTGATGGAAATCGAAAGAGGCGGAATATCCTACAGTTATGACACAGTATCCCGAATCAGAAAAAAATACCCGGATTCTGAGATCTTTTTCATAATCGGCGCTGATACACGACGGACTTTATCTGAATGGTATAGAATTCATGCTTTATTAAACATGTGTGAATTTGTTACTGTTAACCGGCCCGGCGTGGAAGATATGTCATCTGTGCCGGGGCTGTCTGCTGAAGAGAACCGGCGCTTGGCTGAATATAGAATCACGGGCAGGCTGTTTGATATTTCATCATCGGAAATCCGCAGAAAAATTGCCGAAGGTAAATCTGTTAAACAACTTGTTTCTCCGGATGTAGAAAAATACATTCAGAGACACGGATTGTATGGCAGCTGAAGCTGCGGTGTTTCAATGAAACGGAATAAATAAAAGCAACGGCATATCATATAGCATTCAGTCTGAATGCCTGCCTGTGTGTAAGCAACACAGACAGGCGGCTGAAAGCAGTTTTAGAGAGAGAGAGGTTGTTATTAACTCAGAACAGATTGTCAGGGAAATAGTAGATTCGCTGGAAGAAAAGCAGGCTCTGGATATCAGGGCTTTCGATGTGCGTGGCAAATCTTCAGTGACTGACTTTTATATCGTCGCTTCCGGTAATTCAGCTCCGCATCTGAAAGCATTGATGTCAGCCGCTTCCCGTCACATGAAAAAAAGCAAAGTGAAAAAATTCAGAAGCTCAGGGGAGTCTGAAAGCGGCTGGGTGGTAATTGACTTTGTCGATGTCGTGGTACACATATTTTCACCTGAAGCCCGCGCCTATTACGCTGTGGAAAAACTGTGGGACGGTTCTGAAAAATCAGACTGCGATGATAGCACACAGGAGCATACGGAATAATCATATACGGGGAACTCTGAACCGATGGATTATATTTCAAAGATGAAATATCTGATGTATGCGGTATTCTTTACCCTGATTATGAGTTCATGCAGCCTGACCGATGCATCCAAGGCCATTCACCCGGTGATGATTTCACATCCCGGCGTGAATGATGGAAAGATTTCAGAGTTTTCCCTTGTTCAGTTCATGGATGTAGACGGAGCACCTCTGGAATACTGCCTGGATGTTGATTCTGTAAACTGCGGTGATGACCGGTGTGAAGTGATCAAAGTAAGGATTTTCTGGAATGCTCTGGGTGCATATAGACGTTTGGAGTTTCCCGGGGGCGGAGAATTAACCAAAAACGGTCACCAGGTTTTCTCCGAGGATGATTATGATAAACTCAACAGGATTCTCGCTGACAAAAATTCCGCTCTGAAAACATTCAATCCCGGTTCGCTGGCAGCAGCAGGCCGAGCTGATGATGTTGATGCTCTTACTGCTCCCACACCGCTCTTTTATCAGACCTCTGTTGTCCGCGGAGCGGTATTTACGTCTTATACCCTGTGGCATTGGGTGAATGGTAATATTACTGAGCAGATTCGTTCTGTAACCGCGCAGAGCTGTAAGCATGAGCATCTGATGCGTTATGTAAACAATGCTTCTGTGGATTTATTCAACTTTGCCCTTGAGCAGTTTGCGCAACGCGGCAATTTTGAAAACGATGTTATCTCCTCTGTTGAAAAACGGATGGAATCAGAAAGCGCCGAATTTTCAGAAAGTGCTCTCGATTATCTTGAAACGGCAGTTGCCGCCGGAAGGAAGGATGTTTATTGTAAGACATTGCCTGCTCTGTTCGGTAAAGGCAGCAGCCGGAAGCGCATCCTTTGCCTTCGTTCATTGGCAGATGTCCAGGAGAATATGCCCGGCTGGTTTTATGATGAAATGGCTCTATATCTGCCGGAGCTGGATAGCTTTTTTGAGGTCCATCTGCTGCTCAGTATCCTGGAAAAACAGAATCCTGATTCACGATACACCGTCAGCGCTGCGCTGAAAGTGCTCTCAGACGAAAATTTTCTGATCGCACGCAGGGCATATAGTTTCCTGGAAAAACAGAAACTTGATAAGCAGCAGACGGCTATGGTGAAGGATTTCCGTACTGAATTCAAAGACCGACTCTGAAACCCCGTTTGCATCTATGACGGTTCGATCTGCGGGTTTTTTGTGGCAGCCGCCATAAACAGCAATCCGGCAAGCAGTACAATCAGTATGTAGAAATTGGCTGTGAATGTTTTTGTGTAATCGTTGATCTTGCTGAAAAGATAGGGGCCTATCGCACTTGCAAACACAATCATGGACATCGATAAACCGCTGATGGCTCCCAGATGCCTGCGACCGAAGAGCCGTGGATAAGATACGCCAGCCAGAACTGTAAAGAACCCTCCGTTGATTCCATAGCCCGCCACCATCATCCAGAATCCGACATCCGATTTGAGCAGAAATAGACCGATAGCGGAAGATATGTGTCCGATGAGAAATATGAAAATCAGTGTGCGTACGTTTACCCTGTCACTCAATATTCCGCCGACTACTTTCAGAATAACAGATAAAACTGCCGCAACCGGAAAGAAAAGCCGTATGCTTTCGGCAACATCCAGACCGGCAGCTGTAAATATTGCGCGGTGATGATATGAAAAAGCCGTTACAAACAGTCCGGAATAACCCAGTGACAAAGCGATAGCCCAGAAACTGACGGTTCTGCGCGCTTCTTTGAGGGTCATTTCATGCTTCAGCGGGAATTCCTTTCTGAATTTGCGTGATTGAGCTTTCTCTCCGTCCGGTACAAGTCCGCATTGTTCCGGATTGTCCCTGAAAAATATCCATGCGAATACAGTAAAAACAGAAATGCTGAAAATACCCATATTACGCCATGTATGATCCCATCCCCAGTGGTTGATCATGCCAGCGAACCATGCCGGCGCCATTGAAAAAGCAAGGGCAACCAGCGGGCCCTGCAGACCGTTCACCAGCCCCCGGTAATGATCAAACCATTTCATTGCCATGTTGCGGCAGCTGATGGTAAGCACTCCCTGACCGCTGAAACGCAATATGAAGAATCCACATGATATCATAGCTATGGTTGCCGTTGTACTCAGGTGCAGACTTCTGGTAATAACACCCGTATAGCTGAGAAAAATCAGGTTTATTCCGAGAACCGTAGCGGATGCGATCGCCATGATCCGTGCCCCGTATCTGTCGTAGAGTTTGCCCGCCGGTGTGAGAAACAGAGAACTTGCGAATGTGCCGATCAGATAAGCCAGCGAAAGTTGACTGCGCGAAAGACCTACAGCATTCATTAACGGATCGGTGAATGATGATACACCGATGGTCTGGCCAGGCAGCGACATAATAACGCCGAGTGCTCCGACTAATGCAATTGCCCATCCGTAAAAGAATGGGCAGGCAGCAGGCTTAAAAGGTATATGGGAGTAATTTTTCAGAGCAGAATATCACTTGAATGAGTTTACGCCATCAGGCGATAAACCCGATGTGGTTAATAAAACAATTTTTCGTTTTTTTCACAAATCTGTATCGGTGAAAGGTTTGAGTTTTTGTGCATTGTGCGTTCTCCCATATATCACCATTACAACTTACAGCTGAAGATGCCGTCTGGCGCGTATCACCCTGTAGCAGTCGCTTTATAAGCAATATATTCCCGCTAGCTTCTGTCGTTTATCCGCCTTTATTCATACGGTGAAACATGTAAAAAGCGGCTGCTGCATCACTCAGGCCTGCCGACTGCCAGCGGCTAGCCCCGCCGTATCTTTTCGGCAAGCTGAGGGGCAATGCCGATATACGTTTCCGGTGTGAGATCACGCAGACGTGATCTGTCTTCTTCCGGAATATCCAGAGAGTCCACAAATTTCCTCATGGTTTGGGCGTTAACTTTTTCTCCGCGCGTCAGCTCTTTCAGTTGTTCATAAGGGTTTTTCTTGCTGAGTTTGCGCATAACGGTCTGTATCGGTTCAGCCAGTACCTCCCAGGCTTTGTTCAGATCCTCCTTTAAACGCGCGGCGTTAATTCTGATCTTTCCGAGGCCTTTTACAGTGGAGGCGTATGCGATCAGGGAATAACCGAATCCCACTCCCATATTTCTCAGCACGGTTGAATCGGTCAGGTCCCGCTGTAAACGTGAAACGGGCAGTTTACGTGCCAGATGATCAAAAACAGCATTGCCCAGGCCGAGGTTTCCCTCACTGTTTTCAAAGTCAATAGGGTTGACTTTATGAGGCATAGTTGAAGATCCTATTTCACCTTGCTTTGTTTTCTGTCCCAGATAACCAAGAGAGATGTATGCCCATATATCTCTGTTCAGGTCTGTCAGGACGGTATTCCAGCGTGCTATAGCATCAAAAAGCTCAGCCATGCCGTCATGTGATTCTATCTGCGTAGTCAGGGGTGTCTGCTTCAGACTGAACACGCCCTCAATTACAGCTCTGGAGAGTTCCTGCCAGTCAACATCAGGATATGCACTGAAATGTGCATTGAAATTGCCTACCGCTCCGTTGAGTTTAGCTGGCATTACAATAGCATCAATCTGTTCGGCCTGCCGTCGCAGGCGATGCACAAATACAGCCATCTCTTTGCCGAGAGTGGTGGGGGATGCAGGCTGTCCGTGTGTGCGGGCGAGCATGGCGGTGTCTTTGGCTGCAATAGCAAAGTCAGCCAGAATGTCTGTCAGTTCTTCCTGCCGCCTGCGCAATTCCACCAGCCCGTCTTTCAGCATAAGTGCATGTGAGACATTATTGATGTCTTCAGACGTGCATCCGAAATGTACAAATTCGCCGAGGGATTCATAACTTGTTCCGGCAAATTTTTCCTTGATGAAATATTCAACAGCTTTTACATCATGGTTGGTGGTCTGCTCAATTTCTTTTACCCTTTCAGCGTCTTTCAATGTCAGATCATCCGCAATGGACTGTATTGCAGCGGATTCGCTGTCGCTCAGTTCGCGCGCTTCCGGTATATCGGGGCAGGCGCAAAGGGCTTTCAGCCAAGCGATTTCAACGGATACACGGCGCTGGATGAGTCCGTATTCCGAAAAGATCAAGCGCAGCGTTTCCACCTTTGAGCTGTAACGGCCGTCGATAGGGGATACTGCTGTGAGCGGGTTCAGTGTTTTCATTCGTTTTCGCCTTTTACATAACCGAAGTTTGCCAAAATTCCGCCGTCAACATAAAGAACCTGCCCGTTGACGAAGTTGCTGGCTTTGCTGGCAAGAAACAATGCGGCGTTGCCGACATCTTCCGGTTCTCCCCACCGGTTGGCCGGTGTTCTGGTCATAACCAGGTCATTGAAGGGATGCCCCCCTTCACGTATCGGTGCTGTCTGTTCCGTGGCAATATAACCGGGGCCTATTGCATTGATCTGAATGTTGTGCTTTGCCCATTCGCAACACATGTTGGCCGTCAGTAATTTAAGACCGCCTTTGGCTGAGGCGTAAGCCGCGACTGAATTGCGGCCGTAAACACTCATCATGGAACACATGTTAATAATTTTACCGGCTTTTTTAGCTATCATGGATGGCACAACGCGCTTACTTACAATCATAGGACCGACCAGATCCGTCTCAATCACTTTTCGGAAATCATCCACAGGCATGTCGAGGATAGGTACACGTTTTATAATCGCCGCATTGTTTACCAGAATGTCTATTTCACCCACATCCTGCTCAATCCGGGTTATACCTTCATCCACTGCGGTTTCATCCGTTACGTCGAATTTAAGTGTATAAACATCCACACCCGCTTCTGCATACTGCTTTTTGCAGGTATCAAGTCTTTTTTCATTGGTTCCGTTAACACAGATATTTGCACCGGCCCGGCCCAGAATTATTCCTATCGCCATTCCGATTCCATGTGTTCCTCCTGTTACCAGAGCAATTTTTCCTTTCAAATCAAAAAGATCATCTATCATAATACGTATCCTTCTTTTCTGACGACGCGCCCGGCTAATGCCAGTCTGTTTGATTCGTTTTCGGCACGCCTGTTTGACAGGGTTATATAATACCGTGACTCTGTCGTCAATCAGATTGTTTCAACGGGAGTATCACGGTGAATGTTGTGCCTTGCTCTGAACTCTTCACATTTACACTGCCGTGATGGGCTTCTGTAAATATTTTAACTATATTCATTCCCAGCCCAAGTCCCTTGCTCAGTTCCCGGGCTCTTTCACTTCTGTACAGCCGCTGCCAGATCAAAGCTATTTCGTCTGCAGGTATTCCTATGCCGCTATCCGCAATCGAGACAATAACCTTTGTTTTTTCCTGCAGAATGTTGATCTCAACCTTACCGCTTTTCGGTGTATATTTGAGTGCATTGTCGATTATGTTCGAAAATATCCGTGATATCCGGTTTTTATCCCCCTCCATGATTATGTCTTTATCAGGGGAACGGACTTTCAGGGTGACCTCATTTTCTTCGGCAATAAGCGAGTACATATCCGTGAGGGTATGTACCACAGAGGAGAATGAAAACGGGGATGTGTCAATCCTGACGAAACCGCTTTCCATCTCACGGGTATCCAGCAGGTTCTGCAGCTGCAGACAGGCATGATCGCAGTCATCAATGATATCAGCCAGTGTGTCTGCAAGTTCTTCTGGCAGCCGGCCGCTTTTTATAGCCAGTTCCGATGTGCCCCGGATGCGGGATAAAGGTGTGCGGATATCGTGTGCCACATTATCCATGGTTTCACGCATTGCCTGGATCAGATCGGCATATTTTTTTGTCATTACATTGAACTGGGAGCCCAGTCTGTCCAGTTCGGAAATCATGCTTCTTACTGGTGGAGGATTGCTTTCAAAAGCCCCGGTTTTAATGATGTGTCGCATGGACTGCGTTATCTGGGTGATAGGACGCAAGGTTATATATATCATAAACAGAGTTGCGAAAAGTGTCAGTGCCAGTGAAAACAGCATGAAAAGAGTCAGGTTTTTTGATAGCAGCTGTTTCTGTTTGTTCTCCAGAAGCGAACCTTTGGCTATCTGTAATATACGTCCGTCATCAAGTTGAGTCGTTTTCATCTGAATGATGCGTTCGTCTTCCGATAGAGGTATCTCTTTCCAACCCAGTTCTGGAAAAAGCACCGGGCCGCTGCCGATACTTTCCCATCCGGGAATCACGATTTCCGACGGAGTGCGCGCTTCATATTCAATATGCCCGAGTGTGGTAATGACGCGCATTGCGAATATTGTAGAAGGGGGATATTTTTCAAGGGCCAGTTCTTCTGCAAGCCAGTTTCCACTGGGGTTGGATTCCATCAGTTCTGTCAGCTCTTCGCTTTCAGCCGCAACATCCTGTTTGTCGAAATTACGTGTGGATTGGGATATGACCCGGTTGCCCAGATAAAGCATAATAACTGTGCATATAGCATATACAGCAAGATATCCTGTGGCCAGGTAAACTGCGAAAGAAAGTAATTTGCGGGATTTTCCAGCCTTTATAGCCATATTTGAATTGGTGTATCTGTTTTACTGTCAGCAGTTTCAGCCCTGGAATACATAACCGACTCCACGCATCGTTTTAATCAGTTTCCTGTCAAAATCTGAATCAATTTTATTTCTGAGACGACATATCAGCACATCCACCACATTGGTTTGCGGATCAACACTGCAATTCCATATTTTTTCCAGAATAAACTGTTTGGTTAACGGACGGTTGGGATTGCGCATCAGGAGTTCAAGCAAAGTGAATTCGCGAGGTTGCAACTCTATTTTTTGGGTGCCGCGTATAACCCTGCGTTTGAGCAGATCCAGGGATACATCGGCTAGTTTTAGGGTTGTGGACTGAGAATTTTCGTCGCCCGGTTCCGGGCTTCGTCTGGTTATCGCTGCAATACGGGCTGATAATTCGGAAAAGGAAAAGGGTTTTGTCATATAATCGTCAGCTCCGGATTTAAGACCGGAAACCCTGTCATCCACGGCAACTTTTGCACTCAGCACGAGTACCGGTGTGGTATCACCTGCGTTACGCATATATCTGAGTACATCCAGTCCGCTTCTTTCCGGTAGCATGAGGTCCAGTACAACCGCATGGAAGCTTTCGCTTTCCCATCTTTTACAGCCCTCAGCACCTGTGGAGGCCGGGATAACTGTATGCCCTTCATGACGCAGTCCCTGACTGATAAACGACTGTATTTTAGGGTCATCTTCTACGACTAGAATTCGCATTGCGTCAACCTGTCTTATATTTTATATTCGTCAGCTGTTACGGAAATTGCTGAATTCATCTCCATCCTGATTGTTGAATATAAAATGCGCCTGCATTATGGCTATTATGACAAACAGCGGCAACAGCACTTCCTGCCCTTCCTCCAGTGCGCAGGTAAGGGCCTCCTGCTGATCCGTCAGCATAATATTGAAATCCTTTCTTAGGATAGAACTTATGCGGTCAAAGATCTTTATCAGAATGCCGGTCCCGCCGATAAAGGCGATACTCCAGCAGACCGGCTGAAAGCGAAACAGCCCTTTTACCAGCGGCCGGATATACCAAAGCAGGATTCCGGCGCAGAGCCCGATTACAACAATAAAACAGAATAAAACCAGAAGCCTGTCGGCAAGAGGATTGACAGGATTTGTAAGAAACCGCATTTTGAACGGCGTTCCGTGAGTTGCCCCTTCAATATGGGAAACATCAATCATCTTTTTATGCCAGTCCATCTCACGGCATATCGCAATGAATGTTATTACGGAAAAAACGAAACATAGTGCTTTGCCTTTCAGATTCTCCAGAGGCACCGGGGGCATTACCCATAAAAAAAACATCTGGAAAAAGAAAAGAGCCACAGTTGCTATTTCTACAGGCGAACCTCCCTTCTGGTCGAAATGCAGTTCGATCCATTCAGGAGTACTGATGAAATAAACGAATAGAAGAGACAAAACACCGATTATCCAGATAATCGGAGCTGCCATCCATGAATGTCTGGTTTTAAGAAAACACATAATACAAAAATAATATCTTATACAGTTGCTGAATACAAGTCAGAAGATCAGGCATTACCGGAGTATCCAGTACGTGATGCCTCGTCTTTGATACGTTTGGATGTGCGCACCGCGCAAAACTCTTTGCCGCACATTGAACAGTGGTCATCGTTATGTGCGGCTTCCCCGGTTCCGCGTGTCTCCTGCCAGCGCGCTTTGGCGCGATCAGGATCCAAAGCACATTCAAACTGCTTATCCCAGTTAAAATCCGCACGTGCGCGTGACATGCGGTCATCTATATCACGCGCACCGGGAAGCCCGCGTGCCACATCAGCGGCATGTGCCGCTATGCGGTAGGCTATTACTCCTTCATGTACATCTTTTTCATCAGGTAAACCAAGGTGTTCCGCAGGTGTTACGTAGCAGAGAAGTGATGCACCGTATGTCGCTGCGGCTGTTGCCCCTATGCTGGATGTAATGTGATCGTATCCCGGGGCAATGTCGGTGACAACAGGACCGAGAACGTAGAAAGGGGCGCCGTCACACAGTTCCTGCTCTCTTTCCATGTTCATCTGTATCTGGTTGAACGGCACGTGTCCCGGGCCTTCCACCATCACCTGCACGCCGCGGTTACGGCATTTACGGACAAGTTCTCCGAGAACCTCCAGCTCGCCGAACTGCGCTTCATCACTTGCGTCAGCCAGGCACCCGGGACGCAAACCGTCACCGAGTGATACAGTAACATCATGTTGTACCAGTATATCCAGAACAGCATCCCAGTTGGTGTAAAGAGGATTTTCACTGTTGTTTCGCTTCATCCATTCCGCCATAATTGCTCCGCCCCTGCTGACTATGCCCATTGTGCGTTTCATGGACGGCTCGATATGCGCTTGTAACAGACCTGCATGAAGCGTCATGAAATCCACACCCTGTTCAGCCTGTTCCCGGATCACATCCATTAGAAGATCAGGATTGAGTATGGGAATGTCGCCTTCCATCCGCGAAACAGTCTCGTAAACAGGAACAGTGCCCAGCGGCGCAGGTGATGCATCCAGCATTCCCTGACGAATGTCGTAAAGATTTTCGCCCACACTTAAATCCATCACGAAGTCAGCTCCCGCCTTGAGGGCGACATTGAGTTTTTCAAGCTCGTCGCCCTTGCCCGAACGTGTGGTGGATCGTCCGAGGTTGGCGTTGACTTTCGTCCTGAAAAGCCTGCCTACACCAACAGGTCGTACATTCCTGTGCGCGGGGTTCAGCGGAATAACCAGATGCCCTGCGGCTATGCCTTCACATACAGATTCCGACGTTACATTTTCTTCCCTTGCAACCTGTTTCATCGCATCGGTGATTATCTTGTCTTTTGCAGCTTGTAGTTGTGTCATGTCTTTTCCTGAAACGTTGTAGGATGATTTGCCGCATATTCAGCAATCAAATCGTTATTACAGATTTCCATCCTTTATAATTCTCATTTCTTCCACGGGAATTGAACGCGGTGTCCCGAGTACGGCAACACATTCACCTACATAAACACCGGTTCTGATTGCTTCATATACATAAGCTTTGCCTTCAATAACTGCATCACGAAGATCACTGCCGCATGCCAGCGACGCCGCTATCGCGGCACTCAGCGAACAGCCTGTGCCGTGTGTGGAAACAGGATCCTCTATCAGGGGGGACTCCACCCGGAATGTTTCTTCGGCGGAAACAAAGAGATCTTTTGCCGCGGATGTCCGTGAGTGACCCCCTGTGAGCAGTACGGAACAGCCGAAACGTTCTGAAAGTTCAGTTGCGCCTGCAAGCATATCCTCCTCGGTTTCAATATCCCTTTCAAGAAGTATCCCCGCCTCTGGAAGATTGGGAGTAATGAGATCTGCAAGGGGCAGCAACTGCATCTTTATCGTGTCAATAGCTTCGTCCTCAAGCAGCCTGGCTCCGCTCGTCGCAACCATCACAGGATCAACAACCTTCAGAATACGGTTGTGCAGGGTGAGAGCATCGGCAACGGATTCTATAATTTCACTGCTGCACAACATACCTGTTTTAACTGCCCTGATGTCATAGCAATCTATGACAGCGTCAATCTGGTCTCTGACGAAAGCCCCGTCAGCACTGAGAACTCCGTTTACTCCAAACGGATTCTGGGCTGTCAGTGCGGTTATCACAGTGCAACCATGCACCCCGAATGTGCTGAAGGCGCGCAGATCCGCCTGAATGCCTGCATTACCTCCGCTGTCACTTCCGGCTATGGAAAGCGCCGCTGTCCTGCGGTTCATTTCCTGCGGGCTCATAAATTACGCTCTCTTTCCGATCAAACAGTAAAAAAACAGGCCTTCCATCGCCGGAACAGCCTGTTTTTACAAGATTATTCCATTTCCTTCTCGCCGGTATGATCCGGATCAGGTTCAGCGGGTTTTATCTCAGTCGGCTATACCGACACCCCGATGGAGAAAGCAAGTATATAACAACATCACCTGACCCGCAACCGGCAAAATATTCATTTTTGCCCCCGCCCCCGCTGCACGGGCTGGTTTCATCGCGGCAAAGCCGCTGGTTTAATGTTTTATCGCCAGCAGATCTACCTGAATAAGAGCGCCACGCATTCAATTGCGCTCTCTCCGGTAAACTGAACGCATGATGAATCTTCAGTGATTAACGAGCTGCGCCCGCAGGGGAAAATACATCATGCTTTCGCGGAGATCAGCGGGCCGAAACATCCTCTGCGCCAGCCGGATAGGTTAGCAGCGGATACTGTTGCGGTTCATTGTTCCATGCTTCGAGCACAGTTGTGAACAGGCGCCAGCTTTCTATGATTGTCTCACCCCGTACAAAGAGCGTGTGATCATGAAGCATTGCATCAAGCAGAAGCCTGGCATAGTCATCAGGCGCTTTCGGGTTAGAGCTTTGTTCTTCATAACTGGTGTTGAACTGCATATTACCTATCGCCATCTTCGGGCCGCTGTGTTTGGACTGCAGGTTTATTTTCATGCCTTCGTTTGGGCGCAAGCGCAGTGTCAAAGTGTTAGGTGTCAGGGATTCCGCCAGCTGCTCACGAAAGATTTTATAGGAGGACCGTTTGAATACTATTGTGATTTCGCTGTTGTTGTGGGCCATGCGTTTACCGGCCTGCAGATAAAAAGGTACGCCTTCCCAGCGCTCATTATCAATCAACATTTTCATGCGTACAAATGTCTCTGTCATGGAATTGTCATCAATGCCTTCTTCTTGACGGTATCCCGGCATCCCGTTGCCTTCGCTGTACTGAGCACGGATAATATCATCGGCTATGCGCTTCCGTGTGAAAGGACGTATGGATTTGATCAGATCCAGTTTAGCTTTGTGAATTGCCGGTGCATCAAAAGACTCGGGCGGCTCCATGGCAATAAGCATAAGAATTTCCATCAGATGGTTTTGAAACATATCTCTCAGCAGACCGGCTCTGTCAAAATAAGCAGTGCGCCCTTCAAGCCCGACAGTTTCGGATGTCCTTATCTGTATGTGATCTATCGAGTTTTTGTCCCAGAGCGATTCAAAAATACGATTGGCGAAACGCGTTATCAGAATATTCTGTACGGTTTTTTTAGCCAGAAAATGATCAATTCGGAATATATCGTCCTCTTTCAGATGACTGTGCAGAAATCTGTCCAGCTCGATGGCGCTCTCTAAGTCTTCTCCAAAAGGTTTTTCAATTGCCAGATGAAGCCATCCGCTGTTTTCACTCCTTTTCATCAATCCGACTTCGGACAAGGCTGTAACCAGCGGAGCGGTTGACGTGGGGGGGACGGCAAAATAAAACAGATGGTTGAGCGAAGATCCGCTGCATTCCATGTCATTCAGATATTCCGCCAGCTTTTTAAAGCTTTGCAGGTCAGCAGGATCAGCCCGTACATAATTGATTTGTTCTAAAAAACGGCATTTTTCTGTTTCACATATACATTTGGGTACATGCGGTTTTATAAAATTCCTGAACGTCGAAGTTGTTTTTTCTGAGCGTCCGCAGGCGATTATGCAACTGGCTTCATGAAGCAGGTTGTTGGTGAAAAGCCGGCATAACGAGGGCATAATTTTGCGTCTGCTCAGATCACCGGTAGCACCGAAAATAACTATCGCGCATGGTTCGGGAATGACTTCAATTGAAAATGTATTTCTCATAACTATATCTTCTGTTTCTGTATTCGCAGGTCGGACACCAAAGATGCATCAAACCATAAATACTATAAAATCAACTTCTGTCATAGAAAACAAGAATTAAATTGGTACAAGTGAACTATCTGTTGCCGAGCAGTTTTTCGGTATGCGGAAGGTAGTGTTTTTTTTCGCGCAGAGGCGCGGAGGAAGAGGCTTGGGAACCGGGAGGATAAGTAGCTGTACATCAATTTCTGACGCATAAAACAAGATTACCTCCTTTCACCCTTTTAAAACGTAAATCATTTTTTTCCGTAAAAACAAGTTTCTTGCGATGTCTTTAATTATCTGCGGATTGCTGTTGAGAAAAGCGTGATTCGGGTGTAAAATATATGGCCTTTTCAGGATATAATTTCCTTTTACGGGATGATGCGTATTACACCGCCTTTTTTTACCGTCCTTTACCCGCCTGTTTACGGCATGTGAAATTTTCTTTGTTTATAAAATTCAAACAATCTGTTTAACAACCATTTTCTGATGCGTCTGCCGTTACCAATTCCAGATCAGCTACCTATCGGTGCCCATGCAAATGAGATCGAACAGGCGATACTTGATTCACAAGTCGTGATTGTCAGCGGCGATACAGGATCAGGCAAAACCACACAACTTCCGAAAATCGCATTGAATGCAGGCCGCGGCCGGAAGGGCCTCATAGGTTGTACCCAGCCCCGGCGGTTGGCCGCTTTCACAATGGCAAAGCGGGTGGCCTCCGAGTTGAACCGGGAACTCGGTGGATTTGTCGGCTGTCAGCACCGCTTCGAGAAAATTGTCTCAGCCGAAACCCGTGTTAAATTTATGACCGACGGCATTCTCCTGGCGGAAACCCGGCATGACCGTCTCTTCAGACGTTATGACACAATAATTATCGATGAGGCCCATGAGCGTTCCCTCAATATTGATTTCCTGCTGGGTATTCTTAAAAGAGTCCTGAAAAAACGCCGCGATCTGAAACTGCTGATCAGCTCTGCAACAATGGATGTGGAGCGGTTTTCACGATTTTTTGAAAGAGCACCTGTTATTTCCGTTCCCGGTCGTCTTTACCCCATTGAACTGCGCTGGCGTCCGCCGCATGACAGCGATGATGCGGATCTGTCAGTTAAGATAGCCGATGCCTGCGATGAGCTGATCAGCGAAGGTGAAGGAGATATTCTGGTTTTTCTGCCAGGTGAGCATGATATACGCGACGCGACTGAAACTTTGCGCGGTCGCCGTCTTGCTGGCACTGAGATCATACCGCTTCTCGCTTCACTTCCTGCAGGAGAACAGGCGCGGGCGTTTAAGCTCTCTTCCGACAGACGCATAATTCTCTCTACCAATGTTGCCGAAACATCGGTAACGGTTCCCGGGATACGCTATGTGATCGATACCGGTCTGGTACGCCTCAACCGCTATAGCCATCGCACTCAGGTTCAGCGTCTTCTGATCGAACAGGTTTCACAGGCCAGTGCCGACCAGCGTATGGGACGTTGCGGCCGTGTCGCGCCCGGAATATGCATACGTCTCTATGCTGAGGATGAATTTAAAAAACGCGAAGAATATACACCACCAGAGATATTGCGTACATCGCTTGCCGGGGTTATATTGACCATGATGGACCTGCATCTTGGCACTATAGACAATTTTCCTTTTATCGAACCTCCCTCAAACGCCATTATCAGAGAAGGCTACCGTAAACTGGATCTTCTGGGAGCAATCCGACCGCGTCATAATGATGATGAAAAATCCGGGTGGAAGCTCACATCCCTCGGCCGCCGCCTGCCTCATCTTCCCGTAGGGCCAGTGCTGGGTGCATCTCTCTTTGCTGCGGACAGGGAAAAAGCACTGCGCGATACTTTGATTGTGGCTGCCGCCCTTGAATGTGACGATCCCAGACGGCGTCCGATAGACAGGAAGGCCCAGGCCGACACCTGCCATAAACGTTTCCTCTCGCCGACTTCAGATTTTGCCGCTTTGCTGCGTTTGTGGCGCTGGTATATTGACAACACCCGCGGCCTTTCACAAAGCCGCAGGCGCAGACTCTGCTCAGAAAACTATCTCTCATACCCGAAAATGCGCGAATGGATTGATCTGCATGCACAACTGCGGAAAGTCTGCCGGGAACTGAAAATGGATGTCAATTCTCACAGCGGCGGTGAAGACGGAATGCATAGAGCATTGCTGCGCGGTCTTATAACCAATATCGGAAAGAGGGATCCCGAAACCGGTGAATATCAGGGGACCCGCGGTGTCCGTTTCTCAATCTTTCCCGGTTCAGGTCTGGCCAGACTGAAAGAAGGCAATAACGCCAGCAGCAAACAGCATCACAGGCCCGGCAGACGCCAGCTGAGTCGCGACTGGGTGGTGACAGGCGATCTGGTTGAAACATCCCGCCTCTTTGCACGTCAGTCCGCCTGTATATCCCCGGAATGGATAGAATCTGTTGCAAAACAACACTGCAGATATCAGTATTGGGCTGAGCATTGGGACGGCCGCCGCGGTTTTGCGAGCTGCAGAGAGCGTGTTACCTTCTGGGGTGTTGTTATTGCAGATGGACGCCAGCGTGATCTCAGCCGGCTTGATCCCGAGGTTGCCCGCCGTATTTTTATTTTCGAAGGTCTCGTCAACGGTGATTTCCCTGAACCTCTCCCGGATTTTCTGAGGCTGAATCTGGAACGAAGCGGTGCGCTTATCGATGCCGAGGCCAGGATACGCCGTACCGGCGAATTCTTTGATCCCGAAGCAGCTGCGGAGTTTTATGAAACGAGCATCCCCGGAAACATCTGTAATGTATCCGGTCTGCGCAGCTGGATGAAAAAAGCCGGAAATGAAGATCTCAAGAAGCTTGTGATGAGCGATGGTGATCTTCCTGAGCCGCCTCATCTGAAAAACGATTTTCCCGATTACATAACAATCAAGGGCACCCGCTTCAGACTCTCATACTATTTTGAGCACGGGGCAGAGGATGACGGACTCACCTGCGAGGTTCCGGCGGCCCTGTTGTCTGTCGCTGCACAGTGGCCTGCGGAATGGCTGGTTCCCGGTATGCTGGACGATAAACTGCGCTGGATGATGGGTGTGCTGCCCTCAAAATACAGGCGCTTGCTGAAACCCGTTAATGAAACTCTAGCTATGTGCCGCTCTGTGATGAAACCGGGGCAGGGGAGTCTAGCAAAGTCTTTTGCCGATGCGCTCTACAAAGTCCGTTCTGTGAGAGTGCCGCCCGATGTCTGGGAACGGGATGATTGGCCTGACTCTCTCCTGGCCCGTTATCTGGTATATACTGAAGATGGTGAGCTGCTTGATACCGGACGTGATATCAGTGATCTGATGCGCCGTTACGGCGATAAGTCAGAAGAGCCACTCCCGTCTGTCGGAGGGGACAGCTGGAATATGACAGGCTTGAATAAGTGGTGTTTCGGGGATATACCCGAAAAAGTGGATATAGGGCGCAGCGGATGGCCTGTTGTTAACTATCCCGCGCTGATTGACGAAGGCGGCAGTGTCGGTATGTGCCTATTTGCCGAGCGTACTGCTGCGCTGGCAGCGCACCGTGAAGGAGTCTGCCGTCTGTTCGCCCTTGTTCTCGGCAAGGCCTTTAAACGTTATTTACAGCCTATGTCTCTGCCCCGTGGCGCATCCCTGTATCTATTGAAGATCGGGCAGAGTTCCGAACAGTTGGGGGAAGAGATAGGCATGGCCGTCTTACATTGCTGTTTTACTGAAGGACAGCCTCCGGTGCGGACACAGCAGGATTTTGAAAGCAGAATGCAGGCCCGCTATCCCGACCTGCACCGTATGTATACGCAGAGAACCAGGGCTGTCGCCGCAGTACTGCAGGAAGCCTCTGAACTCGAGAGCATTCTGGATAAGGTTGTTCTTCCCCGAAATACATCGGATGATATCTATGAGCAGCTTGCCTGGCTTGTTTTTCCCGGCTTTGCCAAAAATGTACCCTGGTCGGTGCTGGAGCATTTTCCCAGATATCTGCAGGCCTGTTTAAGGCGTATAGAGAAGGCCCGAACGAATCCGGCGGGGGAGCAGAGCAGACTGGATCAGCTGACACCGCACTGGCGCCTTTACACAGAATTTGTCGCACAGGAGCATCCCGCGCATCATGATAAACAGCTGCTTAGCGAATACCGCTGGCTGATAGAAGAATTCCGTGTCTCACTTTTTGCTCAGGAACTCAGAACAGCCCGGCCCGTTTCCGCTAAGCGCCTGCGTAAACTCTGGCAGAACATCTTTATCTGAATTTTTTTGATAATTGATAATTGTATATAATTGGTGACAGGCATTATTTAATGGACAGGTGGTGTGGTTTGGTGTATAAAAGTGTTGTTTTGAATATGGAGGTGGAGTATGAGGCTGAAAAGGATCAAGCTGGAGGAGGCGGCAACGTATCATGTGATGAGCCGGGTGATCGAGCATCGGTTCATTTTCGGGAATGCGGAGAAGAGTTTTCTGCATAATCTGATGCGACGGATGGAGGACTTTACCGGTTGCGAGGTAAGGACTTACGCGTTTATGGATAACCATTTTCATATTCTGCTCCATGTGCCGTTGAAGCAGAAGTTAACGGATGATGAGGTTAAGAGGAGGGCTAAGATACTCTATGGTAGGAAGAAGTTTGCCTTGATGGAGGAGAACTGGGAATTGTGGATTGAGAAGGGACGAGTGGATAAGGTCAAGGCACAGCTGGATGGGTTCCGGGTCAGGATGTATGATGTGTCGGAGTTTATGAAGACCTTTAAGCAGCGTTTTTCGATCTATTATAATGCGAATCATGACCGGCGCGGGGCGGGAACTCTGTGGCATGACCGGTTCAAGAGTGTGCTTGTTGAGGAGACCGAGAATGCCCAGGTGACTGTGGCGGCATATATCGACCTTAATCCAGTCCGGGCAAAGGTTGTGCAAGACCCGAAGGACTACCGCTGGTCGGGGTACGGGGAGGCTGTTGGCCGGAGGGGGCGTCCTCTTGAGGGAATTGCTAAGTTGTTTGTGGGCATGGATTTGAATAAAGGCAAAGTGTTGTCCAGATATCGGCAGAGCCTGTATTATGAAGGTGTGCGCAAGTTGAATGAATATTCCGGCCTGGTGACCAAACCCGGGTTTGCGAGAGATGTTGCGGATAAAGTGCTTGATGAAGGAGGTGAGTTATCCGCTGCTCAGCTTCTTCATTGCCGGGTAAGGTACTTAACGGATGGTGTGGTCATTGGCGGCAGGGGTTTTGTTGACCGGATACTCAATGAAC
>JAWOEI010000036.1:0-31311 GCA_046482825.1 Kiritimatiellia bacterium
TAGTCACGCTCAAAATAGATAACCCATATACGTGTGCCGTGGTAACGCTGCTGTCTTCCATAGTAGGTTTCACGTATATGACCGGTAACAAACTTTTTCGGCAGGTTCATCCCAAGCTGTGTACAGGCAAGGCGACGGTTGAATATATAATCAGTGTAATCCATAGCCCGCATTATCGCTTCAAGCAGATCTCTGTCAGGTTTGCTTTCTTCCGTATATTCGAGATGTTCGTATATACACCATTTTTGAAATCTGATAATGCGTAGAGATGTGCTTTCCTTATCCTCAGATTTGAAATGGACAATATACACGTTGGATCGTTTCAGCGGTGTTGCAGTTCTGGATGTGCTCAACGATCGTGTAATGCGTCCTATGTTTATATACTCTATGTTTCTGAATTGACGCAGATAGTTCAGGATAAATTCTTTGGCCCGCTGATCACATATATGCGCCAGTTCCACGTCATCCGGATTTTTTTCCGCTTCATCGAAGACACTGTCAAACAAAAGCTCTTTATCATCGGAAATCGATGCACCGGGAAGCCACTCAATCTGCTTGTAGAACTCCGGTGAAATATTCTTTAATACTTCACAGGTGCTACTGCATTTGGTGGATTTTGTTATTGTCGTATAGATTGCATTACGGAAGGCGAGGTTCTCAATGGTTTCATCTTTCAGCGCATCAGGAACACACTCTTCAAACGCAGCCATCAGTTTTCTGTATTTTGCACGCAGTTGTTTTATTGTCAGAGTTTTGTCTGCATTACTTAAATCTTTGAAATCTGCGGTGGTGAATTTGCAGTCAGGGGGAAAAATATCAATTTCGCGCCGTCCGTGATGATTTCTTTTCTGTGTGTTAAGAGTTATTTCTGAAAGCTGTGCCTGAAAATCTATGTCATTAAGCTGCTCAAGAGTCCTGAACATTTGCAGAGTCAGATAGCGTGTGCCTGTGTTTTTATTGTAATAATATATGGGCTGATTGTTAATGCTTACGATGGAATCGGAGATCAACAGCACCATTTTCACAGGATCCGAGGATAACTGGCTCATACGCCAGTATTCACCACGCTTCATAAGGGCATTACGTACCTTGGCATTATCTATGTTAAGATAAACAATCTTACGCTTGGAGACTCCTGTCTGCTGTATAAACTCATCTGCCTGAAATGCTAAATGCATATTCTGTGGATCAGGTCTTATCTGTACGACTTTATCTTTTGCATCAAACAGCAGATCAACGGATTGCTGATGCTCTTCTTCAATCTCTTGTTGGGAGAGAAGCTCTTTGCCTTCTTTTAATCGCAGTGAATTCAGATGTTCAATCCAGAGGCTGCGCTGCAAAAAATGCATCGGCCCCTTGGTGACAATGCCTGGTGTCCGCAGGAAAACAGTTCCTATCCTGGATTTCAGTCTGCCTGTTTCATCGCAGGCGAGCAGGGGTTCTCCTATCAAAATCATACTGCCGCCGTTTCCTTGTATAAAAGCGGTTGGAGAAAATATTTATCACCAACTTACAGTCGTTCTTCTTGCTGATTCAAGCGTGTTATAGAGCAGCATTGTTATGGTCATCGGACCGACACCGCCCGGAACAGGTGTTATTAAAGATGCCTGTTCTTTAACGCTTTCAAAATTCACATCGCCAGCTAGTCGGTAACCTTTCGGGCGGCTTGTGTCGGGAATGCGGTTGACCCCTACATCAATAACAACAGCGCCTTTTTTGACCATATCGTCTGTCACTGTGTCGGGGCGTCCCGCAGCCACTATAAGAATATCAGCCTGTCTGGTGAAAGATTTTAAATTTTCTGTGCCTGTGTGGCATACTGTTACCGTCGCATTGCCTCCATCGGCTTTTCGCATGAGTAAATGGGCAAGCGGTTTGCCGACGATATTGCTGCGACCGATAATAACTGCATGCTTACCGGATGTTTTGACACCGGCCTTCAGGAGCATCTGGATAATACCATGGGGGGTGCATGGCAGGAAGCAGGTTTCTCCTATTAACATACGGCCGACATTGACAGGAGTAAATCCGTCCACATCTTTTTCCGGAGAAATTGCGTCAATGATACGGCTTTGGCTGATGTGTTTCGGTAAAGGAAGCTGAACAAGAATTCCGTGGATTTTCGGATTGCTGTTCATTTTCTTTACAAAGTTCAAAACTTCGTTTTCTGTCGTGTCTGCTGGCAAGCGTATATCTTCAGAATACATTCCCGCTTCTTTACAGGCTTTTTCTTTGGCGGTTACGTAGGATGCAGAGGCCGGATCAGCTCCTGCGAGAATCACCCCGAGACCGGGCTGAACTCCTGTCTTTTTGTACAGATGTGAAGTATCTGCTGCAATTTCCGCGCGTAAATCAGCCGCCAGGCTTTTTCCATTGAGAATTTCTGCACTCATTATATCAGGATCCTTCTGTTGAGTTCGTGATCTGAAGAAGTGGCGTCATCATATCAAAAAACAGGTGAAGATCAAAACCGTAAAGCGGTTCTTAATTGAGGTGATACTTCCAGGAATAAAGACAGCGCAAATCACATAATTACAGTTTGATTGTATGCCTATGCGTATGCATGCAGACAGCCGTCCGACCTGTAGCAACTTTGGTTATTCGTCAGGCGTCCGTATTGTTCTTGTTATCAGAATAACGCAGATCGATATCACAACGCACCAGCATATACCCATTGTAATCCATCCGGCCGCAGTCATACACTCTCCTTTTTCCAATCTTCCGGTAATGCACTTATAACTGTTTCTATAACCTGTTCAAGAGTTAACTTTGTACTGTCAATCAGCAATGCACCGTCGGCTTTCCGCAGGGGGGCATGTTGACGGGATGAGTCAATTCTGTCACGTGCCAGAAGCGATTTTCTGACGTCATCAAGTGACTGATCAGCAATGCCTTTGAGCAATTCTTCCCTGCGGCGTCTTTCCGCGCGGGCTTCGGGGCTGGCATCAAGATAAAATCTCGCCGGTGAGTTCGGAAAAACAGCAGTGGTGATATCGCGCCCCTCCACGATTATGTCTCCGAACTGTGTCATCGAACGCAGCAGGTCCGTAACTATATTGCGGACCTCTTTTACGGTTGCCACCGGGCTCGCGTGTTTGTTTATCTGCGGTGTCCGTATGCGGCTGCCGGGGTCTGTGCCTTCAACTCTGTATGTGATTGCATCTTCAGATGGAAAAACATCCACTTCCACGTTTCTTGCGAATTCCGCAACCGCTTTTGGATCAGATGTGTCAATTCCTTTTTCCAGACATTGCCACGTTATTATGCGGTAGAGTGCTCCGGAATCAACATGCTTGAATCCGAGTTGTTTCCCGACATTTTTAGACACCGATGATTTTCCCGCCCCTGAAGGACCGTCAATGGCAATTACGCGTTTCATGTTACAACTTCCTGTCAATGATGTGTATCTGTGTATGGTTTATCTGTCTGCGGTTCTGCGATACGTTCAGGTTCCGGTTGATCCGAACCCCCCTTCACCGCGATCACTTTCGCTGAGATTGTCGGTTTCTTCGGTTTCCACCCTCAGGACAGGGGCTACCACCATCTGCGCAATACGCATTCCAGGCTCTATCTTAAACTCTGATTCACCGAGATTGATCATTATGATGCCGAGTTCACCCCGGTAGCCTTCGTCTATGGTTCCGGGAGTATTGAGTAGTGTTATGCCGTGTTTGAGCGCGAGACCGCTGCGTGGACGTATTTGCGCCTCGGTTTCAGGGGGGAGCTGCATTTTCAGTCCTGTTTTTACAAGCCGGCGTTCGCCGGGGTGAAGAATTGCATTTTCACTGGCGCAAATATCCATTCCCGCATCCCCCGGATTTGCGTATGTCGGAATGGTAGCATTAGCAGTAATTTTTCTGAATAAAATTTTCATTTAAAAATATTAACATATTTTCCGGCAGTTTAAAGTTGAAATGCTTGAAAATGCTTCACTATACCTCGTAAACTCGGAAAGTGAACATCACGATGTTTACCAGCTGTATCTCAGAGAGCTGTAAATGGCTCGTCCCAGGGAATTCTGTCCGGGATAAATCTGGAATTCATCATCAAAAATATTATTCAGTCCCGCGTTAAGCACAAGCTTGTTACAGAAGGTTGGAATCCATTGCATGCTGGCGGAGCTTACAACATGCCTGTTGCCGCCTTTTCGGACCGCATTGGATTCGTATTGGGAAAAACTCTGTGTTATCCGAATTATGACGTTATCAGTAAGCTTATGCATGAAAGTAATCGTGGAACTGAATTGGGGGTAGTCAAGAACATAGCGGCTGGCATAATAATCAGCATCGTATTGTTTGAGCAGCGCAAGCAATTCAGTGCTTAACTCTGTGGTTTCATTGATTTCTGCGGCATACTGAACTTCTGCGCCGAAGTTTTCGATTTCATTCAGATTGACCGCATTCCAGCGGCTTTTCCGGGATTCCTTGATCCAATCCACCGTATCGGTGGATCTTTTATAAAAGAGTGCGAGTTTCCAGAACTGTTTTTCCGTTTCAATTCTGTGACCGGCTTCTGTTGTACGGGTATGCTGACGTTCAAGGCCCTTGTTTCCAAGAGAGTCCGGCGATTCATAGTTCAGTTCCGTATATGAGGGTTGACGCAGAGCTTCGGTGTAACTGATGAATAGTGAATGATTTTCAACGAAGCGCCATTCCGCCCCGGCGGCCGGGAGAAAAGAATCGGAATCTGTGCTGAATAATTCAACTGATCCCCCGGCGGAGAGGGTGAGTCTTCCTGTCTGCCACTCGGGAATAAAAGCTGCAGATGCACGACTGCGTTTATGGTCTCCAAGCGCAGAGCTTCGTATAGTTTCATGTTCGATATCGGTTCGTGCGTGCAACAAAAGAAAATCTGTGAGTATTGTCTTTCTGTCGCTGTGCAGTGCAAAGAAATCTGTTATGTGCCTTTTTCTGTAAGTTGCAGGCCTGTAGCGGTTCAATGTATAAATATCGTCTGTCTGTCGCCAAACCGCGCTTATGGATGCAGGTTCATCCGGTTCCTCTATGAAAACAACTGATCCCATTATCATGGTGTCGTTCAGTTTTTCCTCAGCCGGGTACGCATGAGAAGCACCGTAAAATCCGCGGGCTCCGTATTCACTTTCTGAATAAGTACCCAGAATATCGCCCCGGATTTTTTCAGAGTTACAGCTTAATCGTGCGCCTGTGGAAAACCTGTCGAGGTAGTTGTCTGCATAAGTGTCGGTCTGATCTGTATGGTTGCAGTTCAGAAATGCTGATACAGCGGCTGTTCCCGTTTCAAAATATTCCACGCCTGTCATTTCCGCTTTTCCGAAAACAGTGCCGTAATCACCTGCGCCGACTGTAAGATTGCCCTCAGAGGCATACACGGGAGCGAGTGAAAGCGAAGCGGAACCGGCAGGATGCCCTGCGGAAAGGCGGAAGCGTTCCAGACCTGTTATTACCCGTCCCTGACTGAGCCACGACAGGGGTAGGGCTGTTGAACCGTGCCAGTGCTCTGTCTGCGCGTTTCGCAGTGACAGGCCGTTTAGAATAAGACCTGAAGAGCTGAATGAACTTCCTCTTATACTCAGATCTGTCTGTGTATTGCTCCGGCCCTGCTGCCGCAATGTCAGGCCGGGGATGTTTTGCAAAGGGCTCGAATCCGGATCAGTCACAGGATAAATACGCGCGGCTTCCACCTCTATCACAATGTCAGAAGTTTCAGCTCCGTAATTTTCAGTAATAACGCAGACCGTCATTAATGCCGTTGCGAAATATCTCACCGCCTTTTTCATGAGCGGAAAATATAGCAACCAAAGCCCTGGAATGTCAACCAGTAAGAAAAAACAAGGTGACAATTACGCTACATACTTTACATCGATTTACAACACAGGAATCAGGCTGTAGGAGTCGGATCAAGGGAGTGATGCCGGGCGAAACGCAGTTTGCAAACGATAAGCAGTTGCAACCTGAGAGTAAGATCGGAACATTTTACATGTGTTCAAGCGAGGATTACTTTCTTGTAACATCGCGAAATCACGTTGCTCTTCTGTGCAAAATACTTTTTTTACTGTCCCGCGGGAGCCATAGGCTGAGCTTCAGGTGCTGCCGCTTCGTTACCGCCTGCGCCCCCGGAAAAAGGAAGAGCTTCATTGGATACGGGAGCGGGTGATTTCACTCCATCCATAACGGATTTGCCTGATCCTGATGTCAGACGGGAAAGAATCAGCGTGTTCAGAAGAAAAATGACAGCCAGAACAACAGTACCCTTTGTCAGGACGTTGCCCATCTGAGCACCGAAGAGGGATTCTCCCATACCTCCGCCGAAGCTCACACCCAGTCCACCGTCTTTCGGCTTCTGCATCAGGATAATTCCACCCAGCAGAAAACAGACGACTATTTCAATAAAGTATAAAATTCCAATAAAAATCTGCATTTCAGAGTCTCCGATTAAATAAAAAAAACTTCGCATGAAGCAATAAGACAGTAATATATCAGAATTGATGATATAGTCCAAACCCAAAATTTATGTATTACTTTTCGCTTTTTTCCGACGGATTGTGCTAGACTTGAAAAAATGTAAATATTTACGGAAGGGAATTTTTCCCGGTTATTTGTTTCTGAAAAATCTTATACAGCAGCCCTGTCGCGTTCCGTTAGCAGTTCCGGGAGTCCGCAGTTATAGACGTAAGACCGACAGGTTGTGGAACAGGTTGATATGACTGATCTGACAGAGAAAACCCTTGGATTGGAGCGGGTGTTTGAAGGACGCGCTCTCACTATTGATGTTGCCTCTATTGAATTGCCTGACGGACGGCGTTCAATCCGTGAAATGGTTCGTCATCGCGGTGCGGTTGTTGTTTTGGGTCAGCGTCCCGATGGAAAGTGGGTTCTGATATATCAATACCGCCGGTCTGTGGAAGAAACGCTTCTCGAGCTTGTGGCGGGAGGAATTGAAGAGGGGGAACCGATCGAAAATGCCGCCCGCCGTGAAATGGAAGAAGAAAGCGGTTATGAGGTTGTTTCAATCAGACGCTACGGTGAAATTCTTCCCTGCCCCGGGTACAGCGAGGAACGTCAGTACCTTTTTTATGCTCAGCTTTCCCGGAAACCGCATGGGCAGAATCCTGATTTCGATGAAAATCTGGTTGTCACTGTAATGAGCTCCGAGGAAATTGACAAAGCCATAGACAGCGGGCGGATGATAGACGCAAAAAGCATTGCCGCCTGGTTTCTGTGGCAGCGTAAAAAAAGAAATGTCCGTTAATTGTCTCCGGTTTCACTTTTTCCCGTCCGCATATCATAGGCCATGGCTATTTCAGGACAGGTGAATGGATTTGCGTGTTTGGTGCAGTTTATGCAACCCATATATATTTTATGCATAATACTGGTTTTAGGTATTTCCCTGAAACCGAGTTTTTTGAAAAATCCAGGCGTAAAAGTCAGTACTATCGCCTGCTTAGGATCAAAACGTCTGACATTCTCAAGTATAGAGTTCACAAGTCTTGATCCGGCGTCATTGCCTCTCAATGCTTCATTCACTGCAACGGACTGGATTTCCACTGAAGCATTTTTCGGCTCACCGATTTCCGGTAGAATTTTCCATGCGGCGCATCCCTGAATACCATCCTCGGATTCGCATACCGTGAAGCGGTCGATATTGCTGATGATATCACCGAGAGGTTTTACAATCAGTTCGTCACTATGTCTCCGAATCAAGTTAAATATCGTCTCGGCGTCATCAAGATGAGCCGGTCGTATCAAATATTTATCGTTTCCACTCATTATCAGCGGTTCTCCTTAATCAGTGTTCCGGTACAAGCTGCAGCTTTACTTTACGCGTTGTGCCGTTTTTATATACCGTGAGTATGATTTCTTCACCCGGATTCAGAGGGTCCAAAACAGCTTGCAATTCCTCTATAGTTTCAACTTCAATTGAGTTTACGGCTTTTATTATGTCTCCGAAAATCAGATCACTTCTCCTGTTAATTTTCACCCCTTCCAGACCTTCTTTTTCAGCGGGGGTGTTTTCGTAAACAGCATATATGGCGACTCCTCTTATGCCTGCCCTGACTGTAACATGATCAGGCATTAGCTGCATGCCGAGACCGGCACGGGTGACACGTCCTTTTTTTATCAGTTGCGGCACAATACGTTTTACAGTATCGGAAGGCACTGCGAAACCGATGCCCGCGTAGGCCCCGCTAGGACTCAGAATTGCCGTGTTGATTCCTATCACCCTGCCGTGGCCGTTCAGCAGGGGGCCGCCGGAATTGCCGGGGTTGATGGCGGTATCGGTCTGAATAACATTATATATCTTGCGCTTGGTCATGGATGTTATGCTCCGTCCCAGTGCGCTGATTATTCCCGAAGTCATAGTTGTATCCAGACCGAAGGGATTGCCGATTGCATACACAGCCCTTCCTACTTCATGTCTGCATTCCTCTGCCATTTTAACAGGATGCAGAATATCGGCTGGAGCTTTGATTTTCAGTACGGCCAGGTCATAGTCCGGGGCAATTCCTGCAACGCTGGCATCATAGCTGTTACCGTCAGGGAATGTCACTGTGATTCTGCTGGCCTGATGTACAACATGATAATTACTGACAATGTGTCCTTTTTTGTCCCAGACAAAACCGGAGCCGGATCCCTGTTCAACTTCGTAAATTCTGGACGTAAAGAAACCCCGACGCACAAAGGCGTTGTTCGCAACTGAAACCACTGACGGAGATACCTTTCTGTAAATTTCAGATGCTGACAGTACGGACAGCGATGACGAAGAAGTTTGCTTGCCCGTAACACTTTCTGACATAAATGTTTTTTTTCCCGCCTGTGAAACAGTCCTGGGTGATTGGACCTTTTCCCTTAGCTGCAGTGCGAGAAAAACAACAATCAGAATCAGAGAAACGGTTACTAGCGGTGATCGGTTTGAAAACATGATTATATTATATAGTATTTCCGCGTTCAGGTAAACCGCAGCTTTAACGTTTTTTCAGTTGCGCTGCATGCGACTGCCGCACTTTTTTCTGCGGCTGTCGCACAGAGCAGAAGACTCGTCAGTATATATTTTTCTGTTTTCATCATACATATCCTTGTTGATTTGATTTGCAGACGATGTGTAATGAATAAACCTTGCGTTGCAAATCGAGACAGCTTTTAAGTCTGTTTGTGCTTGGCATTCTGCTGTTTTTTTGGTTTAATTTTTTAATTCGTGTGAACCGGACAGGATTGATTTTTTCTACTATGCAAGTCTTCCGGTTTTCAGCGTCGGTTTTGTGTGATGCATAAAAAAGGCCGACTGAATTATTGTTAATGCAATTAGGAGTATCAGACCATGGCTAAGATTAGTTTTGGCGGTGTTAAAGAGACCGTCGTAACACGCAAGGAATTTTCGTTGGAAAAGGCGCAGCAGGTGCTTAAGGACGAGGTTATTGCTGTCATTGGTTACGGTGTGCAGGGCCCCGCTCAGTCGCTGAACATGCGTGACAACAAACTGAACGTTATTATAGGACAGGACAAATCCTTTAAACAGGATTGGAAACGCGCTGAAGCCGACGGCTGGAAACCCGGTAAAACTCTTTTCGATATTGAAGAGGCCTGCGAAAAAGCCACAATCGTTATGGTTCTGGTTAATGATGCCGCTATCAAGGTTGTGTGGCCCCGCATCAAGCCGTATATGACAGCGGGCAAGGCTCTGTATTTCTCTCACGGTTTCGGTTTTGTTTACAACAGTCTGACGAAGGTTAATCCCGGAGATGATGTGGATGTAATCATGGTTGCTCCCAAAGGTTCAGGAACATCTGTACGTCGGAACTTCCTGAACGGCGTTGGCATCAACTCCAGTTTCGCCGTTGCACAGGATGCTACAGGCAAGGCCCTGCAGCGTACTAAGGCTATCGGCATCGGTGTGGGTTCAGGTTATCTTTTCCCCACTACATTTGAGCACGAGGTCACCTCTGATCTGGTCGGTGAACGTGGTGTTCTGATGGGAGCGCTGGCCGGTATCATGGAAGCACAGTATGACGTTCTGCGTAAACATGGACATTCTCCTTCCGAGGCTTTTAATGAAACAGTGGAAGAGCTGACTCAGAGCCTCATCCGTCTGGTTGATGAAAACGGCATGGACTGGATGTATTCCAACTGTTCCGCTACAGCCCAGCGCGGTGCTCTGGACTGGCGTCCTAAATTCAAGAAAGCGACACTTCCCGTATTCAAGGAGCTTTATGAAGCTGTTGCTTCCCAGAAAGAGGCCCGCCGTGTAATGCGTATATGCGGTGCCAAAGATTACAAGAAAAAGCTGGATGCAGAGCTTAAAGCTATGCGTGACTCGGAGATGTGGAAAGCCGGTGCCGCTGTGCGCAGGCTCCGCCCGCATGAAGGTGTTAAAGAAGGCGCTGATAAAGCTACCGGCGTCAAGGGTCGCGGCAAGAACTGATCTTAAGGATTACCATGAAAAAGAAGGTCCGCTGTTTTCAACGGCGGATCTTTTTTTTTCTGTTTTCAACGGTCAGTTATCTGTATAAGGATGTATCCAGGGTTTGCGGTAGTTTCGTTTCAACAGGGCTGCGGCTTGCGGGTTACCGATTATCTGTTCCTGTACCGGATCCCACTGAACAACGGATGACGTTTCATAGGCTATCATTGCCAGTTTCACCGTTGTGGTAGATTGGTATCCGTTCTCTATGGAGCAGGATGGTTCCCGGCGGGTTCTGACGCAGTCAAGAAAATCCTTCATGTGATCGGTTTTCACTGACGACTTGACGACTTGAATTTCAGGTTCTGCTTACAGGGCGGAGAATGGCTTTAGAGCGCTCAGACCCCGTCTTGCGAAATATCATACTACGGATTGGGAATGCGACGGCCTTTGTTGTTGCAAAGCGCCAGCTTCCACATTCCATGTTATGCCAGTTTTACAGGAATTCAGGAATAACATCGGGGCTGAGCAAAATATTGAAAACATTGCATTATAATATACTTTTTCTAAAATTAAATCCAGAAACTGCTTTATCAAACAGCATTACCGGGTGCGGCTCAGTCGGGGATATTCACTGAATAAAACAGCCTGTTTTTATTGCTTCTGATTGGTATTCCAAAAAAAATATTGTTTGGAGTGGCTTTCAACAGTGTTTTTTGTTATTATTTTGATCTTTTAAGCCCATATAGGGCATGTGAAGTGAGTTTTTTCATCTGAGTGGATGGATTATATTAAACTCTGATTGTTAACATCAAAAAAAACGTTCGGTTAAAAAGCGCTGGTAATTACTTACAGTTCAATTACAGCATATCTGCTTCTTTGCCGAGCTGGAAATCAAATTAGTATGGCAATTCGTAAACCCCAGACCGCCAAACCCAAAACAGGACCTATGTACGATATGATGGAAGCGGCTTTGGCCGAGCAGATGCAGCAGTTTACTGCCGGATCCATCATCAAAGGGAAAGTCAGTGCTATCAAGGGAAATGAAGTTCTGGTGGATATCGGATATAAATCCGAGGGCATTGTTAATGCGAACGAGTTTGAAGATGTCTCCACTGTGAATGTAGGTGACGTAGTCGATGTGCTGCTTGTCGAGCTCGAAAATGAAAAAAGCGGCATGGTGAATCTCAGCAAAAGCCGTGCGGATGAAAAGCTGCGCTGGGACGCTGTGCTTGAGAAATACACAGAAGGTTGCGTCGTAACAGGTGTTATCCGTAACAGAGTGCGTGGCGGTCTTATTGTTGACGTTGACGGCGTTGATGCTTTTCTGCCCGGTTCTCAGGTGGATGTCACTCCGGTATCAGACGTTGATCGATTCATAGACGGAAGTTTTGAATTCAAAGTCATTAAAATCAGCGATGAGCGCAGAAATATCATTGTGTCGCGCCGCGAGCTGATAGAAGAACGTATGGCTGACAAGAGGCAGGATCTTCTTGCCTCTATTGAGGAAGGCCAAAGACGTACAGGACATGTGAAGAATATCACAGATTTCGGCGCATTCATTGATCTTGACGGTCTCGACGGTCTGTTGCATATCACCGATATGAGCTGGGGCCGTATCAAACATCCGAGTGAAATGCTTAAAGTCGGCGAAGAGGTCGATGTTGTTATTCTGGATGTGGATATGGACCGTGAGCGTGTATCTCTCGGTCTCAAACAGGCAACGCCGAATCCCTGGGAGGATATAGAAGGCAACTTCCCGATAGGCAGCCGTTTGCGAGGCAAGGTTGTCAACCTGGTTCCTTATGGCGCTTTTGTTGAAATTCAGCCCGGTATCGAAGGTCTGGTTCATGTGTCCGAATTTTCCTGGACTAAACGTGTTGCCCGCGCTTCTGACGTTCTGTCCGTTGGTGACGAGGTGGACGTTGTTGTGCTGAGTATCGATGCTGCCAATCAGAAGATCGCCCTTGGTATCCGTCAGACGGAAGACAATCCCTGGGATACAGTTCAGGATCGTTATCCTGTAGGAAGCCGTATCAGCGGCAAGGTCCGCAATTTCACCACATACGGTGCTTTTGTTGAACTGGAAGAGGGTATCGACGGCATGATTCATGTTTCCGATATGTCATGGACCCGCAAGATTAATCATCCGAGCGAGGTGCTTCAGAAAGGTCAGGAGGTAGAAGCGGTTGTTTTGGAAGTCAATCCTAATGATCAGCGTATCAGCCTCGGCCTTAAACAGGCCAGTGATGATCCCTGGAATACAATTACCACGCGTTTCGCCATCGGTCAGATTGTGAAAGGCAAAGTATCCAAAATTGCTTCCTTCGGCGCTTTTGTAGAGCTTGAGGACGGTGTTGACGGACTTGTCCATATCTCGCAGATATCTGACCAGCATGTTGAAAAGGTCAAGGATGTTCTCAAAGTGGGTGATGAAGTCGAGGCCCGCATTGTCAAGATCGACAGCGATGAGCGTCGTATCGGTCTGAGCATCAAGGCTGTCAATATGGATGAAACCGAGGTTGAGGAACTGACACGTGACATGAGTGCATCTGATCTGAAACCCGGTGAAAATCTGGTTGGTCTGGCTGCCGCGTTTGACGACGCGTTTGCGCAGAGCGAAACCGAAGAATGGCATCCTGGCGATGATCAGTAATCGTCTTTGAAGAAAAGGGCGTCTGGCGACAGACGCCCTTTTTTAATATTAACGCCAATATCAACTTAAAACGAACGCATAAAAAATGGCCAATGTATTAGACATTTTCAGATCCCGTAATCTTTTCGAGGATATGACCAGTTCTGAACTGGAAAAACAGCTTGAAAAGCGTACAACTGTGTATGCCGGTTTTGATCCTACAGCCGAGAGTCTGCAGGCGGGTAACTTTGTAACTATCATGGCTCTTGCCCATATGCAGAGGCAGGGGCACAGGGTAATTGCGCTTGTCGGAGGTGCAACCGGTCTTATAGGCGATCCTTCCGGAAAATCCAGTGAACGTAATCAGCTCACAGTTGAGTGTGTACAGCGCAATCTACTGGGTATCAAAGAGAACCTTTCACGTTTTCTGGATTTTGATCCCGATTCTGATAATCCGGCTCTTCTGGTTAATAATTATGACTGGTTCAAGGATATTTCTTTTGTCGATATTCTGCGTGATGTCGGCCGGTATTTCCGGATGACACAGATGCTTGGCAAGGAGAGTGTCAAAAAGCGTCTTGATTCCGATGAGGGCATGAGCTTTACGGAATTCTGCTATCAGATTCTGCAGGGATATGACTTTTATCATCTGTATAAAGAGTATGGCTGCCGTATGCAGATAGGCGGTTCGGATCAGTGGGGTAATATTACGGCTGGCACTGATTTGATCCGTAAGCTCTGCGGAGAAGAGGTTTTCGGGATGACTTTCCCTCTGGTCTGTGACAGCAACGGCCGTAAATTCGGCAAAAGTGAAGGCAATGCCATTTATCTTGATGCTGATAAAACATCCTGTTACGATTTTTATCAGTTTTTTCTTCGTACACTGGATGCGGATGTTATCCGCTATCTCAGAATATTCACTTTTCTTCCCGGAGAACGTATTGCTGAACTTGAAAAGCGCGTTGAAACTGAACCGGAGAAGCGTGAAGCGCAGAAAGTCCTGGCAGAGGAACTCACCCGCTGTGTCCACGGAGAAAAGGGGCTGGTTTCTGCACGCAAAGCAACTGAAGTGCTTTTCGGCGGTTCTGTCAAGGGTATAGCTGCTGATGCCCTGGAAGCAATCTTTGCTGATGTGCCTTCCGCTGCACTGAAGCGCGAAGATGTTTTGGGCAGACCCGCCTTTGAAGTGATTGCCGCTGCCAGCATGACCGGAAGTAAAGGCGAAGCGCGTCGCCTTGTGCAGCAGGGAGGCCTGAGCATCAACAATGTCAAAGTCAGTGATCTCGACCGCAGTATAACAGCAGATGATCTTATAGAAGATCGTCTGATTGTTCTCCGCAGCGGGAAGAAGAAGTATTTTCTGCTGAAGACAGAGGGCTGATTGCGGACGGAGCTCTTATTCCGGAAGGGAATGACGCCGGGCCGTGTTACGAACAGGTCAGAGAAATTAATCGGTGTCCATTCCTGAACGGAGTTCTTTAATCTTATCGCGTATCTTTCCGGGCAGGCTTTTTTTATTTGTTGAACCTGCAATAATTTTAACCAGGGCTGAACCGACAACAAGTCCGTCGGCCATGGGTTCCATGCGCCGGGTATCTTCGGCGGTACTGATGCCGAATCCCAGACATACAGGCAAGGGGGATATTTTTTTAATTGCAGCGGCATGTTCTGCAACAGCCGAGTAATCAAGACCTCCTGTGCCGGTAACGCCAGTGCGTGTGATCAGATACAGAAAACCTCCCGCTCCGTCCACCAGCATTTTCAATCGCTCGGGTGTGGTGGTCGGTGCTGCCAGGCGAATGATATGTATCTCTTTGTCAACGATTATCTCGCGCAGCGGGGCAGCCTCCTCCGGCGGCAGATCAACGATTAGAATTCCGTCAATTCCGGATTCAACCAGCTTGCCAGCCAGTTTTTCCAGTCCGTATTTAAATAAAGGATTATAATAGCTGAAAAGAACAATAGGGGTGTTCACTTCGGCTCTCAGCTTTTCAGCCAGTTCAAAAGTGCGTGTCAGCGACATATCTGAATTCAACGCCCTTTCGGATGCAGCCTGTATCACCGGTCCGTCGCAGGTGGGATCTGAGAAGGGAACTCCTATCTCCAGTATATCCACACCTGAGGTGCAGGCGGTTTTGAGTATTTCAAGGCTGGTGTCAAAATCAGGATCGCCGGCAGTCAGAAAAGCGACCAGCGCTTTTTTTCCTTCCGCTTTCAGATCTGCAAATGTTTTGTCAATTCGGTTCATGATTTATCTCTGTTCTTAATATACGCCAGTACATGCTCCAGATCTTTGTCTCCCCGGCCGGAGAGATTGACCAGCAGGATATCATGCTTCGGCCGTTTTGCTGCTTCTTTAACCGCATACGCAATGGCATGGGAACTTTCCAGCGCCGGGATGATGCCTTCGTATCTGCAAAGCAGATGGAATGCATCTATTGCTTCCCGGTCGGTAATGCCTTCATACTTCACTCTCCCCAGATCATGAAGCAGGGCATGCTCTGGACCGACTCCGGGGTAGTCAAGACCGGCGGAGATAGACCAGGCTTCGTGAATCTGTCCCTCGTTGTTCTGCAACAGATATGTCATTGCTCCGTGCAGAGCACCGGGTGAACCGCCTCCGATCGAGGCAGCGTGCCGCGGAGTGTGTATTCCGTGACCGGCGGCTTCAACTCCGACCATTTCACAGTCGTCATCAAGGAAAGGATAGAACAGCCCCATGGCATTGCTGCCTCCGCCTACGCAGGCGATCAGCTGGTCCGGGAGTCGTCCGACCTGATCCATCATCTGTTTACGGGATTCATCACCGATGACCCGCTGGAAATCCCGGACCATCTCAGGATAGGGGTGTGGACCGGAAACCGTTCCGATAACATAAAACGTGTCTTCCACCTCAGCCACCCAGTAGCGCAGGGCTTCGTTCATGGCATCTTTCAATGTACAGGTGCCGGTAGTTACGGGAATGACCTCTGTGCCTAGAAGGCGCATCCGCTGCACGTTAGGGGCCTGACGGCGGACATCTTCCGTGCCCATGAACACCTTGCATTCCATTCCGAAACGTGCCGCTATGGTTGCCGTTGCAACGCCATGCTGTCCGGCACCGGTTTCAGCGATTATTTTCTTTTTTCCCATGCGTTTTGCAAGCAGTCCCTGGCCGATGACATTATTGATCTTATGGGCACCGGTGTGAGTGCAGTCCTCTCGCTTTAAATAGATTTCTGAACCGCCGATATGATCTGAAAGGCGTTCAGCAAAATCGAGCGGAGTAGGACGTCCGGCATAATTGCGCAGCATAGTCCTGAATTCGTGTTGAAATTTTTCATCATTCCGCGCATCCTGCCAGGCATCTTCAAGTTCAGTGAGAGCCGCCATCAGTGTCTCGCCGACATAACGTCCCCCGTACGGGCCGAAGTGTCCGGTTTTATCGGGATATCGACCTATAATTTTTTTATTTTCATCCTTCATAATTTATCCTTCAGCCTTCTCTTCAATCACCCTTTTATGACGTTTGTGCATCTCTCGCAGTATGGTTTCAGTGGTTTCCCAGTCAATGCATGCATCTGTAACCGATACTCCCGGTTTCAGTTTTTCAGGGTCGCCGTTCATAGGCTGGTTGCCCCATTCCAGGTTGCTTTCAAGCATAAACCCGCGGATAGAGCGGTTACCTTCTTCTATCTGCTCCATCAGTTTGCGGACAACCTGATATTGACGGTCAGGTTTTTTACCCGAGTTGCTGTGGCTGCAGTCAACAATAATCTGTACGGGTACACCGGCTGCCGCCAGTGATTTTTCAGTGAACTTTATACTTTTTTCATCGTAGTTAGGGGTTTTTCCGCCACGCAGCACAAGATGCGGATAGGGATTGCCAGTTGTACAGTAAACTGCCGGCAGACCTTGATCAGTGACTCCAAGAAAATGATGAGGTCCCATAGCCGTCTGGATTCCGTTTATCGCAGCGGTCAGGGAACCGTCCGTCGCATTTTTCAATCCGACCGGTGTGGAAATACCGCTTGCAATTTCACGGTGTGTCTGAGATTCGACAGTACGTGCTCCGATTGCCGACCATGATATCAGATCGCCGATGTATTGAGGTGTGAGAGGATCAAGAACTTCTGTGGCTGCAGGAATGCCGATTTCAGCCAGTCGTCTCAGAAACTGTCGTGCCATGCGAAGGCCTTCACCTATATAGAAAGTGTCATTCATATACGGATCGTTGATCAGCCCCTTCCACCCGAGAACTGTGCGCGGTTTTTCAAAGTAAACACGCATGACTACACATATACTGTCGCTGATTTCATCGCTGAGTGCTTTTAATCTGCGGGCGTATTCTTCGGCTGCTTCAAGATTATGAATTGAACAGGGACCGGCAATCGCAAGCAAGCGGTGATCCTCATTGTCAAGCACTTGTTCTATGGTCTGCCTGAAATTCTGTATTCTGCTTATCAGTTTCGGGCTCAACGGTATTTCACGTAGCATTTCCCGAGGTGATGACAGAAGTGACGTTGAGGCAATATTTGCGTTTACCAGTTTGGTTGAAGGCATTTTTCTTATCTCCAGAAAATTTCATTTAAATCCAGTTTTTCAGCAGTATTCACCAGCCGGATGATTTTATTTCTATCTTTAATCCCGGGACTTTTTTCCACTGCGGAACTGAGATCCAATGCGTTTGCGCCTGATACTTTCAAGACTTCACGCAGGTTGTCTCTGCAAAGTCCCCCAGCAAGGGCGAATTTATGCCTGCCGGCAAGAACTGAGCTTTCTGACCAGTTCCAGGTATATCCATTTCCCCCGGGAAGATTACCTCCGGATAACTCTACCATAATTCCGGTTCCGGCGGGGAGACAATCGGCATCCTTAATAAGCTGCTGTTCCGTGCTTTTAAGCACTTTGATCACACGATAGCCCGTATTAAGTATGTAACGGATATCATCAGCAGATTCATTTCCGTGCATCTGTACAGTGGTCAGTCCGGCTTTGTCCGCGAGTTCAAGAATTTTATCCGGCGGCATGTTGACAAATACTCCGACTTTGGCCACGTCCTCCGGGAGATCAGACAGAATCTCAGCCGCCTTTTCCGCTGTTACATTACGGGGGCTTTTCGGAAAAAACACGATGCCGACAGCACCGACTCCCTGCTCTGCGCAGAAAAGGGCTGTATCCGGATCGCTTATGCCGCAAATCTTTAATCCATTAATTCTCATGGTAAAAAGTCCAGTTTTTCAGTGTTGCCGCAGGATAGGTCTGTTTCACCAGAGCTTCGCCTATGAGAAAGCGTCTTATGCCGTTTCTCAGGTTAAGTTCAATATCGCTTCTGCTGTGAATGCCGCTGGCTGTAACAATGGAAACTTCTTCCGGCAGTTGAGCTGATATACTGAGCGCATGGTTTATGTCCGTTGAAAAGTCAGCGAGATTCCTGTTGTTAATGCCGACAAGCGTTGCCCGGAGTTCCGCGACACGCCGGGCATCGTTCATATCAAAAACTTCTGTCAGTACATCGAGTCCGATATTACGGGCAAGGGAATGAAGTATGTGAAGTGTTTCATTATCAAGAATCCTGACAATCAGCAGTATGGCATCCGCACCTGCAGCGGCACTTTCATAAACCTGGTAGGGATCGATTATAAAATCTTTACGCAATACAGGTAGCTGAACGGAATTACGTGCCTCCTGCAGGTCTGCAACAGATCCTTTGAAAAAATCCGGTTCGGTTAAAACGGAAAGCGCTGCAGCGCCACCTTCAGCGTAGGCGCCGGCAGTATCAGCAGGAGAAAGATTTAAATTTATATCTCCTTTTGAGGGAGAAGCCCGCTTTATCTCGGCTATGATGCGGATCCCGGTTCGGTTTAAAGACTCTTCAAATCCGCGATAACCCTTGCGGGCTGCCGCTGCTTTTTCAACTTGAGCAGGAGACGCACGGTTTTTACATGCGGCTATCTCACGTTTCTTTGATTCCAGTATTCTGTCTAAAAAACTCATATCACCTCGTTGCAGGCATCGCACAGGATCAGGCTGAACTTATTAACGTCCTGCATGACGCTGCTGATTTATTTTTGCGGTTACATAACGTGATGCTCACTTTTCGAGTTTACGAGGTAAAGTGGAGCAATTTGTTGAAATTATCATTTTCCATATTTTGACTTTTATTGGTTGGAGTAATCTATCAGCCGGTTCAGTTTATCAAGCGCCGCGCCGCTGTTTATGGACTCGATTGATTTTGAAATGCCTTCTTCCATCGTTTCAACCAGTTCGCCAGCCAGGAGTGATGCTGCCGAATTGATGAGTACTATATCGCGTTTCGGCCCTTTTATACTGCCGCTGAGTATGTTTTTTGTGATTACCGCATTCTCCTCCGGTCCACCGCCTTCCAGGTCTTCAGGTGCACACAGGTTTTCAAAATAGTTTAAAGGATCAATATCATAGGTTCTGATGGAGCCGTTGTTCAGTTCTGTGCAGCGTGTGGTTGTTGTCATGGTGATTTCATCCATTCCGTCATGACCATGAACAACCAGCACACGTTTAGATCCCAGCTCTCTGGCTACACCTGCGAAGGTCTCTGTCAGTTCCGGCGCGTAAACACCGATAAGCTGCCGGGTGGCACCGGCGGGATTTGACAGGGGACCGAGCATATTGAAGATTGTGCGCACTCCTATTTCTCTGCGCGCAGGACCGCAATGTCGCATCGCGCTGTGAAATGAGGGAGCAAAGAGAAAACAGATTCCTGTTTCATTGATGGATTCCTCCATAATCTCCGGATCGACCTGCAGATTGAAACCGAGTTGTTCCAGGCAATCCGCCGCCCCGCTGATACCCGAGCTGGCGCGATTGCCGTGTTTGGCCACTATAGCACCGGCACCTGCCGCTACAAAAGAAACAGTTGTCGATACATTGAATGTTTTTCCGCCGTCGCCGCCTGTACCCACTGTGTCCAGCGTGTTGTTGGCAAGCACCTGAATACGTGCGGCTGCCTTGCGCATGGCGCGGGCGCTTCCGGTTATCTCACTGACAGATTCACCTTTGGCTGCAAGCACCCCCAAAAATGCGCCTATCTGTGATTCAGTAAGTTCGCCTTTGAGCATTGCTGTGATCGCTTCGTAACTTTCTGTTTCACTGAGGTTACAGCCGTCAATAATCTTTTTTAAAATCTCTGTGATTTTCATGATTCGCCTTTTGTTTTCTGCTGCTGTAAAAACAGGGATACTCCTGTAATTTATCTTTTCAGAGGAATTAAGCGCTTACTGTTTTCTGACGGCGAGTTTTAAAAAGTTCCTCAATATGCGTTTGCCTACCGGTGTCATAATAGACTCTGGATGAAACTGAATGCCGAAGATAGGCATATCACGGTGGCGGATACCCATAATTTCTCCGTCATCCTCTGTTTCAGCAGTGATGATCAGCTCATCCGGAAATGTTTCACGGTCAATAGCTAGAGAATGGTAGCGCATGGCCTTGACAGGACGCGTATTGAGATTTCTGAAAATATATTCACCGTCGGTTTTTACTTCGGATGTTTTCCCGTGCATCAGTTTTTTTGCATGTATTATCTTTGCGCCAAAACATTTTCCTATGGCCTGGTGACCCAGACATACGCCGAGTATAGGTGTTTTTCCGGCAAAACGACGGATGGTTTCTATAGAAATACCCGCATCCTCAGGTCTTCCGGGTCCAGGCGAAATTACGATTGCTTCGGGTAATTTCTTTTCGAGTTCACCTACGCTTACGGCGTCATTTCTGTGAACTTCAACCTCGCTGTGCATCTCTCGCAAATACTGAACAAGGTTGTAAGTGAAAGAATCATAGTTATCTATCATTAAAATCATGTTTTCTCCAATGTATTGTCTGTCCGGCATATCGGACATCATATCTGCATTCCGCATTACACCCTACACATCCTGCAAAAATTCCCCGGACTCCTGCATATTTTTCAGCATTTCTATCGAACGTGCTATGCCGCCAGCTTTATTGATGCATTCCTGACACTCGAAGTCCGGATCGGAATCAGCTACAATCCCGGCGCCGGTGCGCACTGTCAGACGCCCGTGGCGAGCCTCTGCTGTGCGGATACATATTGCAAAATCCATGTTGCCGTCGAAAGAGAAATATCCCACAGCGCCGCCGTACGGACCGCGTGGATCATCTTCCAGATCCGCTATGATCTCCATGGCCCGGATTTTTGGTGCGCCGCTGAGTGTGCCTGCGGGGAATGAGTATTTGAAAAGATCAAATGCATCATACTTATCTTCAACATCCGAAGTGATGTTTGAAACAAGATGCATCACGTGTGAGTATCTTTCAACAACCATTAGATCCGTTACCTGTACACTTCCGGGAACCGAAACACGCCCGAGCTCATTACGCCCCAGATCCACAAGCATCAGGTGTTCCGCTCTTTCTTTCTCATCCTGGAGCAGTTCGTCAGCCAGGCGGCGGTCTTCCTGTTCAGTGCTTCCCCGGTGACGTGTTCCCGCAATGGGTCGCAGACAGGCGCTGCGGTGATTCATTCTGATCATGGTTTCCGGTGATGAACCTATGAGTGTGCAGCCGTGGGTTTTTATATAGTAGAGGTAAGGTGATGGATTGATATACCGCTGAGCTCTGTAAAGGCTTACCAGATCGTCCGGTGCGGGTCCTACGAAAGTCTGTGAAAGAACACACTGTATCAGATCGCCTTCATAGATATTTTTTTTGACAGTCTTTACCATGTCTTTGTAATGCGCTGGATCCGTCAGCGGCTGCGGAATTTTAAGAGGGGTTCTGTTTTTAATTCCCTGGTTCGGATTTGTTGACACTATAAGATCGTGTACTTCTTTGACTCTTTCGATTGCTGCCTCGTAACGTCTGTCTGTATCTTCCTCAACATCATATGACAGCTGGATTATATCGAGAGTATGGGCAATGTTGTCAAAAACCAGCAGTGTCTCAGGAATGATGAATTCCGCCATAGGTGCGTCAGGCGGCAGTGTGTTCGGAACTTTCGGTTCAATGAAATTAATGGATTCATACGCGAAATAACCGACAAGACCGCCACAGAAGGGCGGCATATCCGGTATCTGCGCCAGAGTGTACTGCTTTATGACAGACCGCAGCACAGAGAAAGGATCATTGTTGTGAGGTATGCGTTTTTCCTCTATTCCCTGCCGCAGTAAAACGTCATGACAATATACGGTTATCATAGCATGAGCGGATATTCCCAAAAAACTGTAACGGCCCCAGTTTTCTCCGCCTTCCGCACTTTCAAGCAAGAAAAGATTGGGGGAGCTCTCCGCAAAACGGCTCAGTATCGAGACCGGTGTTTCTTTGTCCGCAAGTATCTTAATGCCTACCGGCACAACAGTTCCCTCTTTCACCAGTTTATGGAATTCTTTCTTGCCAGGGTATTTCTTTAAAAGCATTGTTAGTCTCCAAATATTCCAGAGTTTATCTCTCTTCAGCGTTTCTTTATATAGAAACAACAAAGGGAAGTCAACTGAAAAATATTAAATACATGAAATTATTGCCTGCAGCATAACGATTAAACTTATCTTTTTCATATTTTTTGTCATTAGTGCTTTTTTTAACAGGCCCATGCTTTATAATAGCACACTTTAAATGACTTTTAAGGAGAATTGATGTCAGTCAGTATTGGATTCATCTCGCTTGGATGTGCAAAAAATCTGGTGGATTCGCAGATTATGGCGGGGTACCTGAAAGAGAGAGGATTCAGACTGGCTGAATCCCCGGAAACCGCGGATGTTATTCTGATAAACACATGCGCTTTTATTGACATAGCACGCGAAGAGGCTGCAGAAACAATTTTAAGTGCATGCGCTCATAAAAATGACGGTAACTGCAAGGCAATAGTTGTCACAGGCTGCATGGTCCAGCGTTACAGAGAACGTATGGCGGAAGCCTTTCCCGATGTCGACGGATTTCTTGGAATTGACGAACTTGATCAGGTCGGTGTACTGGTTGATGCCGTCCTAGGAAGTGATACGCCGCTTATGCTTTTTGAAAAAGGTGCTGCCTTCAAACTTTTCAATCCACCTTATCCGACTCTGCTGTTTACCGGAGGGCCTTTTGCCAATTTAAGAATTTCCGAAGGATGTGATCACCGATGCGCCTACTGTTCCATTCCTGATATACGCGGTCCGTTTCGTTCACGTAATGTTATTGATATTTGTGAAGAAGCTTTCTGTCTTGTGCAGGCCGGTGTGAAAGAGCTGAATATTATCTCTCAGGATACATTTAATTACGGAGCGGATGATAAAACAAATCTGCCGCGGCTGGAGGAGCTGATAAGCCGTATTGATTCTATTGAAGGAGATTACTGGATCAGGCTGCTTTACGGATATCCGTCCGGAGTGACCTCAGAGCTACTGGAAATGCTGAATGATACCAACCATATTCTTCGCTATCTTGACCTGCCCATACAGCACAGCCATCCTGACATACTGCGTTTAATGAACCGATCTCATGCTGTTGAGGCTACACAGGATATGGCTCAGAGATTACGTTCTGTTGTTCCGGGGCTGGTGTTGCGAACCACCTGTCTGGTAGGGTTTCCCGGCGAGACGGACAAACATTTCGAGCATCTGGCGGAATACGTCCGGCGGTCAAAGTTTGATCATCTCGGAGTTTTCGCTTTTTCACCGGAAGAGGGAACCCCGGCGTATGACATGGAGGATATTCCTGAAATTGAAATTGCGGAGGAACGCTGCAGTATTCTGATGCAGATTCAGGAAGAGGTTGTCAGAAACCGGCTTCAAGATGAATTATGCGGTAAAACTGACAAAGCACTGCTTTTAAACAAATCTGAAGACAGCCGCTGGCGTGGACGTCTGACGCGTCAGGCTGCGGAAGTGGACGGAGAGACCTGCATCAGCAATGTTCCGTCCGGTTTTGAAACAGGTGATTTCATCAACGTCCGCATCACGGGCGGACGGGATTACGATCTTGAAGCAGATTTAGTTTTTATGCCGGAACACAATACGCCCTTTTGACAGATCATAGGGTGAAATCGCAAGAGTCACCTTATCACCGGCGGCAATTTTGATAAAAAACTTGCGCATCTTGCCGGAAATGTGGGCCAGCACTTCGTGCCCGTTCTCCAGCTTGACTTTATACATGGTGGCGGGAAGAACCTTTACCACTGTTCCAATCACTTCTATTGCATCATCTTTAGCCATAAAACTCCGGTCTGTTGTTCAAAAACGCCCCGAATAATATCATTTATTGCAGGCGATAACAAGAATGAAAAGCATAGATATATTTTAGCGTTGCGGCTGAAAGCATGTTTATGTAACATACCCAGATGGCTCGTACGGGAATTGGATTTGATTCACACCGCCTGGTGGAGGGGCGGCGTTTAATTATAGGCGGAGTGGAAATCGGCTATGAAAAGGGACTGGACGGTCATTCAGATGCCGATGTTCTCTGCCATGCCGTGATTGATGCTCTTCTGGGAGCTGTTGCGGCCGGTGATATAGGTTCGCATTTTTCCGACAGAGACCCGCAATGGAAAGGAGCCGACAGTCTGATGCTGCTTGAAAAAGTTGTGCGGATGCTCTCGGACAGAGGATGGCGAGTAATCAATATAGACTCCTGCATTGTTGCGGAAGCACCTGTAATGGCTCCGTATATATCCGCCATGCGCGGAAAACTTGCTGAGATCCTGGATGTTGATATGTCTGCGGTTTCAGTTAAAGCTAAAACCGGTGAGGGCATGGGGTTTGAAGGACGGGGCGAAGGAATTTCCGCAATGGCAACCGTACTGGTAGGAGAAATCTGAAGCTTTTCCGCCGGGAGTAACCGAAACCCACTGGTTCTGCCGCAGCCTTGACGAAAGATGAATTTGGTTTATCAAGTCAACAACTATAATCCCGGAGCGTTTATTTTGTTCTTTACTGCAGAAAAAAACTGCTGAACAGACACAGAACGGAATTATCATGTCAATTCCTTAAGATGGAACGAACTGAATATTATGAAGATGAATTTTTATAACAGCATGACACGCCGCAAGGAGGAAATAAAGCCTCTTGAAGACAACCGCATACGCATTTACACCTGCGGTCCCACGGTTTACAACTTTGCCCATATCGGGAATTTCCGGGCATACATTTTTGAAGACATTCTGCGCCGCGTAATCAAATTCAATGGTTATGAGGTGACTCAGGTAATGAATCTGACGGATGTCGATGATAAAACCATCAGGGGGGCCAGAGAAAAAGGGGTCTCTCTGAAAAAGTTCACCAATGAGTATGTTCAGGCCTTCTTTGATGATCTGAAAAAACTTAACATCGAACCGGCGGAATTTTATCCAGCTGCCACGGATCATATCGCTGAAATGATTGATCTGATACAGAAGCTGTTTGACAACGGCCTGGCCTACCGCTCTGATGACGGATCGGTTTATTTCAGTGTCGGCCGACTGGATAATTACGGTCGGCTGGCCAATCTTGATCGCGATAAACTGCGTGCCGGTGCACGGGTGTCGCAGGATGAATACGAGAAGGAAAATTACGGAGACTTTGCGCTCTGGAAAGCATGGGATGCGAACGACGGCGATGTGGTTTGGGATTCGCCATGGGGCAGGGGACGCCCCGGATGGCATCTGGAATGTTCAGCAATGGCGATGAAATACCTCGGAGAAAGTTTTGATATGCATACCGGGGGCATTGACAACCTCTTTCCTCATCACGAAAATGAGATTGCGCAGGCTGAGGGAGCCACGGGAAAGACTTTTGTGAAAAATTGGATGCACTGTGCTCATTTGCAGGTCAACGGTGAAAAAATGTCAAAATCCCTGGGCAATTTTTTCACTCTGCGCGATCTCATAGAAAAGGGATGGTCGGGGCGCGAAATACGTTATGTGCTGATCAACGGTCATTACCGTCAGCCTTTGAATTTCACTTTTGATGCTCTCGATGCATCGCGTGTATCACTTGCGCGTGTTGATGAATGTATCAGCACTCTTTCAGAAAAAGCCAGTGAAGCCGACGCTGGTGACTTGCCGCTGTTCGCGAAAAATGCCAATGATGAATTTATGTCCGCTGTGAATGATGATCTCAATATACCGGGCGGAATGGCTGTGGTTTATAATTTGGTCAGGGAAAGTAACAGTGCCCTGCAGGCCGGGGATCTGTGCGCCGGAGAGGCAGCAGCTCTGATAAATCTTTTCAGTCACTTCGACCAGGTGCTGGGCGTTATTGATTTTGAACGCAGCATTGTCAAAGAAATTCCTGCGGATGTAAAAAAACTGCTGGAAGAAAGGGCGGCTGCCAGAACCGGAAAAAACTGGGCCGAATCCGACCGTATTCGTGATGAGCTTTCATCAATGGGCTGGAGTGTACGCGATTCGAAAGACGGTCAGAAGGTCAGGAAACTCTGAAGTGCGTAACTTTTACATCGTATCAGCTATTGCATTCATTTTGATGTCTGTCATAAATTACAGAACGCCGGAACTGATAATATGCGTGGAAAATTTATAACATTCGAAGGTCCAGAGGGCAGCGGCAAATCAACGCATATCAGGAAACTTGCGCAGTTTCTGGAAGAGCAGGGGGTTGATCTCGTCAGAACCCGTGAACCGGGCGGCACGCCCTTGAACGAAAAAATTCGTGAACTTATCCAGTATGGTGAAGACTGTGAGGTACCCTGTGACCGCTGTGAACTTCTGCTTTTTCTTGCATGTCGGGCGCAGCATGTGGACGAGTTTATCGTACCTGAACTGGAAGCAGGCAGATGGGTTCTCTGTGATCGTTTTCACGATTCAACATTTGCTTATCAAGGCTGCGGAAGGGGGTTTGAAAAAGAGCAGATTAAACAGCTAAACGATTTTGCTGTGAACGGACTCAACCCTGATCTGACACTTCTTATTGATGTGTCTCCCGAAACAAGCCGCCAGCGTTTAAAGAACAGACACATAAGTGGAATAGCGGCACCTGACAGAATTGAAAAGGAAAAAGCTGATTTTCACGTGCGTCTGCGTAATGGATTTCTTGAACTTGCGGAGATGGAGCCGGATAGATTTTACGTGGTTGATGCTGAGCGCGACTGTAATCTTGTGCAGTCAGATATACGTAATATAGTTTCAGAACGCTTTTTAACCTTATCCTGATACTGCTGTTTTCACTTCAAATTATGCAAATTAACGAAACATTTGAAATGGTGAAGCATGCCTTTGAAACAGGCAAGCCCGCGCACGGATACCTTATAACAGGTTCTGTGCGTGGTATAGGAATGCAAATGGCAGTAAGGATTCTGCAATACCTTTTTTGTCAGTCTTCCGGAATAAAACCGTGCGGAAAATGTGATGCCTGCCGGCGGGTGCAGGAGAAGACACAGGTTGATATAGAGTGGATATTCCCTGAGAAAAAATCCCGGGTAATCAGCATTGACAATCTTCGCAGCAATCTGCTTTCAAAGATCAGCAGAAGTTCCATGCTCGGCGGCTGGAAAGCCGGTGTGATTGTCGGTGCCGACAGATTGAATATTTCATCTTCGAATGCTTTTCTCAAAACGCTGGAAGAGCCTCCGGATAAAACAGTTTTCCTTCTGCTGACGGACTCCCCTCAGCAGCTGCTTCCCACGATACTGTCGCGCTGTCAGCGTTTAAATCTTGATGATATGCGCAAACTTGAAGAACCGTGGCTGGGCAGGGTGCTCGAAACTCTCTCCAGCGATTTTTACAGGACTCCGATGCAGAGGCTTGCCATGTCAACTGCACTGTTCTCTATTCTGACCGACATACGGAAACATGTTGAAGTTGTGGTGAAGGAAGAGGAAAAGGACAATACTAAGCTGGATGAAAGCAAAGATATTTATGATGCGAGGGTCAGTGCGCGTTACCGTGAATTTCGCAGTGATTTCATTCTGACGCTTCTGGATTGGATGCGGGATATTTTTGTGCTTTGCGCCGGGGGATCTGATAAAGTAATCAGCAACAGGGAATATCTCGGACCACTCAGATCCCGCGCAGAAAATCTTGATCTTAGCAAGGCTTTTTATAATATCAAAGCTGTCGAAGAACTAAGTGTGCAGCTTAACGAAAGAAATATGCCTGAGGAATCCACGCTTGCGTATGCGATAGACCGGATTCAGCATGGTGTTGTATAATAAGGAAACGTCTTTAAATGAATGTCGCCCGCGTCAGAACACCTGAATATGCGCTTTTCTATTGCCGTGTCGGCACTGGAATCGATATTGCTCTGGGCAGGGATTATGTTGTTGAGTTTGACTACGGATTTGACTATGCAGAACTCATAGAGTTCGGCAGTCTGGAAAAGATAATTGAAGACAGACGTATTCCCGGTTTTAAAGTGGTGCGGGCTCTGTCCGATAAAGAAAATAAGACGGTTTCGTACAATCGCAATCTGGCGGAAGAGATCAGAAATGAATTCTGTGAAATTTTGCGCAGAGCACAGGTTGAAGCGAAAATTGTGCATGTGCGTACTTCTCTGGATAGACGAAGAATTTTTATACGGTATTTTGCAAAAATGCCTTTGAATCTAAATAAATTCACTAGACCCCTTGAAAAAAGACATGGGGGGGCTTCAGTCAATCTCTGGCAGGTGGGCGTCAGAAATGAAGCACGGCTGATAGGCTGCCTGGGACAATGCGGACGTGAGGCATGCTGCTGCTCCTGGATGAAACATGAGGGGACGGTAAATCTTAAGATGGCCAAAAATCAGGGGATACCGCTGAATCCCGCATCTCTGAATGGCACATGTAACAGGCTGAAATGCTGTTTCCGTTATGAGAACAGTGTTTATGAAGAGGCTGTCGCCAGATTGCCGGCCCTCGGAACTTCAGTTGTCTGTGAAGTTCATGATGATTTCAAAGGCAGAATTATAAACCGTGATATTCTGCGCGCTAAACTGGTTGTGCGTTCTCCTGAAGGTAAAATTCTTACAGTTGATGCGTCAGATGTGAAGATCACAAAAGGAAATAAAAATGAAAATAATGGTAATTGACGGGCCGAATCTTAATCTGCTGGGAAAACGCGAGCCGGAAATTTACGGTTCTGAGTCTTTGCGTGAAATTCATGAGAGAATAGACACGTATGCGGATTCAAAAGGTATTGAAACGGTTCATTTTCAGAGCTGTATTGAAGGTGAACTGGTTGATGCTGTCTGCAAGGCCGGGGAAGTCTGCGACGGTATAATCATCAACCCCGCCGCTTTTACTCACAGCAGTGTAGCGCTTCGTGACGCAATAGCGGCTTGCGGTCTGCCTGTTATTGAAGTCCATTTATCCAATACTCACAGGCGTGAAAATTTCCGGCATTGCAGTCTGACTGTTTCTGTCTGTATAGGGCAGATTATGGGATTCGGCAGCAGGGGATATATGCTTGCAATAGACGCGCTGGAGGATTATATAAACAGAGGAATTCATGAAAAATGAAAAAATTAAACTGTGGGTTGTCGGTTCAATTGGAATTGATAATATAAAAACGCGTACAGAAAGCAGGAGCAATCTGCTCGGAGGTTCAGTGCCTTTCTGTACTGCGGCGGCATCATATTTCACGGCAACTGGTGCGGTCGGCATTGTCGGTGATGATTTTCCTGACGATTTTGTCCGGCGCTGGAAAAAATTCGGAACGGATCTCTCCGGAGTTCAGCATGCTGAGGGAAGAACTTTCCGCTGGTCCGGTGCTTATGACGACAACATGATAGAGCGCATAACATTAAATACCGAGATGGGAGTGTTTGCTGATTTCAAGCCGAAACTGCCGAATGAGTACATCAATGCGCCTTTTGTTCTTCTCGGCAACATACAGCCGCAGCTGCAGGCGCATGTCCTGCGTCAGGCCGAAGGTGCCACGTTTGTTGCTCTGGATACAATGAATCTCTGGATTGATATAGCCAGGCCGGCTCTTGTACGTGTTATTAAAAAAGTTGATCTGTTAACGCTCAACGACGGCGAAGCGCGTATGCTCAGTGGTAAATACAATATGCGGGACTGCGCTGCAGCCCTTTTGAAAATGGGACCGAAATATGTTGTTATCAAACGCGGTGAACACGGAGCTTTGCTTTTTTCCGAAAAAAGCGTTTTTATCGCGCCCGCATATCCTGTCAGACATCTGGTTGATCCAACCGGAGCGGGAGACTCCTACGCCGGTGCTTTTATGGGCTATCTGGCTCAGCGGGGCAGAATCAGTGAAAAAGCGTTGAGAGAAGCTTTGCTTTACGCCTCAGTTATCGCATCATTCGGCGTTGAAAATTTCAGTATTGAATGTTTTGAAGGACTCAGAATTGCGCAGATTGAACGTCGTATGCGTGAAATGCGTAAAATACTGAGTGTATAATGCGCATGACCCCTGCAATAGTTTACATAACATATATTATGCGACGCAAATGCAATTACTGAGTTTTCCTTTTACATCAATCTGCGTTGCCTGAAAACATCTTTGGCTATTTCAATTTCTTCTTCCGAAGGCGGTTCAACGGACTTTAGAGGATACGGTATGCCCATCTGTTTCCATTTATAGATTCCCATTTTATGGTATGGCAGTAATTCGACTTTTTTAATGCACTCATAACGCAGAATATGATCAGCAAGGCGGTTAAGGCTTTCGGCATCCATAGTCCATCCAGGAACAAGAACATGCCGCACCCATACATCCTTATGGTGTCCTTCGCAAAATTCAAGCGAAGCCAATGTGTTGTGGTTGCTTTGTCCTGTCAGTTTACGGGATATTTTATCGGAAACCGATTTTATATCCAGCAGCAGCAGATCCGCTTCCTGAATCACATTACGACTTTGCTTCAGGGGTACAGCGCCTGAGGTGTCAACGGCTGTATGCAGACCCAGCAGGCGGCAGGCCTTAATCACAGCCAGAGAAAATTCAGGCTGTGCCAGCGGTTCACCGCCTGAAAGGGTTACCCCCCCTTTTTTTATAAATAACATATAGTTAGAGATGTCATTGACAACATCCTGCACGCTTGTTTCTTTTCCACAGTTGAAAGGTCTGGAGTCAGGATTGTGACAGTACAGACACTTCAGAAAGCAGCCCTGCAGAAAAAGAATATAGCGAATACCCGGACCATCCAGAGTGCCAAATGATTCAACGGAGTGAATGCGTCCTTTCAGCTCTGCATTTTCGATCTGTAAATTTTTTATGTTGATCATAACATTTGCAATATCAATGCGAGTGATATGCGCAATCCGCTTTTCCGCTGTATCCTAGTTGACAGAAAGCACATCTGCCACCCCGTAAGCAACACATCTGCGTATTTCGTTAAAAAAATAAGAAAAGCTACTTATTCGTATTCAGCACTCGTCTGATAAAACCGGGAATAATAAACATTGCCCCTTTTCCCACT
>JAWOEI010000126.1:0-3175 GCA_046482825.1 Kiritimatiellia bacterium
AATTTCAGGGTCAGTGGAATTAGCCACATACTCCCTGAAGGGGTTGTCAAAACTATAGAGACTTCGGGCGTTTTCCTGTAATGAACTGAGTTTACGATTTACCTCGTTCCAGACTTTTTTTTGCCGGTCAAAGGTTACTTGACGATCTTCCATCCGGTTGAGCGGAACTTTTTCCGCCTCCATGATGGCATCTATCATTTTACCGGTGTCGTATTGACTGGATACCCCGGGGATACTGATATCAGACATTGCTCGCTACCTGATCCCCCGGCTAAAACATTGTCTATATCTCTTCATCAATCAGAAGTCCGATACTCTCACGCATACGTGAATGTAGACGCTGAAGTGCTTCCGGGGGAATCTCCTTTATAACATTATCGGTTTCGCCATCGATGACCTTGACGATCACCTGGTTCGAATCTCTATTTATACTAAATTTGAGTTTTCTGTTAAAGATGCTGGTGATAGTGAGAATATCTTTAAGATAAATTTCGGGATCTACTGTCTCTTTCCTTTTTTCTTTAGCCTTAGCCGTTGCCGCTTGTTTCCGTTGAGCTTCTTTTTGAGCATTCTGTGCCCGAAACTCCTTCTGTTTTAAGGCTGCTGCAGTAAACTGCCTGTTCTGAGCATTTACATCATCTAAATGCAGTTCCATAATTACCACCTAAATAAAGAAGGAGGAGGGGCGCCGGGCCTCCCCCTAAATAGTAGATGAGAAAACGTCCAGAAATCTCATCTTTGCTTAATTGAACACTAGGTGTTTTACAGTAGTTGCAGTACCGATTGTGTCTGTGTGTTTGCCTGTGCGAGCATTGCTGTTGAAGACTGAGTCAGAATCTGGTTTTTCATGTAGTTGACCATTTCAGAGGCCATGTCTACATCACGGATCTGTGACTCAGCAGCAGTAAGGTTTTCAGCTGCAATCGCAATACCATCGGCAGCTTTTTCAAAACGGTTCTGATACGCACCAAGGTTGGCACGTTGCCGTGAAACTTGCTGAAGGGCACTGTCGATAGAGCCGATAGCCATGTTCGCTGATTCAGGGTTTGAAATAGAAATAGTTCCTTCCTCACCCTGTGCTCCCTGCAGGCCGAGCGCCTGAGCAGTCATTGTCCCAATGTACACGCGTTCATTCTGGTCCATATTTGCACCAACCTGTAACTGCATTACCTGCCCGCTTTCAGTATCCTCTGCAAATCCGCCAGTTAGCATATTCATGCCGTTAAACTGTGCGTGGGATGCAATCCTATTGATTTCATCAACAAGCTGAGAGACCTCAACCTGAATCTGCATACGATCTTCCTGGGAGTAAATACCATTGGCTGACTGCACTGAAAGTTCCCGTAGGCGATGTAAAATGTCTTGGGACTCTTGTAGATATCCCTCTGTTGTCTGAATGAAGGAAACTCCATTTTCTATGTTGCGTTCAGCCTGGTTGAGACCTCGTACTTGGGCTCGCATTTTCTCGCTTACTGCGAGTCCGGATGCATCATCGGATGCCCGATTAATCCGCATACCTGAACTTAGCTTTTCGATGTTGCCTTTTACGGATTGATTTGCTTGTCCAACTTGGCGATTTGCGTACATGGCGCTCATGTTGTGATTAATAATCATATAACCCTCCTTGATTACAGTGTAAAGGCTTTCCTTGCCTTTCATGATACCAACCGTAAGGAACAGGGAAGGCCTTTTTTGCGCCCCTTCCGGACTGATCCCCACATGTTAAAGAGATGTGGCCGACCTGCAAGGCCGGCCCATCACCTTAAATTAATACCAAATTAGGAGGGTATGTTTTCAAAGAACTATATATCTTTAGTATTTAATATAACGCGCTATCCCAGTAGTTGCAAGACCGATTGTGTTTTTGTGTTAGCCTGGGCGAGCATTGCGTTTCCAGCCTGCTGTAGAATTTGGTTCTTTGTGTAATCAACCATTTCCTTTGCCATGTCGACGTCTCTGATTCGTGATTCGGCTGCCTGGAGGTTTTCTGCTCCAACGTCTATTCCACGGACTGCATGTTCAAGACGATTCTGATAGGCACCAAGGTCGGCACGCTGCTTGTTGATGGTCTTCAGGGCCGAGTCAATTGTTCCTATTGAGCGGTTTGCGTCTTCAGGGGATTCCATGGTAAGGGTATCACCGGTTCCTTCCTGGCGCATACCAAGGGCGTTCGAAGTCATTGTGCCGATGTACACTTGCTCACGCTGATCCATGTTTGCACCAATGTGAAACCACATGGAGGCGGTTACGGTGTTTTCACCACTTTCTGCGGCAAAACGTCCGGTAAGCATATTCATGCCGTTAAACTGGGCATGGCTGGCAATTCGGTCGATTTCATCAACCAGCTGGCTAATTTCTACCTGGATCTGCATTCTGTCTTCATCGGTGTAAATACCGTTGGCTGACTGTACTGATAGTTCACGCATTCTGTGCAGAATGTCCTGTGATTCCTGCAGATAACCTTCAGTTGTCTGGATAAAAGAGATACCGTTTTCGGCGTTTCGGGAAGCCTGGTTCAAACCACGGATCTGTGCCCGCATTTTCTCACTTACAGCTAAACCGGATGCATCGTCGCCGGCACGGTTGATCCGAAGACCTGAAGACAGTTTCTCGATGTTCTTTTCGAGCATACCGTTGGTATTCTTCAGCTGGTTTTGCGCAAACATTGCGCTCATGTTGTGATTAATAATCATACAATCTCCTCCTTGAAGTGTATAAGGGCATCCTTGCCCTCAATTTTTTGCCTTTAGAGGCAAATTTTTTCTAAACCGGTCTAAAGTACGGCCGATATATAAACAAGAGTGAAAGAAGTGCTTTAAAGTCTTTCCGCGGTGACTCCTTCCACACCTATACCTTCGACACACCCCCGGCATAAACTTAACCAATCTTTAGGAAATAATTTAAATTTCCGTCAGTTTTTTTCGAAATAACATTTTGACTGCTTGCGTGTTGCCTGTGCCCCCGCTTTTCTTCACTGTAGTATCAGTTGAGGCTGTAGCAAAAAAGACAAAAACCTTTTAAACTATATAGCAATGAATAATTTAATACATACACCTGAGCTGCTAGCGCCGGCGGGAAATCTAGAAACCGCCCTCTCGGCATACGTGAGCGGTGCGGATGCGGTTTATTGCGGCCTGGGGAAATTTAACGCCCGAGAAATGGCGGATAATTTTAG
>JAWOEI010000016.1:0-13008 GCA_046482825.1 Kiritimatiellia bacterium
AAACGAAAGCGCTTCTCACTTCAGCTTTTATCCCAATCCCGCAACCAACAAACTTCACTTAGAAATCCCAAACCTAACACACCCCCAACACGCCGAAATCTACGATGCCAGTGGCAAACTCGTTTTCACACAATCCATCCGCACAAAAACAGCAAGCTTTGACATCAGCAATTTGAAATCAGGTAATTATGTACTAAAAGTCAACGGTATAAGTAAAGGTTTTACGGTGGTGCGGTGATAGACCGGAAGCTCCTCGCTAAGCGAGGAATGGCTACCGCCGGAACCCTCAGCCACCTGCCTGGTTACCATTGTAGGTGGCTGAAGCCCCGACCCCGAATGGGGTCAAACATGAATAACCACGGGTGTAGAGAGAAAACTTGTTTTCGATACGGAACCCGTGGGTACACGAACACCCATAATGCTCTTTTGGCGCGTAAATTTGCTTTTCTGCAAATTTCGTGACAAAAGCACAAGAAAAACACGTATATTCGTAGAAGCATGAAACCGAAAACCAGTAAAACAAAAGGTATGGAAAGCATCAATATGCAAAACTGCAAACCTGCCCATTATCTGATTGAAATCACTGATTGTCATGGGTTCTCCAACAGCGTTAAAATTGTTAAACAATAAAACAAACAACCGGCAGGTGAATTCGCCTGCCGGTTGTTACTTATTATGAGAAAGATTTGCATTACCATATTATTTTCCTTAAGCATATTGATAGCCCAGGGACAAGTGGTTTTCAATAAGATTGTTGAAGATACAATACCTCAGCGCAGCACGAGTGGACATGTTTGACCGTAGATTGGATGCAGCTTAGCGGACATGTTTATCAGCTGGTCAACAGCGAGGGTGATGAAATCCATGAACATGATTTCCATAACCGGACGTTGTCCGCAGACTGCCGCGCCTATGGCTATACCGGTGATGGCCTGTTCGGATATGGGGGTGTCGCGAACACGCTGTTCACCGAAAATCTCGATAAGCCCACGGGTGACACCGAAGGATCCGCCGTACACACCTATGTCTTCACCCATTAGAAATACGGTTTCGTCACGTTTCATCTCTGCTTCGAGAGTTTCACGGATTATCTGTGTAAAAGTAATGTTTCTCATAATTTTACTGTATTAACCACAGAGAACACAGCGATCACAAAGCTGAGTTTTATATTTGATCAGAGTGTTTCATAAGTTTATGTTTTGAAGGTTTTTACGCCATGCGCTATGCTCTTTGTATGCGTTTTATTCTGCAAAAAGCGAATTTGCAAATTCCGCGGCAGATGCTGACGGGGCGTCTTCGCATGTTTTGATCGCGTTTGCTATCACATCTACGGTTTTTCTTTTCAGGGCTTTAACCTCATCTGTTGTAAGAGTGTTTTCTGAAGTCAGCTTACGTTCAAAAAGTTTTATCGGATCTTTGTTCCACGCTTTCTGTTCCTCTTCGCGGGTGCGGTAAATTCGCGGATCACCGCGGGAGTGTCCTGAGAGGCGGTATGTCAGACACTCAATCAGGGCCGGCCCCTGCCCGTTACGGGCGGTCCCGGCGTACTTTTGCACGCAGTCCCGGACTTCTTCGGGATCGTTCCCGTTTATAGTGATTCCCGGTATGCTGTAGCCTGCGGCGCGGTCGGCAATACAGGTGTTGGCAAGTCCCCGCTTTGTGGATGTTGACATCGCGTAACCGTTGTTCTCCGCTATAAAGATAATCGGAAGTTTCCACAATGATGCAATATTCAGAGTTTCATGAAAAACGCCTTCATTAGAGGCTCCGTCGCCGAAAAGACATGCTGTCACACGAGCGGATCTGCGCATAACCGCATCAAGGGCGATTCCGGTTGCGAAAGGTATGCCAGCACCTGTTATTCCGTTGGCGCCGTAGAAACCCATTTCCGGTGCCATCATCATCTGGCTGCCGCCCCGCCCTTTTGAGTAGCCGGTTCTCCTGCCGAAAAGTTCCGCCATAGCTCTGGCTGGATCAGCGCCGCGCGCCAGAAAATGACCATGTCCGCGGTGGGTTGTTGTCATGGCATCCTGTGGCTGAAGAGCGGCTGCTATGCCTGCTGCCATTGCTTCCTGTCCTATGCAGGTGTGAGCAGTGCCCATGATATGTCCTTCAAGAAAAAGTCTTTCGACCGCTTCTTCGAAATATCTTATCAGCAGCATCCGTTGATATATTTCATCCGACCGCATTGTTTCCCCCATGTTCTGATTACCTGTTCAGATTATCAGATATTGATTCGCTGTGCAAGGATATGAGGCGATTTGATACTGTTCAGGGCGCATCTGCGAATCGGTGCACGGCGAGGTTCCTCCTTTGTACCGCAAGCGGCACTACGGCGTGACATGCACGGACCCCACCCTACAGTAAAAATGCTTTGGAACTGTAGCCGAGGTCCTTGACCTCGGAAGATGTATGATGCAAATTGCCGTAAATTTGACGATTTGCACCAATTCGCAGATGCGTCCTACTGTTCATCTGTAAATATAAATTTAAAAGAACTGACCTTTTTTGAGTTACTGAACGCAACAGATTGACTTTAAGTCTGACATACGTGATAATGTCAGCGTTTTACAAATTCAGAAAAGAAATAAAGGTGTATGGTGCGCCTTAATAATAAAGTTATGAGGATAATATGCACAGTCTGATGAATCATCTGAATCAGCTTCAGGAACTCGTTCTTATCCGCGATGAACATAGAACAACCGGTGACGGAAAACATATGGAGCGCTTGAACGAGTCGATATTTAACCTGACGGAGAAACTGCCTGTCGAGATTAAATCTCTTTATAAGAGGCTATATAAGAAAGATCATCTTGTAATGGCGCCCATGTATAACGGGTGCTGCGCTATCTGCGGAATGCGTCTTCCTGTAAGTATGGTTCAATCCGTCAGACAGTGTAAGATGATTTCCAATTGTCCCAGTTGCGCCAGGATACTTTTTGAGGAGAGCGATGCACCCCGCTGGGTGGGAGAAACTCATCGGCGGTCGGCTCCACGTAAATCGGGGGTTTCGCGTTTTTCCAATGAATCGCTGATGATTCCTGATATGAAGGTCAGCACAGCGGCGGAGGCTATTTCAGCTCTGGCAAATCTTATGGAGGAAAAAGAATTTATCGCCGGAGCGGATAAACTGGTGGAATCAGCCCTGGAACGTGAAGCAGTGTTGAGCACGGCTATGGACAGCGGTATTGCATTTCCGCATGTGCGCGGTGTTGAAGGCGGCGGTCTGACCATGGCCCTCGGAACACTGAAAAACGATCTTGTGTTCGATGATGAAGGAACCAAAGTCAGAATAGTTTTCTTTATGACTATTCCCACGGCGGTCAGCGCCTTTTATCTGCGTCTTATGGGTGGATTGACCGAATCTCTGATCAAAGATGCTAATCGGGAAGCTCTGCTGTCGGCGGATTCGCCTGACCTTTTGTGGAAAGCCCTTTCCAAAGCAACCCGTTATACGGTCAAATAGGCATTTTTTAACAAAATATGCGAAATACGAAATGTAAATTGTCGCTGTTGTTAACTTTGACATTCTTTAATTTTGCAGTAGTTTCAGTTGTTCCCGTAATTCAGCAGGCTTATGTCGATAAGCATGGCGTTCTCCGTTGGCGTGGTTCAGACAATGAGATAGCTCTGCTCGGCGTTAATTACTATACGCCTTTTACCGTTGATTATAATCAGATCCGGCTTTAGAGAAAAAAATAAAAACAGGTTGGAACAGTCGTTTTAAAATGAGCGCATCACCTGTTTCAGTACTGTGTCGCAATAACTGCATGATTCACATTCTCCGTTGCAGGTGCTGGTGCGCTCAGACCAGTCAGCGGGGAATGCGGTATTATCGATGAAACGGGGAGCGAAAGCCGGTGAGAATCCCGGCTCGAAAAGATCCAGCAGGTTTCCGTCATAGCGGCGTTTCGCATAGGCTCCGATAACCATGCGGGGGTTGGTATGCTGACGGGTGGCCAGTTTTACGGTGTCATCCGGACCGGCATAGCGGTCAATGTCCTCCGGCCTGATCCAGGTGGCTTTCAGAATCTGACTGAAGTTTACAGGATCTTTATAGAGATTCCAGCAGAGATGCGGGTTCCATCCGGCAATGTTGTTCTGTTGCTCGATTCCGGCGCAATGTGCGATAAGATTGTCATGGAAGGTCTGGCAAGGACAGAACCGCAGACAGCCGCTGTTAGCAAGTATGCAGAGTTTTTTGCCGTTTTCTTTACACCAGCTGCGGATTTTCCCGAGATACCTGATATTGCGTTGTAGATCCCGTTGCAGATAAAAACTGTCGAAAAGATCAGTCAGATAATGCATCGCCTGTATAGTGCCGATCCGCATGTTGACTGATGCACGTATCTCTATGTCAGGAAAAAATGTTTTTACAGTCCGGGCAACCATCATTGATGTTGTGGTGACAATATCCGGCTTGCATCCCCGGGAATCAAGATTTCTTAAAATGGTTATGATTGCTTTTTCAAAGGCAACACTGATGGCCTGTTCACCGTAGCAGTTGGCATTCAGAAGAAGATCCAGCTTTATTCCGACCTTTCGGAACAATTGCAGCTCATTGAGTAACTGCACGCGTATTTCATCCGGGGTGTATCCGCCATTATGGCTACCGATGGCAGGCCGGCCGGAGGGCTGGCCTGGCCATGCGAAGTAAACCTCGTCGATCTGATCACCGTAATCCTCGACTATAGCGGCAAACGGTTCTCCGTCTTCCATGTATTGATATCCGACTGCGAATTTCATAATAGTTTGTCAGGCACTGCTGCAGGCTGAGACAAACATGTCTTTTCCTGGTCATCCTGATGAGCAGCAAAGGATGACATCTCTTTTAACCCTTTATTCGTTCTGAACTTCTGACTCTCAGTTCAAACAGCGCACTTGCGTATTTCAGCTCCGCTGCATCATCTCAATCAATGAGAGGGTTCACGACTTCCTCTTTCTTTTCAGTGCCGTAATTATCTTTCTTGTTGTATGTAATATACTCTTCCGCATCCTCGAGCATATCGTTCTTTTCATAAAAATCTACCACTTCCTGTGTCAGTTCATAGGGTCTGGAGCGGTCGATTTCCCACTGCCGGCTGGTTCTGAATTTATTATTAAAAAGGTTTTTGATTTTTTTACGCTCTTCAAGGTGAATCATGCAGGCGCGGATGCAGCCCGCTGCTCCTTCTATAGCGCGTCCGTAACCGTACATTCTGGGATACTCTTTTTCGAAGGGATTCAGCTCTCCGTTTTGTCCGCCCTGAATGCCGCGTTCACAGGCGAGAGGATCCAGTTTGTTCCATTCAAGCTCATGCCCGGCAACTGTGACTTTGACCGATTCCGTTGCGCTTAGGGCTCTGCCGTAGCAGTTTTTTACACATAGCATGCAGCGGTCACAGATTCTGCCTTCGTAGACAGGATCGGGTTCGAGATCGGCATCAGTAAGCATGATTGCAAAACGCTGGCGCGGTCCGAATTCAGGTGTGAGAAAAACCTTGCTCCATCCGATTTCTCCCAGGCCCGCCATGTAGGCCGCGAGACGGAAATGCACCAGAACATCAGGGTATGGTTTGCCATCCTCAGCTGGTCTGCTCCAGCCTTTGCGGAACTTTCCTGTAACCGGGTTGATTGCTTCACCTCCGTTGGCATTCAGCATTGGAATGGTTTCATGGCCCTCATCTTCCAGCAGTCGGGTCAGCTTCCAAAGCACCATAGGACCGTAAACCTGATTTAGAGCAGCGTATCCCATAGATGGATAGTTGCTGAACAGGGTTCCTTCTTCGATACCGCGCAGTGAACCGCGGGGAATACGGAACCCCAGAACAATCATGGATTTCGCTCCGGGAAAGATATATCGCGCATCCATCTGCTTGGGTGCGCCTTCAAACCGGCTCATAGGTGATATGCCGACCAGATCGGCGCCGAGTCTTTTTGCATGGGCTTTCAGTTCCTGTGCTGTCATAGTTGTTTTTCTCCGATTCTGTGTGTTCTCCGCTATATGGCGGATATACTTTTTGATTCAACAGATCTCCGGTTCCGGCTGTGTTCTTTATGAGGTTTTCAATGAGGTTGCGTCAAAATTATCGTTTTTCTGCTTTTTCATATAAATCACATAAAGGATTATTATTGAAATGACCGCCGAGATTGTGGTGATAACTGCCGGAAGTGTACGTCCGTATATCCATGATCCCACGGCAACCATTATGGAGTAAACCGCCATACAGGCAAATACCATGCAAAGCAGGCCGGAAGGAACACTCCATTTTGCTTCAGGACTGATAAGAGGTTTACCCATGGCTGCGGCTCTGTTTTCAACCGCTTTCCAGCCGGGACCTCCCGCGTGAACCAGTCTGCAGAAGCGGAACAGCGTTTCATCCTTTGCCGGGGGAGTCAGGAGTGTGACAGTAACCCAGGAAAATGTGGTGATCACAATGCCGATAATCAGTTTCAGCCATTGAGCAATTTCCGAGCCGCCCAGATGAGGGTAAATCAGCTGGAAGAAAAAGGCGATAAGGAAGGAAACAGCCATGGCCGTGATTTCACTGAAGGCGTTGATCCGCCACCAGAACCAGCGCATAAGGAAAAGCAGACCGGTGCCTGCGCCTATCTGCAGGACAAGATCGAAAGCGGCTTTTGCGCTTGCGAGAAAAGGAGCCAGTACACATGCCATGAGCATCAGCGCCACTGTGGTGATGCGTCCAGCTAAAACTAGCTGTTTTTCCGTTGCGTTTTTGTTGATGAATCGATTGTACACATCGTTGACAACGTAAGACGCTCCCCAGTTGAGATGAGCGGAGATGGTTGAAAGCAGTGCGCTGAGCAGAGATGCAACCACAATGCCCAGCAGACCTGAGGGGATATAGGTGAGCATGGCCGGATAGGCCAGATCATGCCCCATTATTTTCGGAGATACATTGGGAAAGGCGGTATGCAGCGATTCCAGATCCGGAAATACCAGAAGAGAACAGAGGGCCACGATATACCATGGCCACGGACGTATGCCGTAGTTCACCGTGTTGAAGAGCAGTGAAGCCGCAACTGAATGATTTTCATTTTTGGCCGAGAGCATACGCTGTGCGATATATCCGCCCCCGCCCGGTTCAGAGCCGGGATACCATACATTCCACCATTGTACTGCCACCGGTATGATAAATACGGATATCAGAAGGTCTGTATCCGAGAAGTCGGGAAAGAAGTTCAGTTTTTCGGTGACAACAGGATTGCTCAGCAGATTGGCCATGCCGTTGACTTCCGGCCTGCCGACGGCATAGACAGCGGCTATCACCGCACCGAATATAACCAGGAAAAACTGGAAGAAATCTCCGATCAGAATGCCTCGCATACCTCCCAGTGCTGTATATGTTATTGTGACCGCAGCCGTAATAACGATAATCCTGAAAGGTGAGATATCAAACATGACAACACCTATTTTAATTGCTCCCAGAATAACCAGTGCGGTGCTGACTGTGTTGAAAAACACTCCGAGATACACAGCTCTGAAACAGCGCAGAACAGTGGCAGACTTGCCGCTGTAACGAAGTTCGTAGAACTCGATGTCTGTTTCAGCTCCTGTCCGGTGCCAGAGTTTCGCGTATATGAATACTGTCAGCATGCCGGTCAGCAGAAAGGCCCACCATACCCAGTTGCCTGACATGCCGTTCTTACGGATGATTTCCGTGAACAGATTCGCCGAATTGGTTGATGTCGTTGCCGCCGACATAGATATCCCCAGTAGCCACCATGGCATGGAACGGCCCGAAAGAAAGAATTCCGCTGAATTTTTTCCTGCCTTGCGTGAGTTGAAAAGACCGATGCCAATGAGAACAGCAAAAAAAATGCCGATGATAATTATGTCAATACTCTTCAATATCATATGCCCTTTTCCCCTTGCCTGTTGTCGAGTTCGGAAGTGATTATTGCACAAACATCAGTTCCTGAGTAGCGATGTTTACGCAAAAATGTTATGATAAACGCGAAATGAAAAGAACAACATCATCAATGCATACAGCTGATATGGTTCCGCGAGTGCTGCTTGTGATTCCCACTGCCAATCTTATTCAGCGTCAGCTGCTTAACGGAATACTGCGTTATGCGCATCAGTATGGTCCCTGGGAATTTCATATGATTACCGGATATTTCGAGGAGCAAGGAATTCGCAGAACCCGTGAGTGGGGGTGTACCGGGGCAATTGTTCTGACGCACACGGAAAAGGATGTCAATACAGTTTTGAAAACAGGTGTGCCTGTGGTATTCATCAACCCTCCCAAGACAATGCGGGGCCCTGGCAGTCCCATCGCGGAGCATTGCTGTGTAATGCGGGATCAGCTGGCCGTCGGACGGGTCGCTGCGGAATATTTTTTGAACAGACAGTACACTGATTTCGGTTTTGTCGGAAATGTCAGAAACAAATCCTGGTCACGTGGACGCCAGCGGGGTTTTGTCGAGCATCTTCGGAAGAGCGGTTTCACCTGTAATGTATATCCGGCTCCCAGTGTGAGAGAAAGCAATGATTTCGGTCTCGAGAAAAAGAAGCTCGCCGCCTGGCTGATGAGTCTGCCCAAACCGGTGGCTGTCATGGCTGTCCGTGATCAGCGGGCCCGGCAGATAATGGATATATGCGCAGGAGAGGGGATAAGCGTTCCGCATGAAGTGGCCCTTCTCGGAGTGGATAACGATGAAATACTTTGTGAAACGACAATTCCGTCGCTTTCCAGTATTGCGCTGGATGGCGAAAATACCGGATATGACTGCGCCAGACTGCTGGATGAACAGATGAAGAATTCCGATTCCGCGGGGAAACCCTGCGTTCTTTCTCTGGAAATGGCTTCAGTTGTTACCCGTCGCTCAACGGACATATCCTGTATTGCCGATCCTCTGATCGCTCAGGCAATGCAGTATGTTCAGGCAAATATAGATCATTCTCTGTCGGTTGCTGAGGTAGCCCGTTATCTCAATGTTTCCCAGCGCCTTCTGGAGATGCGCACTCGTAAGAGCATAGGACTTACAATACGGGGGGAGATTCAGCGATTACGCCTCAATCGTGCCCGTTCTATGCTTTGTAACACAAAGATGACCGTGAGCGAAATAGCACTTGCATGCGGTTTTTATGATCCCAGCCATCTTGGTGTATGGTTCAGGAAAACATTTAAAATGACGCCCGGGGAATTCCGCAGAAGTTTTCGTAAGGAATCCGGGGACAGTAATGAATAATTTTTATTCCCCGCCTGCACCCGATTCGGCTCACGGAATGCGGAATAACGCAGGCAGAGGAGTATAAAGGATTTACTCTTTGAGTATGTATGCCAGCGGCTCTATGGTGTCCCCTTTATAGTCATAAGACGTTTTTCTGTAATTACATATCATTTCAGAACCGTTTGAATATACGACCCTGTAGATATCTTTGTCAATCTGTTCATGTGTGTTCATGAACTCTGTCTGCAGGCGGGCCCGGCTATTGAATTCGTCGTATCCCTCTTTTATCCTGGCTACACTGGCTTTCAATGCTTGATCGTCTTCGCATGTGATGTCCTTCACTCCCATCCACGCTTTTCCATTGTCTCTGTAGTTGGAGTAAAAGTAGAAGAAAGGACGCCCACCGAATTCATTCAGCATCAGTTGTGTCTTTTTGTCCTTTATCGTGTAGTTGCAGGTGGGGGGGAATGGATTGCTCAGTATTATTCCATGATACACCAGCTGCCAGAAAGGGACGAAACGATCAATCATAGGATGTTCTCTCGGTGGTTTGATTGATGCGTACAGAGCGTAGTCCAGATTTCCGCAGCAGAAGTCATGTCCGCCCTCGGATGCACTTCCACCGAAATTTTTCTGAGCTTCCGCCATGATTTTACCAATCCATTTCGCACTCTGGTTGCGGTTGAGCGGGTGACGGGGATCATAGCAGGCGCGGGGTTGAACCACGGTAAGCACATCGTTATAGTGCAGGCCGCGGAAACCCAGATCTGCTATCTGACGCAGTTCTTTCTGAGCGAAACGTTCGAAAGCGCGCTGCGGGCAGATATTGTACATGCGGCCTCCGCTGTAAACAGCATGAGAATACATGCTGCCGTCCGGGTTTTTGATAATATATTCGCCGTCCCAGTTTTTGGCAATTTGGTATGCGTCGTAGCTGTTGTTATGACAGACAATCTGGAACCCCATGGACTGCGCTTTTTTGATCAGCTCCCGCAGTTTTTTTTCGCCGCCTAACTGTTCTTCGACGGGAAACAGTTCCGGGAAACGTCCGTCGTGCCCCTTCCGGTTCCAGCCGACAAGACAAATTTCGGCGCGGTCAATGCCCTGGCGTTTGAATTCATCCAGAATGTCTCCTGCGCGGTCGAAGGTTACCGCTGCCTTCATAGGCGGTTCATTATAACGGGTCTGCTGTTTAATGGGAGACGGGCTGGGTTTCCAGCCTTGTCTAATACGGATAGACATACAGCTTGCTGCATAGGTCAGTTCCGGGTTGCCTTTCATACGCTCCTTTAACGGAATGCAGGCTTTGCGTTTAATCTGATATTCCCTGTAAACCCTTGCCATGCCTGAGTAATCGGCCTGATCTCCTGAGAGCATGTGGTAATCAATCGCGATATTATCGTAAGCTGGTTGTCCCATAAGTTCAAAGCGGGTGATCATAGTGTAAACGCCGTTTTCTGCTTCGGTGATCAACCTGTATTCATAAGGCATGCCGGTGACTATGGCAACAAAGGTCGCCTGCGTATTCTTCATTCCGAAGATAGGCATAGGCATGTAATTACGTGCAGAGTGTTTGCCTTTTTTTTCATGAAATTTGCCCAGTTCACCGTTGGGCATAACAAAATATCCTTTTTCACCTGTCCTGGCTGTCGCAAACTCCGGCAGGATTTTAATATATTTAATGTCAGCCGGTATGTTTTCTTTTTTCCAGAAAAAACTCTGAACAGAACCCTGCTGCCGCAGTGCAACATCTTTCACTTCCCTGTGTCCGTCTGTATAGATGCAGGTCACTTTTGCGTTGTATGAGAATAAATTAAGTGCAGATGCTGCAAATATTGCGCTGAAAGTTATTGTGCGTTTCACATTTTCTCCGTTTGTTGTCTGTTGTCAATCCGTTCCCCGGATTTTGCAGGCCAGGCGGAATCCCGTTGATACCTTGTTGTTGCGTCAATGCCTGATCAGACCGATTATCATATACTTTTACGGTTCAGGTAAAGCGATGAATACGCAAAATTATTAGGATATTTCCGAAAAACGACAGGTTGCGGGAAAAAACTGACAATGTAGATTTATTTCTGCTGATGTCTTGCTCCGGTTGATACTTTGATGTTAGAATTATATTACTGTTTGTTTTTGTCGTGGCGGGTAGCGGGTACGTTTATCCATTTTCCGCCGGAACGAAGTCGGTATCTTTATTGCTGAATCTGTAAACGGTATCCGATAAACAGAGAAAAATATGGCCGGTAAAATTTTAAATGAACTGAAAAGACATGCTCCGTTTTCCATTTTCGGAGCAGTCAGCGCCCTTCTGATTGCAGTACTATGTCAGAGAGTGTCGCAGGATGTGGCGCATACCGTATTTTACGTTCTTCATCCTATACATGTCGTTCTGAGCGCTCTTGTGACAGCATCGCTGTATGAGCTGCATACCTGTAAGAGTTTGAACGGGGGCTGTCTGAGGGGAAAGTGTAACTTGTGGATTCTGCTGGTTATCGGTTATACGGGGTCAATAGGAATTGCGACATTAAGCGATTCAATAATTCCTTATCTGGGCGAGTTTATGCTTGGGATGCCCAACAGAGGTCTCCATCTGGGATTTATTGAAAAATGGTGGCTGGTTAATCCTCTGGCAATTGCCGGTGTGCTTATAGCCTTTCTTCATCCGTCCACAAAATTCCCTCATGCCGGACATGTATTGCTGAGTACATGGGCATCTCTGTTTCATATCCTGATGGCTGTCGGAACAAAGGATTTGCAATGGTATGGATATATTACGATTGCTATTTTTCTGTTTGTGGCTGTGTGGCTGCCATGTTGTCTGAGCGATATTGTATTCCCTCTGCTTTTTGTTAAAGGTAAAAAATGATGAAAAAAGTTTATGTTGAGTTGGTCTTTATCAGTCTCTTTGCTGTTACATCCCTTTTCGCGGGTAATGTGAAAACTGTTAAGATTCTTACAATCGGCAACAGTTTTGCGGACAACGCCTGCACATATCTGAAACCGATCGCCGCATCAGTGCCGGACTGCCGGGTGGAGTATGCCAAAGCCAATATCGGGGGCTGTTCGCTGGATAAACACGCTGCTCTTATCAGGAAATGCGAGGCTGATCCCACCCTGAAACCGTATTATAAAAATTACACGTTGAAAGAGCTACTCCAGAAGGATGAATGGGATGCAGTGACAATACAGCAGGTCAGTCACAAAAGCTATAAACCGGATACCTTTCATCCCCATGCCGATGAACTGGTGGCTTTTATTAAAAAGAATGCACCGGACGCTGAAATTCTTATCCATCAGACCTGGGCATACGCTCCTGATTGCAAACGTCTGAAGGGTTTTGGAATTGACCGTGCTGAAATGCATAAGCGATTGACAAAGAATTATAATGATCTTTCAGAATACTTCGGTGGGTTGCGGATTTTGAAGACAGAAGAGGCATTCACGCGTTCTCTTAAAACAAATCCGGAGATTGATATCTGGAATCCGAAAGATCGTTTTCATGCCAGCCGCAGGGGATGTTATCTGATAGGTTGCGTCTGGTTTTCCGAACTTTTCGGTATTTCGCCTGAGAAGGTGACTTTCGTTCCTGAAGGAATCAGGCCTGCTGTAGCTGCCAGGCTACGTAAAGCCGCTGTGAGCAAGTAGCGTCTTCGTTTGGCAGTGATTCTTTTCAGAAGCGTAGAGAGCGTAGAGCTGGCAGGACGGAGACGGGCAGGACCGTTGTGGTGCGCATCTGCGAATCGGTGCACGGCGGGGTCACGGATCTCGCCCTACAGTAAAAATGCATTAGTCACTATAAAATCAACTTCTGTCACAAAAAACAAGAAATTG
>JAWOEI010000125.1:0-22194 GCA_046482825.1 Kiritimatiellia bacterium
TGTCATCCCTGTATTTTTTCCATATCTCGTATGAGCGTTCAACAACTTGCATTGTCTGGGGCGTTTCGAAAATTCCGCCCCACATATCGAAACACCAGAGGGAATTTCCCATGACACAGGCCAGAGAGATCTATAGGCAAAAAACTTTCTGCTTTCAGACGAAGCGGTAAATGCTGAAAGAGCAACAGCCATAGCGATAATTAAAACAGGTTTTGAAAATCTCATAGTATGTGAAATCCCCGTAAAAAGATAAATTTAAAATGTACTCACTGCCATCCCACAGCCAGTGCTCACAATAATTAGAACATTTTTCCTCTTTATTCACAAGACCGAAATAACAGGTGCAATTTGTGTGGTCGTATATGCGAATTGGTGCAAATCGTCAAATTTACGGCAATTTGCATCATACATCTTCCGAGGTCAAGGACCTCGGCTACAGTTCTAATGCATTGTTACTGTAGGGCAGGGTCCGTGACCCCGCCGTGAACCGATTCGCAGATGCGCACAATCTGTGTGGTCGTATATGCCGGGTTATGCGCAGTGGCGGCGGTTGTCGGGCAACTGACACACATGCGGACTTTGTCCGCGGAGTTCCCGTGTCGTGTTGCAGGCAGCTGATGCTCTTATTATCAGTTGCAACGTATTACCAAGTGCGTTAATATTTCAAATATAAGGCATTTGCTGCTCTTTCTTTTTTACGTATTACAGATTTACGGGAAATTTTTTGCACTGTCAGTTAACAGGAGACTTTTTGATGCTGAAACGTAATATATCTTTGGTGTGTATGGCGCTTTTTTTCTGTATTGCCACGGCGGAAGCGGAGAGTGTTTCTGTTAAATCACCGAATGGCAGAAATGAAATCAGGCTGATTGCGGAAGATGTTTTGCAATACGCTGTTTTCTGCAATGGAAAACTTCGTGTGGCTCCATCTGTGATCAGCATGAGTGTTGAAAACCACGGCAGGCTGGGTGAAAGGCCTGTAATCATAAAATCTGTCCGGAATAAAGTCAAAGGCGTGATAAAAACGCCGATTTATAAAAAAGCAGAAATTGTTGAGGAAGGCAGCGAGGTTGTCGTATATTTTGAAGGTGGCTATCAGGTGGTGTTGCGCGCTTATAATGACGGTGTTGCCTATCGTTTTAAAACGGAACTGGATGGAAAAATAAAAATTATTGCTGAGGATGCATCTCTGATATTTCCGACTCCGGATTTGACAGCCTATGTTGGATATAACACCGGAAACAAGCCCGGTAAGAAATACGACCGGCACCAGAACAGCAGGGAATCGATTTATGAGAAAGTCAGAGTTGCTGATATTCTTCCGGAGGAATCCGGGCTGGTATATCTACCTTTGCTTCTGGAGTATGATGACGGTGTCTGCATGTGTGTGACAGAGTCTGATCTGCGCGATTATCCGGGATGGAATCTGTGCAGGAAGGGGGATCATAAGAAAAAACTTACAGGTTCATTTGCCCGGTATCCTGTTGTTTCCTCTATAAAAAAATCCCGTCTGCATCGTTATGTCACGGAACGCAAAGCCTGGATGGCTGAAACCGGGGGAACCCGCAGTTATCCCTGGAGAGTTTTCGTTCTGGCGGAAAACCCTGCAGATCTGATCGAATCGGATATGGCTTACAAGCTGGCATCGCCCCGGATTATTGAAGGCGATTGCGGCTGGATCAAGCCGGGGAAGGTGGCCTGGGAATGGTGGAATGCACGGAATATTTCCGGTGTCGATTTCCGGGCGGGCATCAATACGAGGACGTATAAGTACTACATAGATTTTGCGCAGAAGAACAACATCGAGTATATCATCCTTGATGGCGGATGGTCGGTGCCATTCAATATCATGAAGTATAAACCTGAGGTGAATGTGCCTGAGCTTATACAATATGCTGAAGAGCGGGGAGTCGGCATCATTCTGTGGGCTGCATGGCCCGAGATACACGGTTCCCAGCATGAGGTATTTAAACACTATGCTGAGATGGGAGCAAAAGGGTTTAAAATCGATTTTATGGACAGAGACGATCAGATTGTCGTTAACTTTGTTGAAGAAACCGCCCGGGTGGCGGCTGAGTATGAACTGATAATCGATTATCACGGCATGTACAAACCTACCGGCATTCAGAGAGCCTATCCCAATATTCTGAATTTTGAAGGGGTCTTCGGTCTGGAAATGGCGAAGTTCAGGAAAAGCGGAATGGATTTTCCGAAAAATGATACGCAGATAGTTTTTACCCGTATGGTTGCCGGTCCGCTGGATTATACCCCGGGTGCGATGCGGAATCAGACGAAGAAAGGTTTCCGGAGCAATTCGCAGAAGCCAGCCTCACAGGGAACCAGAGTTCATCAGATGGCGTTGATGTCCATCTTCGAGGCACCCCTGCAGATGCTCTGTGATTCGCCCACCCAGTATATGCGTAATCAGGAGTGCACTGATTTCATGGCCGCAGTTCCGACTGTCTGGGATGAAACAGTGGGTATGGACGGAATTGTGGGTGAGTATGCTGTGCTGGCCCGACGCCGGGGTAAAGTCTGGTATATTTCGGCAATTACAAATTGGGAAGCGCGAGAATTGACACTTGATCTGAGTTTTCTGTCCGGCGGATATAATGCGGAAATATTTGCTGACGGAATTAATGCGGATCGTGATGCCACTGATTACCGCTACGTGGAAAAGCGCTTAAATGGAGGATCTGAACTGAAAATCAGACTTGCACCAGGAGGCGGATGGACCAGCCGGATCGAGCCGATGTAGGTCCTTCACCGAAGAGGAAACAACTCCTGTGTTTTATCTTCATTTCGCAAATCGGGAAAGTGAGAGTATCAGGGGCTATGATAGAAAGCGTTGATATTGTTACAGAAGATTATTATGTGGATACCCCGGAAAGGCGGACGCTGAACCTTGAACCGGAGGGGCTTCCCTGTATTCCCGTGCTCGGGTTCAGTCATTACCAGAAACTCAGAAAGTCAACGGTGGAACATATTCATCCGGGCTGCCTGGAAGTCTCATTCTGCCTGCGGGGATCTCTGGTTTTTGAGAGTGACGGCAGAACGTATCAGTTTATGCCGGGGAATGTATTCATATCCCAGCCGGATGAACCGCACAGGCTACGGACCAATCCCAAAGGGCTGGTGATGTACTGGCTGTTCTTTCGTTTTCCCGATAAAGGTGTTCGTCTGCTGGGCCTGCCTGAAGATGAATCGGAATGGCTGGTCGATGAACTTCAGTCTTTTCCCTATCGGATGTTTGATGCAACAGATCGTATTCATCATGTCTTTCAGCGTTTGTTTTCCCATTATGACAGGTTGCCTCCCGACACTGCGCAACGGCGTCTTGGTCTCAGAAATACACTTCTCGAGCTGTTGTTGGCTCTGGTTGAGGCCAAAGCGACTCCATCGCGGAATTCCAGCGCGGATAAAATCGAGCCGCTGTTGCGGGAGATGCAGAAAAACCCCGGTTATGATTATCATATGGATGAACTGACAAAAAAATGCGCGCTTTCACCAAGTGCTCTGACGCTTCTTTTTAAACAGGCCACGGGGCTGCCGCCTCATGCATATCTGATTAAATGCCGGATTCAGAAATCACAGGAGATGTTGAAAAACAGGGATCAGAATATTGTGGATGTTTCCGCCAAACTGGGATTCTGTTCATCACAGCATTTTGCTATGTGTTTTAAAAAAGAGACGGGTTTGACTCCTTCAGAGTTCAGAAAACAGCACATTTAGCTGCGGCTGAAAGCAGTTTTAGATTTTTATCGACGTGTACAGGGGAAAAAGGGCATAATATCACATGATATGAAATTTCTGCATGTCTGTTGGTGTGACAATGCACTTTATGTATGGGCCGAAAAGGATGTTAATCAGGCGGATTTGTTGTCGGAGCGTGACAGCGAAACCGGATATTCCCCCTTTTCCCTCGGTGCTCAGGAACTCAGGACATTGCTGGAATCTCTGATCTGGTTCGGCAGGAAAGATCTCGCTTCTGTCCGTTTTGCAATTGATCTGCCCTCCATAACATACAACAAACACAGTATTCCGCACCCTTCGCGCCTTTTCCTCATCCGTAATCCCGGTAAAAACTCTGTATGTCTGCAAAGAAAAATAAGTGTGAAAAGCTGGTATGTAGATGCAGTGCGGCTATCCCGAAGGCAGATGATAGCTTTTTTCAGTATATGTCGGCAGAAAAGAGTCGCACCGGGAATATTTCTCGGCAATGATGTCTTTGCTGTAAGAAATCTTTACCGCTTTGCCGGTGCATTAATCGCGCGTAGCAGTTTTCTGCCGGGAGTCAGCAACCGGGCAGGGGAGTATTACGCATTGTGGCATCCGGTTCTTAGTGTTGTGGATGAAAAACGCTTTAGACGGATATGCAGTCAGATTCCCGATATATCTCTGGCAGGTGCCAGCCGTGAACAGGATGCGGAAGATCTGCTGTACCATATATGTGATTCCATTGTAAGGCTCAGTGTAACTACGACACTCTCGCGTGCCCAGGCGGTGAAAGGAAAGTTCTACAGCGTTCATGATGCCTGGATGGCTGCCCTGAGAGGGGAATCGCCGCTTATCCGCTGGGAGGAAGACGAGGACCTTCTTCATTTGGAACAGACACTTCGGGAGTGGCACAAACCCATTGATTTTGCCCGTGAATCGAATATTACTCTGATTTTCGAACTGCATGAACCGGCTGATCCGAGTAAACGCGAGTGGTTTCTGGAAGTAAAATACCGCAGAAATGAACGAGAATACAATTTTCCCTGCGGCAGTTCACTTTTCAAGAATACAGAAATCAGTGAACATATTCTTCTCTCTCTGGGTCAGGCGGTTCTGCTGTTTTCTCCGCTGGAACGGATGAAGAAATACCGAAGAGGAAGCGGAATAAAACTGACACACCAGGAAGCACACACTTTTATAAACCAGACGGTATCGCTGCTGCGTGCCAGCGGCTATGAAATATCGGTGCCGCAGTGGTGTGCGGGAAAGGTTGTGCAGCCCTTTGCGCTGAATGCGGAAATACTGCCGCATTCAAAGGATTCCCAGGATGAGATGAATCTGGAAAGCAGTTTTGACCTCAAATGGAATGTAACACTTGACGGCGAAGCGGTTTCACAGAAAGAGCTTGAGGCTCTGCTTGAGGAGCAATCTTCTCTGGTTTATTTCAGGGGACGCTGGATAGAGATTGATATTGATCAGCTACAGGAAGCTCTGCGTATCTGGAAACGAAAACGCCGTGAAACGCATAGTGCACGGGAAATCATGCAGCTGTCCCTCGGTGGAATAAAAAATCCGCACGGGCTTGATATCCGTGAATTGCGGGGCACCGGTTGGATTGATGATTTCCTGAATACACTCAAGGGCGAAAGCAGATTCAAAGTAATAATACAGCCCCGTGAATTGAACGGATCGTTGCGACCCTACCAGCTGATTGGTTTCAGCTGGCTGGTATTTCTGCGTAACTGGAATCTCGGGGCCTGTCTGGCCGATGACATGGGGCTTGGTAAAACGGTTCAGACTATTGCCTTTATCCTGCATGAAAAGGCAAACGGAGCCACAAAACCTGTCCTGATTGCCGGCCCGACCTCCATCCTCGGCAACTGGATGCATGAACTCCGGCACTTTGCTCCTTCACTGAAGTGCATTATGCATCATGGACCGAAAAGAGCGAAGGCGGAAAAACTCGAGGAGCTGGTTGAGCGTAACGATGTTGTTGTAACAAGCTATAATCTGCTTTATAAAGACTACAGGCATCTTAAGAAAATCCGCTGGTCATGCTTTGTTGTGGACGAAGCTCAGAACATCAAGAATTCCATGACTCAGCAGGCGCAGGCGGCCCGTGCCGTTCAGGCGGATTACCGTGTTGCTCTGACAGGGACTCCCATGGAAAACAACGTGGGCGATATCTGGTCGCTTATGGATTTTCTGAATCCCGGACTGCTCGGCGGACGCAGATATTTTCATGATACGTTTTTCAAGCCGATTCAGTCCGGTCGAGATCTGAAAGCCAAAAACCGCCTGAAAAAAATTACATCCTCCTTTATTTTGCGCCGTCTAAAAACAGACAGGGATATTATCCGCGACCTTCCTGAAAAGGTGGAGAACAAGGTTTACTGCACGCTGTCGCTTGAACAGAAAGAGCTGTACCAGGATATAACCGACAGTTTCAACCGTGAAATTGAAGACACAGGCGGTATCAAACGCCGGGGTGCGATTCTGGCAGTTCTTACCAGACTCAAACAGATATGCAATCATCCGGCCAACTATCTGGGGGAAACCGAATATCTCGCAAACCGTTCGGGGAAACTGGACAGGCTGGTTGAAATGCTCGAGGAGGTTTTCCAGCAGGGTGAAAGCGCGCTTGTGTTTACTCAGTTCGCGGAAATGGGGGCACTGATAAAAGATCACGTGTGCCGGACTTTTGCCGTTGATGTTCCCTTTATTTACGGGGGAACAGACAGGAAAAACCGTGACCGTCTGATAGACGCTTTCCAGCAGTCCGAGGAACCGACAGCATTTGTTCTGTCCTTGAAAGCAGGTGGTACAGGCCTGAATTTGACCCGGGCGAATCATGTGTTTCATTTTGACCGCTGGTGGAATCCCGCGGTGGAAAACCAGGCAACTGACAGGGCTTTCCGTATAGGGCAGAAAAAAAACGTAATGGTGCATAAATTTATATGTGCCGGTACACTGGAGGAAAAAATCGATGCACTGATGGTCAGTAAACTGACACTGACGGATGAAATTGTCAGCAACGGCGAGAAATTCCTGACGGAATTTAACAACCGGAAACTGCGTCAGTTTCTGCAGTTGTCTGATGCTGTGTTAAAATCGGAAACAGGTGATGAGTAAGAAAAAAAAATATATGCTTCGTAATCCGCTGGCTGTTCACGGAGGAATCCGTGCGCAATATGCCGGTGCCGGTTATATGCGTGTCTGGTGGGGCCGTCGCTGGGTGGATATGATGGAAAAGTTCCGTCTGGGTGCGCGTCTCGGGCGGGGCCGTAATTACGCTGAAGCGGGACAGGTTTCCGAACTGATTATAGAAGAGGGTGAAGTCCGGGGTGTTGTGCAGGGCGTGAAGAAAGATCCGTACATCAGCTCTATAAAATTCAGGACACTGCAGGGCCAGGCGAAAAAGCAGGTTATAAAAGATTTGCGAGCCAATCCGGTTCTGATCGCCCGGCTTCTGGTTGGAGATCTGCCCGTAGAAATTGAGCATATTATTCGTAGAAGGGGCTGTCCGCTTTTTCCCGGCAAAACCAATGATCTTGTGAGCCGCTGCAGCTGTCCGGACTGGGCAAACCCCTGTAAACATCTGGCCGCAGTGTACTATCTTCTTGGAGAGGAAATTTCCAAGAACCCCATGCTGCTGTTGAAGCTGAGGGGAATTTCTCGCAGTACTCTTTTTGCCGCGGCAAAACGCGTTGAAAAACCCGCTTCTGTTGAAAAGAAACGCAGCTGCCGTCCCGGCGTAAAAAGCTTTTATGGTGAAATGCCCCTTGAAGATCCCGATTACGGCGATGAGAAACTCACTGGCGTTACGGCTCCGCTTATTCACCGTCTGGGCGCTCTCCCGTTCTGGCGGGGACAGGATCGTTTTATCGATGCTCTGGAGCATCTTTATGACAGAGCACTTTCGCGGGGCTGGAAGGTCAGGACCGATGAACCGCTGGATGTGCGGCGTGAAGAGGAGAAAACTGTTATAAAAGGGGCCAACCTCAATCTGAAACACAGAAGAATGACAATTGACGCAACAATGCTTTAGTCGCTATAATTTCAATTTATTTCTGTAAAAACAAACATGCGAAAGGACACACAGATGGAAAAATTATTGTCAGCTGCCGTCGGGGCATTGCTGTTAAGCAGCACATTAATCGTGAATGCCGGGGATAACTGCCTTTGTGACACAAAAAAGAAAGAGGGCTGGGTCTCTCTGTTTGATGGAAAAACACTCAATGGATGGAGTGTCAAAAGCGGTTTCGCAAGCTATAAGGTGGAGAACGGCGCTATTGTCGGTACAACAGTAAAGGGCAGTCCGAATACATTTCTCTGTTCGGATAAAACATTTAGGGATTATGAAATTACCTTTGATGTCAAACTTGATGACAATCAGCTGAACTCGGGTATCCAGACCCGTTCAAAACTTAAAGGCGAAAAATACGGAGGCCGCGTTTACGGTCCGCAGGTGGAGATTATGCTTTCACCGGGACACTCCGGGTATGTTTATGCCGAAGCGACAGGTAAGGGATGGGTTTCAGAAGGACCGAAAAAAAAGGGCGGTTCACGGCATACCTATTTTAAAAACGGTGAATGGAACCATTATAAAATCCGGGCCGAAGGTCCACATATACAGACATGGATCAACGGTAACAAGGTAGAGGATTTAATATATCCGGAAGAGCTGCAAAAGCTGAATCCGGAAGGTTTGTTCGGATTGCAGGTTCACGGAATCAAGAAGGACAAAGGTCCCTGGTCGGTGCGCTGGAAGAACATCTATATAAAAGAACTGAAGTAATTTGCTTTCACAAATTATGAGGCTGTTCTTTTCTCATAGAGACACATAGTCCACAGAGGTATTTAACTGAAACAGTTTGCTCAGTGTTCTCTGTGACTCTGTGAGAACTTTTATTATAGCTATAACAATGGGTGCTTAATTCTATGACCGGATATATTTTATCCCTCACACTCCTTCTTGCCCTTAACTCATTAGCACGCACCTACGTCGTTTCGCCGACCGGCAACGATAACAACAGCGGAGATGCCGATGACCCCTTCAGAACAATAAGTAAAGCAGCTGAGATAATGAAAGCCGGTGATACCTGCATTGTCAAAGGCGGGGATTATTATGAGTGCGTAAAACCGGCGGCTTCAGGAAAAGATGGTGCACCTGTTTCATTTAAAGTTGCTGCCGATGAAAGAGTGACTGTATGGGGAACCGAGAAAATAACCGGGTGGGAGCAGGATGATGACGGTGTGTGGAGTGCTCCTATGCATTGGAATCTCGGAAAGAACAACCAGATTTTTATTAACGGTAAACCCGGGTTTGAAGCGCGTTGGCCCAACCGTGCAAATACTGATCTGCTGGATCCCGAAGGGGCAAAGGTTGATGTGGGCGGCGATGATTTTATTACCTGCAGGAGTTTTCCTGCGGATTGGCATGAGGATGCCTGGCGGGGCGGGACAATCTGGTGCATGGCTGATAAAGCATGGACAAGCTGGACCCTGCCGCTGAAGAGTTATGACGCTGACACAAAAACTATACGTTTTAAAGAAATTACCCACACTTCAATCAAGAAAAGCATGAACCCGGGAGGAAAACGGGATTCTCACTTTTTTCTGACCGGCAGAAGGGCGGGTCTGGATGCTCCCGGCGAGTGGTTGTATGATGCCGTGCGTAAACGGATACTGCTGGTTGTTCCTGAGGGAAAAGATCCCGACAAGCTGAATATAACCGCAAAGCGCCGTATGAATGCTTTTGAGGCTGAAAATAAAGATTATCTTGTGATAGAAGGATTTGGAATTGTTGGTGCGGCAATTATGATGCGCAACTGTGATCACTGCCTGCTGAAAAGTCTCAAGGCTTCCTATGTGAGTCATACACGTGGTGGAAATACAAATTACAGACTGAATCAGGGCACAGGACTGTATATTGCCGGTGATTATAACACTTTGCGTGACAGCGAAATCGGCTGGTCGGTCGGTGACGGGATCAGGATAAACGGACATCGGAACAATCTGATAAATTGTTATATTCATCATACTGATTACATGGGTGCCTACGGCTGTTGTGTGAAAACATCCGGAAGTGAGAATCTGATCAGCTGGTGTACGATGCATGATACCGGACGCGACTGTCTGCAGGCCGGTGGCCGGGCTGATATTATTGAACACTGCGACATCTATTCTATGGGGCGTATGTGTCATGATCTGGGGGGAACCTATAACTGCGGCTCTGACGGAGGCGGCACCGAGTTCCGTTATAATACAGTGCATGATAACAAAGCGCTGGGCCTGCCGATGGGCATCTATCTTGATAATTTTACGAAGAACTACTTAATTCACCATAACCTCTGCTGGAACATGGATTCCGATGCCGTCCGTTTGAATAAGCCCTCCACCTGGTGTGTAGTCTTTAACAATACCTTGTTGGGATTCAGCAGTAACTGGGGGCGCTGGAAAACCGACTGGATGTATGGCTGTTCACTTGCCAACAACCTTCTTGCAAAACATATCGGAGATCATCCGCAGTTGAAAAAAGAAGCAAATCTGGCCAATCTTTCTGAAAAAAATCTGAACCATGCAAATATGCGGACAACGGAGGCGGGACTGGACAAAGGTATTGTGATAGATGGTTTCACGCAGGGGTTTAAAGGTGATGCTCCCGATATCGGCGCCTTTGAAAAAGGGCGGCCTCTCTGGAAGGCTGGTCATGATTTTGACAATCCTCCGAATCCGGAGTATAAACTGACGGATACCTGCCTCCGTAATCTGGTAAGTAACGGCTGTTTTGATTTTAATATTGAAGGGAGCAGGATGAATCCGTGGCAACCTTTCGGTGCGGCTGAAGTGAAAACGGTTTACGGACACGGCGGGATTAGCAGCTCCTATACCGGACGTGTCAGTATTATCGGTAATGCGGTTGCGATCAGTAACGGCAGAGGAGGCATCAGCCAGGAACTTAAGGGCTTCAAGGACGATGTTGACTATGATCTTGCTTGCTGGGTGAAGCACGCTAAACAGACAACTGTGGAATTGCGTTTAAAGGAAAGCGATAATGTTGCGACCAGTTCGCCGGACAATGACGGATGGCAGCATCTGAATCTGCGTTTTAAGGGTGAAGCCGGAAAAAATGCCGTTGTTGAAATTATCAAAGGGGAAAACGGCACCGCTTATGTGGATGAGATTGGCTGTGTCGGCATCATCCCGCAACTCGGTATCGGTCCTCCCGGTTTTGCAACTGATAATGACGTGGATTAAGGCGGATGTGATTGAAAAGCCAGCTAAGAGCTCGGGCAAACCGGTTTTTATCCGGATACGGTTCAATGAGCTCCATCCGGTGTGTATGACCGCAGATCACCGCTGTCAACAAATACAATCCGCATGGCTGTCATAGCGGAGCAGTAACGGTTTTCCGGCACGATCCGGCATCCTATGGTGCGTGGCTGTTTACTGTATACAACTGACAGCGGCCGTCGCCGCCTGTCGGGTCGGGGCGCATATAGGCAATCATTTTTCCATCGGGGGAGAATACGCAGCTGTGGGATGTCGGTGCGTTTATATCAGCTGTCCGCTCAGTAATCCTGCGGCTTCTGCCTGTTGCTGTTCCGGTTACAAAAATGCTGTTATCCATTACGTGTGCTATCGTTTTTCCATCGGGACTCCATGAGAAAGCTGACTGGATATCCCAGGGGTTGCTGCTGATCTGTTGTGGTTCCCCACCCTCGGGCGAGACTGTCCATAGCTGGACTGTGCCGTCATCATCTTTCATAAGAAATGCTATCTTTGAACCATCCGGTGAACTGCGCAGCCAGTGGCGTGGTCCCTGCAGCCCGGGATATCTGCGGTCAGCCGTATAAGTCAAACGGCGCTGAACCACACCGGCTGGCGGATTAGGACGTGTGTTCACTGTGCCCTCCAGCGGCAGACCGGGGGCAGCTCTGGTCATATCATCAGGCAGGTCCGCAATAAAAACCTCGGAAATGATTTCACCCCGAGTTGTGCATACATGCCCCTGAAAGGCGATTGCCTTTTTACGGTGCGTTCCATCTGTTTTCACATATCCGTCATTGCCGACCCAGGCATCACTGAAGGCTCTGCTGATTTCATCCGAACCGGGTTTCGGTTTTGCGCTTGTCTTTGAAACCAGAACCGAAAAATATTCGCCGTCATGATTGCGGGGATGAGCTTTATTCACTTTGACCGGGCCGTTCGGTACACAGACCCCCACATTGCGCAGATTGATATGTCTTCCGTTTCTTTCAATTTTATTCTCAGCCAGCAAAGCGTCTTCATAGGTGAAGCTGATCCATTGTCCGTCACCACTGAACACATGCACGTGTGTGCCGCCACGCAGAGCACCGGGGGTGAAAGGTTTTGTCAGATTCCGCGCATCGGCAATCACTCTCTTAGCGGGGTGATTCATGTCCAGCACCATGCCCTTGCGGTGAAAAGCGCTGTACTGCCAGTCATTAGTCGGGTTTTCCGGTCCGTGAATAAATACCGCTTTGTCTTCAACAGGCGAGCAGGTGACAACCCCGCAGCAGGCATCCTTGCCCGTCTGATAGAGAAGTTTCACCTCTTTGCTCCCGATATTGACCCGCTCTATACGTGTTCCAGAGAAAACATCGTCCCTGACGCGAATATCATAGACCAGCCATCTGCTGTCCCGCGACCAGACCCCGGTATTGGTAAGAATATGCCCCTGATTTCCGCTGGTAAGCTGTATTTCCTTCATTTGCGTATTATCCTTTTGTCTTTGCTCTGTATGCGGACGGCTGTTTTCGGCAGAGCAGGAGCAGTATATCAGGATGACGTAGCTCTGAGCCAATATCTTCTCAACTTCTATTGTGGAAAACAAGAGAGTTAAGCAGTTGCTGTTGTAGCAAAAAATACGATAAGGCTATATCGATACTTGACAATCGATACAACTTTATCGATAATACGGCGTTGTGTTGAGATAACAAGGCTTTTTAACAGTAAGACAACAAGGAGGAGACAATGAAAACTGGAACAAAGCAAAAGGCTCCTGACGGGCTCAAAGAGCTTGAGGTGAAGATACAGCGGGTTAAGGCGGCCCAGGCAATATATGCTGATTATCCGCAGGATAAGGTGGATGCTGTTTTCCGTGCTGCCGCCCTTGCCGCCAACGAAGAGCGTATAATACTGGCTAAAATGGCGGTTGAAGAAACCGGCATGGGCATTGTGGAGGACAAGGTGATCAAAAACCACTTTGCGGCCGAGTTTATTTACAACAAGTACAGGAATGAAAAAACCTGCGGTGAATTGAGTTATGACCCCTCGTTCGGTCTGAGGCGTGTTGCCGAGCCGATAGGGATTATCGCCGGAATTGTGCCCACTACCAATCCCACCTCGACGGCGATATTCAAGGCGCTGATTACACTCAAGACCCGCAACGGGATCATTTTTTCTCCTCATCCCCGTGCGGAAAAGTGCACTGCCGCTGCTGCACGTGTGATTGAAAAGGCGGCTGTTGCAGCAGGAGCACCTGAGGGGCTGATTGGGTGCATTACAGGTCCGAGCGTGGAAAAATCAAATTATCTGATGCGTCATCCTGAAATCTCTCTGATTCTCGCTACAGGGGGACCGGGTATGGTCAAGGCGGCTTACAGCTCGGGAAAACCGGCTCTGGGTGTTGGCGCAGGCAACACCCCGGCGGTTATCGATGAGACCGCGGAAATAGAAATGGCTGTCAGTTCGGTTCTGATGTCTAAAACCTTTGATAACGGTGTGATCTGCGCATCAGAGCAGTCGATTATTGTTGTTGATAAGGTATATGAGAAGGTGAAAAAGGAGTTTATGAAACGCGGCGCTTATATTCTAGGCCCCGTTCAAAAAAAGAAAATCGGAAAGCTGATTCTACAGAATGGCCGTATCAATGCGGCGATTGTCGGACAGCCTGCCGCCGGAATTGCCGAAATGGCAGGGCTGAAACTGCCGGAAGAAACCAAGGTTCTGATAGGCGAAGCTGAAAAGATCGGTACAGATGAACCCTTTGCCTATGAGAAGCTGTCGCCGGTGCTGGCCCTTTACCGGGCTGAAGATTACAAAGCTGCTGTTGCAAAGGCCAAAGCTCTGGTGGAGTTCGGCGGCATAGGACATACTTCGGTGATTTACACAGATATCCGCAATCAGGACCGCGTCAGAATTTACGGCGAAACCATGCAGACTGGACGTATACTGGTTAACATGCCCAGCTCTCAGGGTGCCATAGGCGATATCTACAACTTCAAGCTCGAACCTTCCCTGACACTGGGTTGCGGAAGCTGGGGCGGGAATTCAGTCAGTGAAAACGTAGGAGTGAAACATCTGATGAATGTAAAGAATATCGCGGAACGCCGCGAAAACATGCTGTGGTTCAGGGTTCCGCCGAAAGTTTTCTTCAAGTACGGATGCATGTCTCTGGCACTAAAGGAGCTGACGGGCAGAAAGCGTGCTGTTATTGTAACCGATAAACCGCTCTATGATCTGGGTTTTGCTGATAAAGTTGCACAGACTCTTGAAGATATGAAAATGGAGTACGAGGTGTTTTATGAAGTAAAACCCGATCCGGATCTCACCACGATCCGCAGGGGAATGGAGATATGCAATGTCTTTAAACCGGATGTGATCATAGCTCTGGGGGGCGGTTCTCCTATGGATGCCGCTAAGATGATGTGGCTGATGTATGAAAACCCGGATGCGAAGTTTGAAGAGATGGCCATGCGCTTCATGGATATTGAAAAACGTATTTGCGCATTCCCGGAAATGGGACGCAAAGCGCGGTTTGTCGCTATCCCCACGACATCGGGAACCGGCTCGGAGGTAACACCCTTTGCGGTTGTCACTGACGACGCAACCGGAAAGAAATATCCCATAGCTGACTACGCCCTGACACCGGATATGGCTATTATTGATCCTGAGCTGGTGCTGAATATGCCGAAACAGCTGACAGCCTTCGGGGGGATAGATGCTCTTACGCATGCCCTCGAGGCTATGGTGTCGGTGCTTTCGACTGAATATACCAATAGCATGGCTCTGGAGTCTATACGTATTCTTTTCAAGTATCTGCCGGACAGTTACCGGAACGGTGCTGAGGACATCAAGGCCCGTGAGAAGGTGCATTATGCCGCGACCATGGCAGGCATGGCTTTTGCGAATGCGTTTCTGGGTATATGCCACTCCATGGCGCATAAGCTGGGGGCGGAATTCGGTTTGGCTCACGGTCTGGCAAATGCTCTGCTGATTGAAAATGTGATTCGCTTTAATGCCACGGACACCCCTTTAAAGCAGACCGCCTTCCCGCAGTACACTTATCCCACGGCGATCAGCCGTTATGCCCGCGTAGCTGATTACCTGCAGCTTGGCGGCAGGAGCGATGAGCAGAAGGTGAAAAATCTGATCAGCGCCATCCATGAGCTGAAGAAAAAACTGGATATCCCGACTTCTATCAAAGAGGCAGGGGTTGAAGAGACAAGTTTCCTCAAAGCGCTTGACCAGCTGTCGGAAGATGCTTTTGATGATCAGTGCACAGGAGCCAATCCGCGTTATCCCATGATACGTGAGATCAGGGCTCTCTATCTGGAAGCTTATAACGGATGAGAAGAGTTCATAAGCTATTGCTTCGTACATTCAATCAGAAAGTTAAGGAGAAGATACACGGTCTGCGCACTCCGGCATGTGTTCGCCGTAGTTCCGCTTGCGGAATGGAATTCCTGATTTCTCCCATACGTAGCAGCCAAGGCTTACTTTAGCAGCTTCCACACACGCAGAAGTTCGGAGATTCCCCAGGCCTGGGCACCGCAGCCACGTGCTGTGTGTGGTGCATCACCATCCACAATCTCAGGCAGGTGTCCCAGGCAGCCGGTGTTCAGATATTCGATGGCGGAGGAGAGCAGGCCCAGTCCGCGCTCACGGGCCTCTTCGCCATAGATGCGGAACATCGCTTCGGCATAGAGCGGGAAGGGCCAGCTCCAGGCCGTTCCGTTGTGATAGGCGGGTTTGCGCCGGGTATCTTCATCGCCGAGATAATGCGGCTGATAGGGGTGGTGCGGGTCGTTAAGCAGTTCTTCATCTCTGTAAACCGACATGTCGCACGCAACCCGTCGGTCATCCAGTGAGCGTATGGCTCCGGGAACCAGCAGAGATTCACAGGAGCGCAGTATTGCTGCCTCCAGCTTTTTATCATCCAGCACGCTGAGGGTAACCGCCAGCAGCTGATTACAGCGCAGCGTATCCTCTTTAAGGGCCTTGGATGCCGGCACACCGGATTCTGCTCTGAGGCAGTCGATCAGCCAGCCTTCATCATGCACGAAATATTTCTTCAGCGATTTTCTGGCCGTGGCGGCAAGCTTTTCCCAGTCTTTATTCACATGTTCAGCCACCAGACGCAGGGATGCAATCCACAATGCCTGTATCTCGACAGGATACCCTTCCCGCGGTGTTGCAGCAGGGTAGTTGGTATCCATCCATGTGTAGTGGGGGGGACTGTATATCAGACCGCTTTTTTCATCCATGCAGATACCGTTGGGTGTGCCGGAGCTGATATTTGTGACAATCGATTCCACCACTTTGCTGAGAGGCTCTCCCGTGCAGTCGGTGGAAAGAACTTCATCTGTGCCGAGAATTCCGATCAGGTCGCCGACGGCCACGCAGAACCAGAGGGGAGCGTCCGAGGTTTCGCGGTTGGCGTCGTCCTTGCCGCGTATCATGTTTGGGAGAGTTCCCTGTTTTTCAAAACTGCCGAATTCTTTCAGGATCGCCAGCGATTCTTCGGTGCGGCCGTCGGCAATCAGACCGCGCAGTACAATCAGGGTATCGCGTCCCCAGTCCAGAAACCAGGGATAGCCAGCTATCACTGTGCGCAGGTTGTTGCGTCTGACAATATAGAGGTCGAGAGCCTTTGAAAAAAATTCGACTGCGGATGGATTGTCCGTGTCTTGTCCGGATTCCGGGGACGGTCTACTCTTATCTTCCCGCCATGGGTCGTTGCGCTTGGCAGTGAGCAGCTCTGATTCTCCGGCATGCAGGGAAATTTCAAACCAGCCGGGGCTGAAAAGATCTCCGTGTGGTTCCAGACCGCGCTCAGCTTCAAGCGGATGACTTACCATGTAGCTCCATTCATCTTCGCGGGTGAAACGTCCGCCTGCGCATTCCAGCGTCAGGCAGTCGTCATCTGTCGGTCTGAAGTTAAATCCGCTGTCAAAAGTTTCAATCGCCTCCGGCCATGTATGCTCCGGTCCCTGAAAAGCTTTGGTTTGTGTGTGAAAATTCCGCCACTCTATATCAGGTCGGAGGACGATACTGATTTCATCGTCAGCGTAAAGGCCAATATCACCCTCGGCACTGCGCCGTATCATAAGCTGTACACAGTTTATGTCCGGGATCATCTCGAGCCTGAAGGTTATTTCAGAGAGTTTACCCATACCGCAGGGGATACGGAAAATCCACTCTGCAAATGAACCTGCGGGATCGGCCCGGAAATTCTCAAGACAATCAACGTTGATCTCCTGCGAGTAACCGCGATACTGAAGCCAGGCGCGGCAACGCTGCCAGAAGACCGTTTTATCAACCGGCACCTGCGCATCGTTGTTGGTTATCAGCAAGCCGTCATACTGACTGATTATCGTGCCCCAGGCGGCACGCACCTGAGCCATGGCACCCGCGCCGTTTGAAAGTACGGCGTAAATTGACCTGTCGGAGCGCACGCTGTTGCCATCGACCTTTTCCAGCACTCTGATGTCTTTACCCTGCGGAAGCACAAGGATGACGGATGTCGCAACTTCAACACCGTCGGGGGTATAAACCGTTGCGGTGAGACTGCGTCTTTCGGCAGAAGAGCCATCAAGTTCAGGGGAATATGTTTTAACTGGAATAAATGCGCCCCATTCATTGTCCGCGAAGGGTACGGCTCGTCCGTTTGAATGAGTTGTGTCCCCGGCTCTCAGGGTGACATCGAAAGGATATGGCGCTTTGACCAGCAGATGGTCGCCTGAAGGCACCATTACATGACGGCGGGCATCATGAGGCCAGATCCACGTTGTCTGATGCGGGAGAGCTCCATCTTTGACCGTACAGAAGGTTTCAGGGGACTCCAGCATTTTTTGTCCGAGTGTATCGGGGTCTGCGTTAAAATCAAGGTCCTCCTCTTTCTGTCCTGCAAACCTGCGGCGGACATTCAGGGCAACCCGCATTGCCATGGCATTACGCCGGCGTATGGTCAGGCTTTCCGGTTCAGGACCGGTATTGGCTGTTATAGACACCAGGTTAAGATCGTTCCTGTCTGCGGAGAGGCATACAACCGCACCGGGACCTAGTTCCAGCTCCGCCTTATTGTGGATATGCACATTTTCCCCGCTGAGCAGATCCCAGCCATGGGTCTTGTTCATGTAACCACCCTGCCATCTGACATTATGGGATTCGTTGCAATCCAGGTTAATAAGTATAAGCAGGCCAGTTCCGCTACTCCTGATTTTGCGCCAGACTCCGAAAAAAGGCCCTTTATTGCATTTTACCATGCGCAGCTCTGTGTCGGGGCCGAATGCGGGATGCGATTCCAGAATTCTGTTTATGCGGGATATCAGCTCAAGCTGATTGGAATCGGCATTCCAGTTGAGGGCTGAAGCGCCGTGGACGTCGATTTTTTCTGTGGCGAACCACTCTACTCCGTTGACTATACCGAAGGCTCCCTGATGTGAAAGCATAGCTGAAAGCATGGTGCGGTTGCGGGCAAATATTTCCCCGCCAGTGGCGAGCCGGTTGTTATCGTGGGTTTCAGCGAAGTGAATCAGAGGGCCGTTACGTTCGGAAAGTTCAATAGAGCGCGGCAGGTACCATTCCATGGCTCCGCGATCCATTGTCTGGAAAAGTTCAGAGTAGGCCCAGTTCATGTGTGCAACCGAAAGTAGTTCTTCGGTTGTTTCAACATTGCCTCCGAGACCTTCCAGCATGAATACAGTGTCGGGATACTCCTCACGAACCCGGGCGATGATGAATTTCCATGTTTTCACAGGTATCATGTACCCGGCATCACATCGGAAACCGTCAACACCCTGCCGGCACCAGAAAAGAAACACATCGGCCATGTAGGTGCAGAGTGACGGTTCTCTGTAATCCAGTGCCACAAGATCTGACCAGACAACCCCCCATGCTCCTGGTGAGATGAATTCATTGTTTTCCCGGTTGCGTTTATACCATTCCGGATGATGGGTCTGTATGGTCGCCGCCCAGCCGGTATGATTGGCGGGAAGATCCATGTAAAGATAGCCGCTGCGGCTGTGAACAGCATTGATGAGTTCATGGAATTGATCTAGCGGAGTTGCGCATTTATCGAATTCGGCCAGGGAAGGATCCACCGAAAAGAAATCCAGCGCGGCGAACGGACAGCCGTAGCGTCCCATGCGGGCATAGGTAGTCGGAACCGGATGCACAGGCAGAAGCTGCAGGATGCGGAAACGTTCAGCCCCCATGATGATATCCAACTGGCGTATCAGATCGCGAAATGTACCTGAGGGCGGGATTACAGTATAAGCGTTTTTATCAAGTCTGCTGACGCAGTCTTGGAATTCACTGTTTCCCGGGTTGTTATGAAGAGCTGCGCCAAACTGACGTACAAAGGCAGAATACATGGTGTTGGCGCAGGCAGTATGAGCTGGTTCGACTTTGATGGTAATATCATCGCCTTCGGGCCATTGAGGAACACCTGATTCGTCCGCGAAAAAACAGACCTTGCCGGAAAAAATACCCACTTCCAGAAGCGGTATGCTGAGCGTATAAATGCCCGGCTCCTTTTCCGCCATAGGCACATCGTACCAATCACGTGCCAGTATGGGTTCACCGGACTCTTTTGCCGCAATAATCTCCTTACGTCTGACATGTGCTTTGCCGATATTCGTTCTGAATACAGCATGCCCTTTAACCGGATTGTCCAGTTTAAGAGTTACCCTGAAAATGTCCGCAACCCACCTCAGGTGAAAAGAGCCGCTTTCCGGTAATTGTTCCATAATCAGATAACTATGCCTTATTCATTGAAGTAAGACAATGAAAAAAGCTGGCCTGTGACATAACAAAGTAAATGCTCCCATAGTAGGGGCAATGAGTCTGCCATTTCTGTTTAATATTCACTTACATATAACTCTGCTCTCAGTTACGGGGGGCAAATTGTAAGTTCAACCGGCTCTCGCTTTAAATACTTGTATTGGATTGCCTCAGGGAAGATATCAGTTCGTTCCCGATGATTAAATAGCCGATATTACGAATATTGTAAATTCAACACAGCTTTATGGAGTTTCTATCTGGCAGGTGAATGTACTGGAAACCTGACCTACTATTTCTCTACGTACTCAATAAATAAAAATTTATTGCTCCAGCTAGAAACAAATGATCGATCTCTCAAAAGCGGAAGAGGTTCTTCACATAGATATTTTCCAGTAATAAGTCGAACCAGATTGATTAGTGTCATGTTTTGATAGAAGCCTTCATAATCACCTGCACTAGAGTATACGGCACAGAGATTTGACACCCTTTCTCGTTGATTTGTGTTTTCAATATCATTAAAGTCAAATTCTGATGCCGGACCATGATCAGAAACCAGAACAAAAACTAGGTCTCGCTCTCCTTTATTGGATATCCTGGATTTAATAGCTCTTTCCATCATCTCATTGATTTTTTGAAGATGTTCCGAGTATCCTATTTGATAGTCTTTTGAATCAGCCTTGCGTGATGCTCGCCACATGTTAGCCTCATTATAAGAACTCGTCTCAGATTCAGGAAAGCTACTCGAAAATACAAATGGAGGATGCGGAGCAATTACATGCGAGTATAAAAAAGTAGGCTTTTTTGATTTACCCAAAGGATAATTAACCATCTGATTTATCCCTGTTTTTATTCTTGCAGAATGTGTCCATTCTGCTTTGATAAAACGATAATAAAGGTTTGAAGGAAAGTTATAAATATTTGCTATAAAAGATTGCCATTTAAAAGGAAACTTCCATGCTAAGCGCCTGCGCACTAGATTATTAAAATTCATGGAATCAAAATCTCTTGCCCATTTTGGCTTTTGAGCCTTTTCATTCTGAATTTCAAGTAGTTTTCGATCTGCCGAGTAGGTTAAAGCAATATTATAATTATTGTTTAAAAGAAGTTCAGAGAAAGCACTTTGAGCAAAAGTTTTGTCGAGAACTGCATAGTTTAGGACCTTCAGCACGGCACTGTTTGTTGTGATATATGCACCATTAAAGGCAGAAGCTATGGATAACATTGTAAAGGTGTAATTGGCCCGACTCTCTTTAGCAACATAAAAATTATTAGTTGTTAAAAAATCGATGAATGGTGCATTATCAAAATTATAAACATCTTTGAGTACGTCTTGTCTTCCATAGCCATCAAGAACCATAAAAACTATATCTGGCAAATCTTCAAAAGCTGTATGATTCTGAGTATCCGATGGCATAGGATTATTGAAAACATTTGTTTTCAAGTTCCCTGAATTATAGATCGGTGTGGCACCAGAGCGTGCTGCAAAAATAGTTAATACACCTGACACAGATAGTGCACAAACTGCAAAAAGATTCATTATATGCGTTAATTTAATCACTTTACGAATGTTTTTCACAGTTAATATAATTACAATACTGATTATAGACGCTAGAGCCAATAAATATACGCCTGCACTCCATAAACTTGATACACCTTCTACTATAAAGGGATAGATTAGTGCTAACACCGATGTTAACCCAGACAATAAAGACGCAGAGTAAATATTTCGCAAAATAACAGCCAAAACTACAAGAGTGATTCCTGTTACAACCTGCCCATTAAGAAAAGAAATCAAAACGCTCTTAAAAGAAACCAAATTAACATTCACCTGATATATAGAAAGAATAAATAAAAAATTTAGCAAAAATGGATAATATGGTTTGTAGTGATTAAAAACATGTAGAAACTTAAACTTTTTTCTCATAAATTAACATTGTCCTTTCACTCTCAATAATTTTATATTCACCGATTAAATTAAAATAAGCAAAAAAACTTTCTTTAAAAGAATTTAAATTATAGTCAGGAAATATATCTTTGCGGCTACTCAATAAAACCTGCACTTTAGAGTCCGATTTAGGAACAAACTCAACAGGAGCGCAATCCGATGTCCGTCATAACCTACTCGACGCGAATGCCGAACTGCTGGCAGTACGCAAGCGTGGATTCGAGGAACGCGACGGCGCTCTCGGGACCCGCGTAGGGGTGAATGTCGGGTTAGCCCGTGCGGGTATGACCGTCGATCGTGACGAACACGAACTCCCAGCCCGCCCCGCGGATGCAGACGGTCCGGTCACCCGTCACGAGGCGACCCGCGTTCCTGATACGGCCGAGTTCTTTGGTGTCGAGGTGCAGCCGTGTCCCCGTCGCGTGCCTCGTACGGGCGCGTCGAGGTAGGTGGGTCCAACTACGTCAAGCGGTTCACGAGAGCCGCATCATGATCCG
>JAWOEI010000026.1:0-23591 GCA_046482825.1 Kiritimatiellia bacterium
GATAATGGAGCACTTCCTGAGGTTTCGAAATGGAAACAGCCCGACCTGATGAAGTTCCTCAACAAGTGTTCCCTCAAGGCGCATTATGTTGCGTAAATTACTCAGGAATTAATTATAAGTGTCGAATACAAGGCTGTTTCCGAATGTTTACCAGAGGTCGCAACATAATATACCTCGCAACATAACTGCGATTATGTTGCGCGCAACATAATCGCAGATGCGCCTTACTTTTAGTTAATCGGTTTTCATGTTCAGAACATCCTCATAGGATGGATGTGTTATATCAGCAGGTAATGCTGCTTTAAAGTCTGCATAAAGTTTTTCCGCTTTGATATATTCACCGCTTTTATCCAGAAGTTTTATGACACGTGGCATAAAATGATAATAGACAATTCTCATATTCTTTGATGGAAATTGTTGCAGTGTCTTTTTCAGGTATTCAGCTGCGGGAAGAGCCAGAGAAGGGCATGGTGAAGTTTTCCATGTCTTTTTTTCAGGGTCGCCTGTGAATTTTCCGTTAAATGTCAGCAGCATAAGCGGTTGATAAACGGCTCTGCGACATAGAATCTTCTGGTTGCCTGCGGCATACCGCAGGCCCCGGTCAGCCCAGTATAGAGCGTGAACATTTGCCAGTCGCCAGTCAAGTGCTCCGAAACGCTTCTCAAGGTTTTTCATTAAACTCAGATCAAGTTTCATTTGGTTGAGTTTACTGCGGTTTTCGGGGGTATCGATAAATGTTCCCTTTTCATCGAGAATCGGCTGCATGGATGCAAGCAGATCAAATTTATAGGTCATGTGGGCAGAGTCCAGATTCATCCCGATTTTATTCTGGTAGAGCCAGGCAAGTTCACGGAAAAGTTTTGCGCTTTTCGGATTGTAACGCAGCCCGTCGTCGCGCAGCAGAGAAATGCCGTTCTTTACCCAGCGCAGTCTGTCTTCAGGTCTTACCATCATGACGCTGATGTTATAAGCCATGTTCCATGCATTATACACCCATGCCTCTGCTGCGTGCGGCTCAAGCATTGTGATCCATTCAGAGAGCTGAACCAGTTCGACATAACGGCCTTCCTCCTGCAGACGATTGACACGGAACCACAGTATTTCCGAGACTATTCCGCGGAAACCGCCGAGTCCGGCCATGACGAAGTTCAGCGCTGGCGGAACATCAGCGCTGTAACCCTGATAGACTTCCGGCATGCGTCTGCGCCGTATGCGTCCGAGACGGCTGCTCTGCCAGGCGGCAGCAGTCATAATAAGAGATATTATTATTATTCTCCGTATCATCGCACGGACATTATTCCAAAAACTGTTTCTTATGTCTATAACCGGGTTTGACCGGCAATCATTTTATTCAGTCGCTGTAAATCAAAAAAAATACGGCAATACGTCAATACGTCATAACGTTAGCACGTCCTGGGCCGGTGTCGCTCAGTCAAAGTCCCAGTATAAATCTCGATGAAAAATTCCAATGGTCAGCATAATGCAGTACGAAGTGGCCTGCTGATTCTTTTTTTCTAAAATTTTACGGCAGACATTTAATTATTTAAAGATCAATGCTATAATAACCGAAACATTGGTTTAGTTCCGATGTCGGTAATCTGTTTAAAATTTAACACTGGGGAAGATATGAAAAGACGTGCGTTTCTGAAGGGATCCGCTGTGGCGGGGGTAACATCATTATGTGCGGCGGGCAGTGCAAGAGCAGCTGATAGTTGTATGCCGAAGTTGAAAGCGCCGGGAAAACCGGCTCAGTTGAATCTGTGTCTGCAGTGGGGAAAAATACCCGGCAGAGAGATAAAGGAAAAACTCGATTTTCTTGAAGAAAACGGTTTTAAGGCTGTTGAGATTCCTTCCGGTAAATGGCCAGTTGAAAACTGTGATGCGATGATTGAAGCGATGAAAGGCCGCGATCTTTCCCTCGCCACAGCCTGCGGCCCCAGTAATTTTGCCTATGCGGAAAAAGCAAAGCGTGACGCTGAAGTCGAAAAATTCCTGCCAGTTCTCGAAGCCCTCGGCAAGATGAAATCAGTCGGTCTGATTATCTGCCCGGCCCGCGGAAAGTTGAGCGAACCCGGCTGGTTGAGCGGCAAGGAACTGCGTAAGGACTTTGTTGAGAATACCGGCAGGCGATTGGCGGAACATGCTCATAAGCACGGGACCTCTATTGTGCTGGAGCCTCTGCGCCGTAATGAAACACCTTTTGTGCGTCAGGTCGCCGATGGGGCCTGTATCGCCCGTGACATCGGCACCGGGTGTTCTGTGATGGGGGATTTCTGGCATATGGCATTGGAAGAAACAAGTTTTATGGGGGCTTTCATAAGCGGCGGCGATCTGCTGACCCATGTGCATATTGCCGGTCTGAAAAAGCGTATCATTCCCGGAGTGTTCCCCGAAGCCGACAATTATGTGGATGGATTCAAAGGGTTGAAACTGATAGGCTATCGCGGAGCTGTCAGCTTTGAAGGCGGATGGCCGAAGGATCCCGGCAATCCTAAAAAGAATGTTCCTGAACCGGAGCGTATCCGCCTGATCCGGAATATGGTCAAGATATTGAACGAACAGTGGGCTATGGCGTAAATTTGTATAATAAGCAATAAAATAAGGAGAGAGACATATGGACAATCGTCGTTCATTTATGAAGAAATCGGCTGTGTTTTCAGCCATGATGGCTGGTGCGCCGGCAATTGTTAACGCACAGGGGGCAAAAAAGAAATTCAAGGTCGGCCTGATCGGTGCAGGCGGACGCGGTTCAGGTGCCGCCAAGCAGTTGATGCAGGCAGCAGAGAACCTGGGACATGAAGCAAAAATCACAGCTGCGGCTGATTTTTTCCAGGATCGTATTGATAAGGCCATAAAGAGATTCGGTATTCCCGCAGATAAAACTTTTGTTGGAGGTAATGCCTATAAGAAGGTTCTCGAGACCAATTGCGATATCGTGATTCTTGCCGCGCCTCCTGCTTTTCGTGCGCAGCACCTTGAGGCTTCGGTGAAGGCTGACAAACACGTTTTTGCTGAAAAACCGGTTGCCGTTGATGGTCCCGGTGTACGTCAGTTTATCGCCGCATCAGCCGAAGCTGAAGCCAGAAAACGGGCAATTGTTGCTGGCACGCAGCGTCGTCATCAGGGGGTTTATCTGCAGAAGGCCAAACTGCTTGAGTCCGGTAGAATCGGCAGAATTACCGGCGGTGCTGTTTATTGGAACACGGCTGCGCTGTGGGTGCGGGATCGCCGTCCGTCAGATACCAATGCTGGCTATATGGCCAATAACTGGGTGAACTGGCTTGAGATCTCCGGTGACCACATTGTCGAGCAGCATGTGCATCAGCTGGATGTGGCCAACTGGTTTCTCGGCAGGACTCCCGAGAAAGCTACTGCTGTCGGTGCCCGTCACCGTCGGCGTTCCGGGAACCAGTATGACTGTTTCAGCGTGGATTTTGATTACGGCGACGGAGTTCATATTGCCAGCATGTGCCGTCAGATTTCCGGCTGTTCGGGTAATGTCAGCGAACATTTCCGTACAGACAACTGCGCTTTCATAGGTGGAGCTAAAAGCGTTAAACTGCTGGATGGAACTAACCTGGAACTGGAAGACTGCGGCCATACGGGTAATCCCTATGTGCATGAACATGAAGATCTGCTCAAAGGCATCCTGAGCGGCGATGTGCTCAACGAAGGCGAGCAGGTTGCTCTCTCCTGTGCAACAGCTATTATCGGCCGTATTGCGGCTTACACCGGACAGACTGTCCTGATGTCCAAGTTTCTTAATCCGAAAGATAACGATCCGGCTTTCTACAAGGAAGCCTGCTCTCCATCTGCAGCTGACTTTGAAAAGGCCGGCGATGTTGTCCTGCCGAAGGAAAATGTCGCACCGGTTCCCGGTAAGAACAAATAATAAGATGTACGGGCTAGGGCGCATCTGCGAACATTCAATTTGACTTAATTAGAATCTTCGTAGTTTGGTTTTTGAATTACGGATAGAGTTGAAAAAGAAGAGCGCAAAGAGTGAAACTTTGCGCTCTTCTTTAATCATGGTGTTACCCCAACTCATGAAATGTTGAACGTTCAATTTTTATCAACAAAAAGTCCCGTATGTCTGAATTTTCCCACATCAAAAAGTCCTTTGTCGGTGAGTTTCAGTTCAGGAATTACCGGCAGAGCCAGAAATGACAGAGTCATAAAGGGTGCTTTAAGGGGGGATCCGAGAATTTTGGCCAGACGGTCGCAGTCTGAGTATTTCCTGGCCACCATTTCCGCCGGTTCCGGTGATATCAGACCGGCGAGCGGCAGGGGCAGTGTGGCAATGGTTTTTGCATTGTCACTGGCCACTGCGAGTCCGCCTTTGTTAAGAACCACCTCGTTGACAGCTGTTGTTATAGCTGTGTCTGATGATCCTGCGGCAATGATGTTGTGCGAGTCATGAGCAACGCTGGATGCTATTGCTCCGCGCCGTAACCCGAAGCCTTTGACAAAAGCCACTGCTGGTTGTGAATGCTTTTGGTAGCGGTTGTAAACAACCAGTTTTATGATGTCGTTTTCAGGGTCTGCTGTTATAACTCCGTCTTCAATTACTGCGTCGGCCTCAATGGAGTCTGTGATCAGAGAGCCGTCATGTATCTGCATAACTTTGATTCGGCATTCGGCGTTGTCACCCGGTTTAACAAGCAGGTCATGCGGCTGTATTATGCCAGCTTCGAAATTATTGAGAATCTCCGGCGTGCCGGACGGGAGATAGGATTCACCGTTTTTCGCAACACATTTTCCTTTTATCCATACCTCTGAGGGACAGAAGCTGTTGAAATTCTCAACCATAATGAAATCAGCGGAATCGCCCAGCTGCAGCAGACCTGTAGGCAGGTTGTAATGCTTGACAGGGTTGACACTGGCCGCCTGGATAATGGAATGAATTGAAATGCCCCTGCGGTAGGCCCTGGCCGCTATAGAGTTGACATGATCGTTGATAAGATCGTCCGGATGTTTGTCATCACTGCAGAACATGCAGTGTGCGGGATAGCGGGCAATCAGATGCAGCATATGTTCAAATTCGCTGGCAGCCGAGCCGTAACGTATCATTATGCTCATTCCCTTGCTGATTTTTTCGGATGCTTCTTCGAAAGTCAGGCTTTCATGATCTGTCGATATTCCGGCGGCAATGTATTTATCAAGATCGGCTCCCTGTAAACCCGGGGCATGACCGTCTATAGGTTTGTTGACTTTCCGGGCTGCCGCGATTTTATCCATAACGGCAGGGTCGTCTCGCAGGACACCCGGAAAATTCATCATTTCCGCCAGATGTGTTATGTCATCCCTTGAGAGAAGTTCACTGACGGCATCCAGATCAAGTTCCGCACCGGACGTTTCAAAAGGTGTTGCAGGAACACAGGAAGGCACTCCGAATCCGAATGTAAAGGGGGTCTGTTTTGAAAGTCTGAGCATAAGCTCCACCCCCTTTATTCCAAGAACATTTGCAATTTCATGCGGATCGGTGACGGCTGCAACGGTTCCATGACATACAGCGGCTCTGGCAAATGCTGCCGGCGTCAGCATGGAACTTTCTATATGTACATGCGCATCCACAAAACCGGGAAGAATATAAACAGGATCCGGGTTGCTGTCAGGTTCTATATCCGAAATTTTTCCTTCAGGCGAAATACGGATAGTCGCACCGTAATTTATTTTGCGGATAGGGTCGAAAAGCGTTCCTGAAACTGAGTTTTTCATATTCTGATAATAGCGTTTATTTTTCTGAAATAACACAGAAAAATATACAGCTTGCGTTAAATGCGGTTTGCTGTACTGTCTCTGAGAAGCGACTCTGCATTCGGCTTTGCTCTCAAAAGTGCCGTTTGTAAACTGATTGCCAGCGGTTTTCTCTCTACGTGTGAAATTCTCCTGATCCGTCCGAATCTTTAATCCTTCCCGGCCCTTAAATTTCAGTCCCTGCCTCTGTCTATCCGCAGATTACGGAAATAGAGTATGATGTCTATCAGAACCAGCATTGCGTTGAGAGCATAGAGCCAGATCACTGCATCGGTTTTTTTCATCCAGAAAAGTTTGTGTGTTAATCCGGAGATATAGCCTATGAGAATGACAGTCATGAAAAATATGCTTTTACCTTTACTGGTGCGTGACTTCCATGACTTGATTATCGAAAGCGGCCAGGCCAAGCCGAAACAGACAAGCATTATGGCTTCAAATACAGGAAATTTCATTATGGGTGGTTTTTTCGTGCCGTTCGCAGGATTGCGTTGAGGCAGGCAAGGGGTTGTGTTTCAGGTTCATCAGTATGTGCAATGGTAAACACCCTTACTGAATTCTTCAAGTCCGTAAAATAAGCCGGGGAGAGTTATATTTTCTCCTGTTTTCATTACTCTAATCTTCCGTATCTCACGTAATTGCTAGAGCCGCTGGCAATTCGGACAGAAATGCGTACCGCGCTGGCCGACAAGTATTCGTTTAATCGGGGTTCCGCAGGCCGGGCAGGGTTCGCCTTCCCGGCGGAATACCCTGAGTTCATCGGCGTTGCGTCCGCGGCGTCCCGCCACGCTGTAAAAATTTGTCCTGCCTTTGCCCAGAGTTGTTCCGCAGTTCTTTATTCCGCGTTGCAATACGGTGCGGATGCCTTTGTAGAGGGCTTCTGCTTCATCCGGTGCGATGGATTTTGAAAGACGTTCAGGGTGGATGCGTGCATCCCACAATGCTTCATCTGTATAGATATTGCCCAGGCCAGCTATAAAGCTCTGATCGAGCAGCAGGGGCTTAATCTGTCTTGAGCGGGTTTTTAAAGAGCTTGCGAGCTGGGATGCCGTGAATTCACGATTGAGGGGTTCCGGACCGAGTTTTGAGATAGGGCTGTCTTCGTCTTTTGAAAACAGAGTGATGCGTCCGAACTTACGCGTATCGTTAAAAACCAGCTTGCGCCTGTCGCTTAAAGAGAAAACAACGTGGTCGTGTTTTCCCGGTTTGTAGTTTTCCGGCTGAAAGAAGAGTTTACCTGTCATGCGCAGATGAATCAGCATACGTTTGCTGCCGGACAGATGCATGATGATATATTTACCGCGACGAGTTACATCTTCGATTATACTTTGCCGGAGGAATTGACTGAAGGAATCAGGTGTGCGGTCCGATATTATTGCCGGCCATCCTGTATAAACCGATGAAATGGAACAGCCGCGAATTCCTCGGTTTTTCATATCTCTGATAACAGTTTCGATTTCCGGTAGTTCAGGCATATTATTTAATATTTTCCCAGATCCTGCTAAGGAAAACAAGAAAGTTAAGCTTTGTTTATGTAATGTTCGGATAAAAAAACTCCGGGAACAAGCCCGGAGTTTTTTGCAGCTGTATTTTTACAGCAGCTTAATCTTTGTTGATTTCTGCAAGAGTTTTCAGCATCTGATAGTTTTCTTTAAACTGAGCTTCAGCCTTTTGCAGCATCTCACCCGCATTCTCATTGACACTTGTCAGCCGTTTGAAGCGGTTTTCGCTGGCAGCTGTTTCCGCAAACGAGATTGAAGGTTCTTTGCTGTCGAGCTGCAGCGGATTTTTACCTTCGGCTGCAAGATCAGGATTGTAGCGGTAGAGCGGGAAGTGGCCGCTCTGCACTGCGATCTTCTGCTGCTCAAGACCGTTGGTCATGTTGATGCCGTGCGCGATACAGTGTGAGTAGGCAATCACAATCGCAGGTCCGTCATAGGCTTCCGCCTCGGCAATGGCCTTAACCGCTGCGGCCGGATTTGCGCCCATGCTGATCTGTGCGACATAGATATTTTTGTATGTCATAGAGATTGCACCGAGATTTTTCTTCATCTGCGGTTTGCCGGATGCGGCAAACTTGGCGATGGCTCCCATAGGCGTGGATTTGGATGCCTGTCCACCTGTGTTCGAGTAAACCTCAGTGTCGAGAACCAGAATCTTGATATTGCGTCCTGATGCCAGAACGTGATCCAGTCCGCCGTAACCAATGTCATAGGCCCATCCGTCACCGCCGAGTACCCATACTGATTTTCTGATGATGTAATCGGAAACGGAGTCGAGATTCTTAAGTGTTTTACAGTCTTCTCCGCAGTCGCCGGAAGAAACGGTTTTTTTGATGATGGACTTTAGTTCCGCAACCAGAGAACGCGCATCTTCAATGCCTTCAGAAGTTTTCTGATCAACGGTCAGAATCTTCTTCGCAACGTCCTTCAGCCCGGCTTCGGATTTATCGTCCTCAACAATGTTTTGGAGTAATTCAAAGGCATACTCGTGCAGCTTGTCCGCTGTAAGACGCATGCCGAATCCGAATTCGGCATTATCCTCGAAAAGCGAGTTAGACCAGGCCGGTCCACGTCCGTCTTCGCGTGAGCAATAGGGGGTGGAAGGCAGGTTGCCGCCGTAGATGGATGAACATCCTGTGGCATTGGCTATCAGCAGACGGTCGCCCGCCAGCTGGGTAAGCAGCTTGACGTATGGTGTCTCACCGCAGCCGGCACAAGCGCCGGAGAACTCAAACAGAGGACGTTTGAGCTGGCTTCCCTGAATTGATACGGGATTGATTTTGCTGACGTCAGCCTCGGGCAGACCGAGGAAGAAATCCCAGTTTTCAACTTCAGCTGAGCGCAGCGGAATCTGATCAACCATATTGATGGCTTTTTTGCCTTCAACTTTTCTGTTCTTTGCAGGACAGCGCTGTACGCATAGGCCGCAGCCAGTGCAGTCTTCCGGAGCGCACTGGATTGTGTACTTCATGCCCGGGTAGGATTTGGCGAGCAACCCCTTGACATCCGCTGATTTGAATGTTTCCGGTGCGTTGTCAAGTTCCGACGCATCGTATACCTTGCCGCGTATAGCGGCATGCGGACATACCATAGAGCACTGCATGCACTGGATGCATACATCCGGATCCCACGCGGGAATGGAAAGTGCGATATTCCTTTTTTCCCACTGAGTTGTGGCTGTCGGCCATGTGCCGTCTTCAGGAATGGCGGAAACCGGCAGATCATCACCGCGCTGCGCTAGAATTTCGGCTGTAACGGTTTTAACAAATTCGGGTGCTTTCTCGGAAACCAGCAATGGCTTTTTAATTTTACCGGCCGGTTTGTCAGGATAGTTGACTTTCTCAACCGCGTTCGCCGCGGCGTCGATTGCATTCCAGTTCATCTGGACAACTGCATCACCTTTCTTTCCGTAGGTTTTTTTAGCTGCATCTTTGAGTGCCTGGATTGCGGCTTCTGCCGGAATAATATCGGAGATCTTGAAGAAAGCAGTCTGCATCAAAGTATTGATACGTCCGCCGAGATTAAGTTCATGGTTCAGCTTATGGGTGTTAACTACGTAGAAGTTGAGTTTTTTTGCGATAATCTGGGTTTCAACTTCGTCCGGCATGTTTTCCCATACTTCATCGGCATCGAAAGGAGATGCCAGTAGGAAGGTTCCACCCTCTCTGATTTTGTTTAGCATGTCATATTTCTCCAGGAAGGAGAACTGATGACAGGCCACAAAGTCCGGTTTTGTGCAGAGATAGGGACTGCGGATCAGATCCGGCCCGAAACGCAGATGCGAAACCGTGATAGCTCCGGCTTTCTTTGAATCATAAACAAAGTAACCCTGTGCATAGTTGTCTGTATCGGTGCCGATAATTTTAATCGAGTTTTTGTTTGCCCCGACTGTTCCGTCTGAACCGAGTCCGTAGAACATGCACTCTTTACGGCCTTTGGAAATAAGATCGAAATCGGAGGCTGTTTCGATGTTTGTATGGGTTATATCGTCAATGATATTGACTGTGAAACCGTTTTTCGGGTTTTCCGAAGCGGCGTTGTTGAAGACCGCTTTGACATTGGCCGGAGTGAATTCTTTTGAACCCAGACCATAGCGACCGCCGTAAGTAGGTATCCAGTCGCTGATCTCGACGCTTTTGTTCTGCATCACTTCACCGATGGCGGTGCGGACGTCGTTGTAAAGAGGTTCGCCGAGGGAACCGGGCTCTTTGGTGCGGTCAAGAACGGATATGGTTTTAACCGTTTTGGGCAGTGTGAGCGCGAATTTCTCCGCCGCGAACGGGCGGTAGAGACGCACCTTGATTACTCCAACCTTCTCGCCTTCGGCAACCAGCTGATCCACTGTCTCATGGGCTGTTTCGGCGCCGGACCCCATGATAACGATGACGTGTTCAGCGTCTTCGGCTCCCACATAATCGAAGAGTTTGTATTTGCGTCCGGTCAGTTCACCGAATCTGTCCATGTACTTCTGTACTATATCAGGACATGCAGTGTAATACTTGTTGACCGCCTCGCGTCCCTGGAAAAACACATCAGGATTCTGGGCGGTTCCGCGGATTGATGGCTTTTCCGGATCAAGAGCGCGTGCACGATGCTGCGCCACCAGATCATCGTCTATCATGGCTCTGACAGTTTCTTCACTTACATCGTCCGCTTTCTGTAATTCGTGGGATGTGCGGAAGCCGTCGAAAAAGTGTACGAAGGGAACACGTGACTCAAGTGTTGCTGCGTGGGCTATGGTGGCCATGTCCATAACTTCCTGGATGCTGTTGGATGCCAGCATGGCGAAACCTGTCTGACGACATGCCATAACATCGCTGTGATCGCCGAAGATAGAAAGAGCCTGGCATGCGAGTGAACGCGCACTGACATGAAAGACTGTCGGTGTCAGTTCTCCGGCAATCTTGTACATGTTCGGGATCATCAGAAGAAGACCCTGCGACGCAGTGAAGGTTGTTGTAAGGGCGCCGGTTGTCAGTGCACCGTGAACAGCACCGGATGCGCCGCCTTCGGATTGCAGTTCAACAACGTGCGGAGTGGTTCCCCAGATATTTTTCCGGCCCTGTGAGGCCCATTCGTCGTTCCATTCACCCATAGGTGAGGAAGGGGTGATAGGATAGATAGCGGCAACTTCACTGCAGGCAAACGCGATTTTCGCTGCTGCCTGATTGCCGTCGAGCATTATTTTCTCGGACATGTTTCTTACTCCTTAGTTTAAACTGAAGTCAGGCGCTTCTCCGCGTCTGATAAAGATCTGGCGCATCCGGAAATGCCGGATGCGCCTTGAAATGCAGATTATTTGAGTGCTTCGCGTACTTCGTCAAGATGTCCGGCTGAACCCAGAAGGACGTTCTTTTCAGCAATGAATTTGGCATATTCCGGTATGAAAATCTTGCCGGGACCGCGCAGATCGAACTGCTCAGGATGATCACGGAAGAATTCACGGTGTACACGGCACCAGACAAGCCTTCCGTCGGTATCGATGTTGATTTTTGTCACACCCAGCTTGGCTGCGTCAAGGAACTGGCTGGCGTCAACACCGCTAGCACCTTTTATTTCTCCGCCAGCTTCGTTGATGCGTTTGACTTCTTCCTGGGGAACCGAGGAAGAACCGTGCATCACCAGAGGGAATCCGGGCAGGAGTTTCTGTATTTCTTCCAGAATATCGAAACGCAACTTCTGTTCGCCAGCGAACTTGAAGGCTCCGTGTGATGTGCCGATTGCGCATGCGAGTGAATCGACATTTGTCTGTTTTACAAAATATTCGGCTTCTGAAGGCTTGGTGTAAACATGCTCGGCGGCAACAACATCCTCTTCAATCCCTTTGAGAAGTCCGAGTTCAGCTTCCACTACCAGACCCTTGGCGTGGGCGGCATCGACTACGCGTTTGGTGATCTCAATGTTCTTCTCGAGTTCTTCATGGGATGCGTCTATCATGACCGAGCTGTAAACACCGGATTCAATGCAGTCCATGCAGGTTTCCTCATCACCGTGATCCAGATGCACAGCGAAGACAGCCTCAGGGAAAATTTCATCGGCTGTCTGCATGAGGGCTTCGAGCATTCGCTTATGTGTATAGGAGCGCGCTCCCTTGGACAGCTGCACGATAAAGGGGGCTTTGCTGTCCACATTTCCTTTAAACAGCCCCATTGTCTGTTCAAGGTTGTTTATATTGTAGGCGCCGATTGCATATTTGCCGTATGCCTGCTGAAAGAGTTCTTTTGTGGTGACTATCATTTGTTGACTCCGAGAGGTTAATTGATGTTAATTAATTCATTGCGCGGCCGATAAAATCTGTAAAGCCGCAGTTATGCGAAATAAAGGCATAGATTATACAACTTATTCGCTTTTCCCACAAGCGCAAATAACTTGTTTTCGGGAGTCTGTTGAGTATATCCGCGGATAAAAAGTATGCCGTGAAAATAAACATCAATGAAAATAAGCCGGAATTATCATTAAAAAACGTTTTCGCTCGTTGACCGCACTGATGTGTTATGCTATTTTAAAAAGCCGTTTTTACAGATTTATAGGAGATTAGACAAATGAAAATGACCTGGCAACCTTCAAATTTAAAGCGTGCCCGCAAGATAGGGTTCCGTGCACGCATGGCTACCAAGAGCGGCCGTGCCATTATCAAAGCCCGTCGTCGCAAGGGACGCTCCCGCCTTACTACTGCCTGATAAGCGGGTGCCTGGCGGCAAAGGTGGCGGAAAAGATGAGGAATCCCCGTAATTCAAACAGTTCGGCCGTTTTGTTCCGGATGTATCGGCTCGAGTCATCCCGGTACAGGGCGGTTTTCAATGCAGGCCGCCCCTGGCACGGGAATACGATGTCAATGTGGGTGAGGTGTGCAGCTGACGCCGGTCGCAGGGCCGGCGTTGTTGTTTCCAGAAAGAACTTCCGACGGGCAGTGGATCGCAACCGTGCCAAAAGGCTGATGCGTGAGGCTTTCCGGCTGAATCGGCGGAATCTGGCGGAGAATGCAGATATTATTCTTTCCGCCCGGCGCAATATGGCGGGACGGAAGCTGGAGGATGTGAACAGAGATTTTACAGGTCTCTGCAGACGTGCCGGAATCTGGCGTGGCTAGAGCGGGGTTATTATGATCGCTTTTTTCAGCCGTATTATTGTGGGTCTGATAACATTGCTGATCAGATTCTATCAGGTTGTAATATCACCGCATATAGGAAACTGCTGCCGCTTTGAGCCGTCCTGTTCGCAGTACTGTATTCAAGCTCTGAGGATACACGGCGTCATAAAAGGTTCCTGGATGGGATTCAAACGTATAATGCGATGTCATCCTTTCGGGGCTTCAGGTTATGATCCTGTGCCGGAGAAAAGGGAAGATGATGCTTCTGAAGATCAGCTTTCGTGAAATGTAAAATGTGAAGTGCGGAATGTGCCCGTGAAATCGGTTCTCGCGATGAATCCGCTTTTCCTGCAAATGCCGGATCGGATAATTTCTCAGTAAAATAGGTTTTTAAATTATGAACAGACAGGAAAAAATTATTGCGGCTTTGATGGGGCTGGCACTTGTGGTTTACATGATGTACAGCGGTCGGATGAATGCCGAACGTTCTGAGGGTGGCCGTCCGGACGGTCAGTCATACGCTGCGGCAAGCAATCAGACTGCTGTTGTTGAAGAGGCCGCACCCGTTGTGAAGTCACCGCTCAAGAAACCTGCGGCTGCGGCAGAGCCTGCTGTTACAGAAGTTCCCGATGAACCGGAAAAAGTTGTCAAAGTGGAAACAGACGAGCTGCTGTTGGAGCTTTCATCACATGGCGCTGTTATTAAAAGTGTTCTGCTTAAAAAGTATAATTCCGAACCGGGAGAAGCTGGTCCGGATAATCCTCCTGTGATTCTCGATTTTTCCGATAATCCCGGTTTTGAACTGCAGGGTATTCCCGGTCTGCCTGCAAATGCCGCCTATGAGATCAAACGCTGTGATGATGAATGCAGTGTTGAATTTCAAAGCGTTACAGAGCAGGGACTGACGGTTACTAGAAAGCTGCAGCTGCTCGACAACTATCAGGTTAAAGTTTCTGACAGCTATTTTAACCGGGGTGAGGCCGCATTGGCCCTGCGGACAAACAGTGTCTGTATGGGATCGATGTACAGGGGCCAGTCAAAGAATGATATCGTTTCCATAGATGCTCTTCCGGATAAGGAAGATGCCGATGTTATGCATTGGGATAAAAACAAACAGACACGCGGTTTTATAGGAGCATCCGGTGGATTCGGCTGCGGCGGTGCGAAATCAGCTGTCGGTATGCCCGACAGAATTTCTGTGCCTATGGATGGAGCACATAGATGGGTCGCTGTCAAATCACGTTTTTTTGTGACTGCTTTCTCTTCTGATACTGCTACCTGCGGCTATGAGGCCGTGATGGAACGTGATTTATCACAGGAGAAGTATGTCCTGAGTTCACTTGGAGCAAAGGTCTGTTTTCCGGGACGCCTGCTGGATTCCGGCGAGAGTTTCACCCGCGATTACACCCTCTATGTGGGGCCTAAGAAAATTGATCTTCTGAATGAAATGGGTAGCAATATGGATGCGATCATGCAGTTCGGCAAATTCAGCTGGTTCTGCAAACTGCTGGTCCCGACTCTGAATTTCTTTTACAGACTGATTCCTAACTACGGTGTGGCTATTATTCTGCTGACTGTTCTGGTTCGTATAATCTTCTGGCCTCTGACCCATCGCAGTACGAAAAGTATGCGTAAGATGCAGGAAATCCAGCCGCAACTCAAGGCCCTGCAGGCGAAATTCAAGGATAATCCGCAGAAACTCCAGCAGGAGACCTGGGCTGTTTACAAGGAAAATAAAGTGAATCCGCTTTCCAGCTGTCTTCCCATGCTGATTCAGATTCCTGTGTTCATAGCTCTTTTCACGGTTCTCAGGAGTGCGGTGGAGTTGCGTTATGCCTCGTTTCTCTGGATCAGAGATCTGAGTCAGCCGGAGAATCTTTTTGCGGATACACTCCCCATTGCATTGAATATCCTGCCGATTATGATGTCGGGCACAATGGCGTTGCAGAGCTATCTGACACCGTCCACCGGCGATCCGCAGCAGCAGAAAATGATGATGATCATGATGCCTGTGATGATGCTTTTCATGTTCTACAGTTTTCCGTCCGCACTTTCTCTTTACTGGACCGTCAGTCAGGTGCTGGCAATAGTGCAGATGCTACTTATCCGCAGGCATCATCCGCCTGAGAAAGATGACGGCATCGAGGATGCGGAGGTTGTACAAACCCGCCAGCAGCGCAGGCAGATGGCCAGGGGATGAAGAATGAAACATCCTGCGTGTGATAAACCATGTAGTTGAGCGGATAATGTAAAAAGCGGTTTATTCGATTTTTCCGGCAGCTCTGTTGTCTGTTTTTTCCTTCAAGCGGGGATTTTTTCGTTATTGGAAAAATCCCCGCTTGGTATTTATGTGTGATTTTATTATCATAGCCCTGTGGCCTGAGGAGTTTACGTATGATTAAGAACTATTTATTCAGTTTGCTGTTTTTGGCAGCCTTGTCTGAGGGGGCGTCCGGAGCGCAATCTGATATTAAGAATAAGCAGTTGAATGATGCCATGGCAGAGCGTGCTGTATTGATGGTTGAGTCTCATAAGATCAGGGAAAAGCTGGATAAATCATGGTCTGATAAAAAATATTCATCTCCTGAAATCGAAAAACTGAGAAGCCGTTACCAAAAGCTCAGGGTTGAGCTTATTAAACTGCGCGAAGAGCTCAAAAAGGAAGTCGGAAAACTGCCTGAAATTCAGAAACTGGAAACGCGGATTTCAGAAATGCGTTCCGAACGTAAAGAACTGGAAGATAAAATACAGAAACTGAACAAGAAAGCCGATTGAAAACATTTACAACCCAAACCGGATTTTATAATTGCTGGCAAATTGCTGCATTGACTACGGAGAGGACCTGGCATGTCTGTCAAAAAAATCAGAGATCAGAAAACTAAACGCCCCAGAGTTCTTATCGTCACCCCTGAAATAACCTATCTCCCTTCGGGTATGGGAAATATGGCGCATCGTCTGAATGCTAAAGCAGGGGGGCTTGCTGACGTTTCAGCTTCTCTGGTGGCATCGCTTTTTGATCTCGGAGCTGATGTGCATGTGGCGCTGCCTCACTACCGCAGGATGTTTCATGTTGATGTTGGACAGCTTATCAGTGAGGAACTGCGTGTTTATAAAAGCCGTCTGCCGGATTCACGCATTCATCTCGCTGAGGACAGATGTTTTTATTACCGCGACACCGTTTACAGCCATGGCGAACAGAATCTCAAGCTGGCACTTGCTTTTTCCCGTGAGGTGATCAACAATATCATTCCGACTGTGCGTCCTGATCTGATTCACTGCAATGACTGGATGACAGGTCTGATTCCTGCCGCCGCCCGTCGTATGGGAATTCCCTGCCTGTTTACCGTTCACAATATTCATACTCACGATCTCTCCCTTGCCCAGATCGAGGACAGCGGTATTGATGCAGCTGAATTCTGGTCAAATCTGTATTTTAAGTTTCCACCCCGTAACTATGAGGAATCGCGCAACAACAATCTGATTGATATGCAGGCCAGCGGTGTTTTCGCCGCTCATTTCATCAACACAGTGAGTCCCACTTTCCTGCGTGAGATAGTCAACGGTTGGCATGATTTTGTTCCCGACAGCCTGCGTATAGAGATGCGTAATAAATTCAACTGCGGATGCGCGGCCGGAATTCTCAATGCCGCCGATATCCGGGATGACCCGAAAATCGATCCCTTTATCGAGTTTAACTATAATCCTGAAACCCATCGTGAGATTAAACGCAGAAATAAAGTTGCTTTTCAGAAGAAGCTCGGCCTGAAAGAAGATGCCGACGCACCGCTTTTCTTCTGGCCTTCACGCCTTGATCCGGTTCAGAAAGGACCGGAGCTGCTGGCGGATATTCTTTATAAATTTCTTGAGCGGCATGCGGATGATAATGCACAGGTTGCTCTGGTGGCCAGCGGCAACTTTCAACATCCCTTCTTCGAAATCCTGCAATTTCATGATCTTTACGGGCGCCTCGCTGTCTGCGATTTTGATCAGGCTCTTTCGAAACAAGGCTTTGCCGCATCAGACTTCTGTCTTGTGCCGTCCCGTTTTGAACCCTGCGGTCTCCCGCAGATGGTCGGGCAGCTTTACGGATCGCTTCCTGTTGTTCATGATACTGGCGGTCTGCATGATACCGTTGAACATCTCGAATGCGGTGACGATGCAAAAGGTAACGGTTTTGTTTTTAAAGTTTACGACAGTTCCGGACTTTTCTGGGCAATGAACCGCGCTATGGATTTTTATAAGCAGGACCCATCTGTTAAGGAAGCCCGGATTACTCGTATAATGAAAGAGGCTTCTGAACGCTTTAATCACGATGTCTGCGCTGAAGCATATATCAATATCTACGAAAAAATGCTGGACCGCCCGCTGGTGAAGAGTTTCAATTAGCGGAGTTCCGCTCCGGCCTGTTTTTCCTTCGAAGCAGGTTGTCAGTCCGTCGAAGATTGAGATACCCGCAAGATAGGAGTTGCCTAATGACCGATAATTCTAAGAGATCACGCCTTCTGGATGATCTCTGGCTTGAACCTTATATCAATGTGATCAGGCGGCGGCAGGATATGGTCGATCATAAAATTGAGGAGCTTTCCTCTGTTCCGGGATCACTCGCAGAGTTTGCCTGTGCCCATGAATATTACGGACTCCATCATGCCGCAGATGGCTGGATTTTCCGCGAATGGGCTCCCCATGCATCGAATATATGGCTGGTAGGTGATTTCACTGACTGGAAAGTGGACGATGATTTCAAACTGAACCGTCTTGAGGGACGCGATGTATGGGAATTGACAGTTCCCCACGAAGCTATCAGTCACGGACAGTACTACCGGCTTGAAATGTGCTGGCCGGAAGGACGTGGTGAGAGAATACCCGCCTATGCCCGGAGGGTGGTACAGGATAAAGATTCTCTCCTGCAGGCGGCACAGGTATGGGATCCGCCTAAGTATCAATGGAAGGTTAATGATTTCCGACCTCCTTCCTCAGGTCTGATTATCTACGAGACCCATATCGGCATGGCGCTGGAAGAAACCCGGATAGGAACCTATACGGAATTCAGGGATCAGATTCTGCCGCGTATAGTCAAGGCCGGATACAACACTATCCAGCTTATGGCCATAATGGAACATCCCTATTACGGATCGTTTGGTTATCAGGTTTCCAGCTTTTTCGCCGCATCTTCCCGTTTCGGAACACCTGAAGAACTGAAATCACTGGTGGATGCCGCCCATAAGGCCGGAGTTGCTGTTATTATGGACATTGTTCATTCCCATGCGGTCAAAAATGAACGCGACGGCCTTAGCTGTTTTGACGGCTCTAATTATCAGTATTTCCACGATGGCATACGCGGCTGGCATGAGGCCTGGGATTCGCGCTGTTTTGACTACGGCAAGGTTGACGTTCTTCATTTTCTGCTTTCCAACTGCCGTTATTGGCTGGATGAGTTCAAGTTTGATGGTTTCCGCTTTGACGGTATAACCAGCATGCTGTATTTGCATCACGGTTTGGGGGTTGATTTTACCGATTACGGTCAGTATTTCGATACGGCAGTGGATGAAGATGCCTGGGTGTACTGCTGCCTTGCAAACCGTCTGATTCACGAAATACGTCCTGATGCAATCACAATAGCAGAGGATGTAAGCGGCATGCCGGGTTTGGCTTCGCCCCCTGAAGATATGGGCGCAGGGTTTAACTTCCGCATGGCAATGGGGGTTCCCGAATGCTGGTTCCGTCTGGTGCGCGATATCAGGGATGAAGATTGGAGTGTGGGCTATCTGTGGCATGAACTGACTGACCGCCGTGCTGAAGAGGCCACTATAAACTATGTCGAAAGTCATGATCAGGCTCTCGTCGGCGGTAAAACGCTCTTTTTTGAGCTGGTTGACGATGCCATCTATGATTCCATGACACGGCGTACACCCCATATCTCTGTCGAGCGGGGGATAGCTCTGCATAAGCTGGCCCGTCTGGCCACACTGGGAACCTGCGGCAGCGGATATCTGAATTTCATGGGAAATGAATTCGGCCATCCCGAATGGATTGATTTTCCGCGCGAAGGCAACGGGTTTTCATATAAGTACGCCTGCCGCCAATGGTCGCTTCGTGACAATGATAAACTCAACTACTGGTGCCTTGCGGAATTTGATGAGGCAATGATTTCTCTGGTCAGAAAATATAATGCGCTGGAGAATACTGCTGTGCGACGTCTGTATGTTAACGACAATGATAAAATCCTCGTCTTTGAACGGGGAGGGCTTATCTTTGTTTTCAATTTTCATAGCGTGAATTCAGCTGCCGATTACCCCGTTATCGTGCCCCCGGGAAAATATCAGCTCCTGCTTGATACCGACCGCGAAGAATTCGGCGGACTAGGGCGTATTGATCCAGACCAGACCTTTCCGCTTATGAACGATGTCCGGGATTTTGAGTGCTGTAATATTATCAAGGTTTATATTCCATGCCGGACCGCAATGGTGATCAAACGCCGCATTTCAGGCATGAAGGATTAAAAAAAAAGTAAGATTGCGTGCGTAAGTGGAGTATAATTGTTGCTTCCGAATAAGTTGATTTTCTTGACAACTATAAGTATTGTGTCCTATGCTCGCGACTAAGGAGAACCGTTATGATAGATGATGCCAAAGTTGTTCAGCCACCGCCGCCGCCCCGCGGCCGCAGTGCGCGCAGTTCGTCAAGAGGAGGCCGCGGGGGAAAAACCATGCCTAAAATGTCTCCCGCACTCTCTGTAATACCCCTTTTTCTTCTCGGTCTTATTATTGCCGGGACTGGCTGGTGGTGGTACTGGTGGCGTATCGAACCCGGTAACGGTGAGATTGCCGTACTGACCAGAAAAACCGGTAAAAACCTGCCGATAGATGAAATAATTGCCGTATCCGATGATTATAAGGGAATACAGCTGGATGTTCTTCCTGAAGGTCGTTTTTTCAGGAATCCCTATATCTGGAGCTGGGATATCATCAGAATGACTGATATCCCTGCCGGTAAATTCGGTGTGCTTGTGCGCAAATTCGGAAAAGACCTGTCCGGTGGTTCCATTATCGCTCCTGATGAAAATCATAAAGGAATTGTGCGCGAAGTTCTCGGTACCGGAAAACACCGTCTAAATCCCTTTGCTTATGAAGTTAAACTATTTGATGACATAAAAATCGCTCCCGGTTATGTCGGTGTTGTGACATCCCTTTCCGGTGCTGATATTCTGACATCAACCGACCCGCCGTCCACGGATGATAAGGGCTTTCTCGCCGGTGAAGGCTGGAAGGGCGTCAGACAGAAGGTACTCAAAGAAGGCACGCATAGGCTTAACCCTTATCTTTACGCTGTATCTATCGTCAATATACAGAGTCAGCGTTTCGAGTTTTCCGGTGATGAAGCCATTATGTTTCTTACCCTGGACGGCTTTAATGTCACTGTCGAGGGAACACTCGAGTTCAATGTCAATGTGGATCGTGCGGCGCAGCTAACCCATGAGGTCGGAGACATGGAGGATATCATGAAAAAGTTGATTCTCCCGAGTGCCCGCGGTTTCTTCCGCATTGAAGGCAGTAAAAAGGAAGCAACGGAATTTATTGTCGGCGAGTCCCGTCAGGAGTTTCAGAATGACCTCCAGACTTTCCTGACCAGCGTATGCGCATCCTGGGGTATATCACTCAACTCGGTTCTTATTCGCGATATCATTGTTCCTCAGCAGATTGCTTCAGTCATCCGTGACAGAGAGCTTGCGCGACAGGAAGTGAAAAAATTTGAACAGCAGATTGTCCAGGCAAAATCCAAAGCGGAGCTCGAAAAACAGAATGCCCTCGCGGAACAGAAAAAAGAAATGGTCAACGCGGAGACTGAAAAGATCCGTATGCTGGTCAAAGCGCAGCAGGAGAAGGTCGAGAAAACTGTTGCGGCAAAGACTCTTCTGGATGTTGCAAAAGTTCATCTGGAAGCTGCGCGCGCCGATGCTGAATCTCTGTTGACCCTGGCCGAGGCTGATCGCAAGGTCGTTGAAAAGAAAAATGAGGCTGATGCTGATGTCCTGAAACAGCAGGTCGGCGTTTATGATAATGAAAATGATTTTGTAAGAGCACGTCTCTATGAAAAGATTGCGCCGAATATTCAAAGTATTCTGGCAACCGATAACAACGGGGATGTGCTGGGACTGCCTGTAAAAGTGTATCCTGAAACAGCTTCGCGGCCCGGTGCGGTGCTGCCCGGAGAAGCAACTCCCCGAAACGGCAATGTAACACCATCGACTGATCCCGGAACTGAACCGCCATCGGTCTTGTCTGCAAGGAAAGGAGGTGCTGAATGAAACGCATCTCGATCGTTTTTATCCCGGCTCTGATTGTCGTCGGTATCTGGGCCATAAGCATGTGGACATTCTGCCGCATACATGTACCAGCTGGCCACATGGCCATTGTAACCGCGAAATTTGGTAAATCCCTGCCTCCGGGTCGGATTCTGGCTGAACCGGGACAGAAAGGTGTCCAGCGCATACCTCTGCCCGAAGGGCGCCACTGGCGCAATCCGGTTCTCAACGACTGGCGTATCGAAAAAGCTGTCACTATACCCGTCGGCAAGATCGGCGTAGTGACATCCAAGATCGGCGATGAGCTACCGTCCGGCAGGATTATTGCAGCGGATAAAGACAGTAAGGGGATATGGAAAGATGTTCTCGGCCCCGGAACCTACAGGCTTAATCCCGAAGCCTTCCAGGTGACAAAGCTGGATGTGATAAATATTCCCATCGGTTATGTCGGTGTGGTTACGTCGCAGACTGGCATTCCCGCTGAATCCGGCAAATTTGCCGGACCGGGTGAAAAAGGTGTAATGCGCAATGTTCTCCAGCCAGGACTTTATTATATCAATAACCGTGCTCATCAGGTGGACGTGCTGGAGATAGGTATGAACCAGGTTTCCATACTCGGACGTTCCGGCTCTGTGGTTATTACCAAAAGTCAGATCGCCAGTGCAAGCGATGCCCTGGATTCTCTGCAGAAGAACACTATCCGGGCTCAGCAGAAGAAACGGAACGAATATCTCGAAGAGAACCGCGGTCGAGGTTTTGTTTCACAGCGGGCTATTACCGAGGATATACAGAGTCTGTCCAAGAGTGCCCGTAATAAGCTGAAAAGAAGTTCTTTGACTGTGGGCGGTAAACGGAAGGAACTTGACAAAGACACCCGGCCTGCTTCCTCCGGCAGAAGCATTGCTACTACACCGGCTCCGGAGTCGGTTGCTTTCGGACTTAAGCGTTTTGTGGAATTTCCTTCACGCGATGGATTCCAGATTCTGCTGGATATGACTGTTGAGTTTGAACTGCTGCCGGAAAATATTTCAAAAATATACATGTTTTACGGTGATCTGCCAGCTGTTGTGGATAAAATACTGCTGCCGCAGATTCTTTCCATTTCCCGCATCAAGGGGTCGAGCTACGGCGCCCGTGATTTTATCGATGGAGAGGGACGACAGCAGTTTCAGAAAGACCTGACAGCGGAACTCACCAGAGTTATGAAAGAAAAATACATCGTTGTCCATAACGCGATTATTCGTCATGTCGAAGTGCCTGCAGAGATTCTGGAGCCGATTCAGATGGCCAGTGTATCGAAGGAACAGGACCTCACCAACAAGGCCTGGCAGGAGACTGCCCGCAAGAAGGCGGAACTCAACAGAGAAGAGGCATTGATTAATCAGCTGAAAAAACAAGTGGAACAGGAAACAGAAAAAGAGGTTGCCACTATTGCGGCTAATACCAGAAAGGAATCCGCGGAAATTAAAGCCGGTGCTGATCTGGAAGTGGCGGAGATCAATCTCAAAAAAGCTGAAGTGCAGGCGGAGATTACAAGGGTGTCCGGTGAAGCCGAGGTTCAGGCTGACTTTGTTGTCAGAAATGAAGAAGCTCTCGGACGCAGACTGCGTGCACAGGTGTTCAAAGATCCTGCCGCCTTGGCGGAGCTTCGTTTTGTGGAGGAACTCAACCCCGAAGTAGGCATCAGAATTATACATGCAGGTGAAGGCACTTTGTGGACTGATCTGAAAAACCTTGCTCCCTCCATGCCGGTTAGGTAAGTCCCGCCGATCAGCATGTTAAGCTTATTTTTAACAGGCGTAGTTCCGCTTGCGGGCGGAGACAGGCTTTGCCGTATTTAAAATTCCTTAATCCATTCAGCTGTCTGAATTATTTTGCGCAAAAGAGATAATTATTATTGTGCAAATATCTATAGTTTTATTTATTTAGTTATGCTCAAATAAATACGTTCGATAAAAGACCAGGTCTGAAATACGTTGTCAGCCAGATAAGTGTTGTTGGCCACAAGCGAGCGTACCTTGACCAGATAGACATCCGCATCCTTGCGGCGCGGAAACAGCTTCGAGCGGCGCTTTCCGACCTGGTCGGTGAAATCCACCTGCCATCGCACCAGGCCCGAGGGCAGTGTTCTCTTTCGGATCGTGGCCATACAATTCCTCGTTTTGGCAATGCCTTAACCCCAGTCAGCCTCGTGTGTTGCCATGCATCTGTCGCATTGGCGAGGTGAAAGCGGCCGGGATGGACTCCCGTTTCCGACTTTTACACCGAAACCCTCTTGTGCGCCAGATGTTTCGGAGTTACGGTCTAAAACACATTAAGGAGATGCCCGCCCACATGGCCAAACTGAGCGAACTGATCCCTGCACTGGCGCAGGTTCTGCCGATGCCGGAGAAGACGGTGGCGATGTATGCGCGGCAGCTTCGCGAAGCGCGGCTCATCTCCA
>JAWOEI010000129.1:0-25721 GCA_046482825.1 Kiritimatiellia bacterium
CGTTGTGGATTGACAGTTCTTTGAGATTTGAAACAACTTTGTCCGCTGCTGTCAAAGTCCAATCGCAGTTGTGGATTGACAGTTCTTTGAGATTTGAAACAACCACATCGCTATCAAAATCAATCACGCCTAAGTTGTGGATTGACAGTTCTTTGAGATTTGAAACAACCGTGGCCCAAAAAACCCCGACAGCCAAACGTTGTGGATTGACAGTTCTTTGAGATTTGAAACAACTTTGTCCGCTGCTGTCAAAGTCCAATCGCAGTTGTGGATTGACAGTTCTTTGAGATTTGAAACAACACGCTTTGTCGAGCAGTACAAGCAGGCCTAGTTGTGGATTGACAGTTCTTTGAGAATTGCATCATTGATGGCTTTTGAAGAAACACCGCCTTTGCCATGCACATTATATCCGGCCGCTGCATCCCGCAAAACAAAAGGAGGCTTATCTTCATTTAACGACTGCTCAAGAGCATCAATAACCAGAGTCCGGAAGGTAATATTACGCTTTGCAATAACCTGCTTAACCCGGGACATCAACTTATCAGGCATATCTATGGTTGTTCGCATACATAAATATATATCATAATCTGCATATTTATGCAATCACAGAGTTTATTGAATCCTTATCAACCATCAACTGCGTACGCCGCATTCTCATCTTCTGCAGATGGACCCCGATTTGCACCGGAACGCCGCCGGGGATTCCCCGACGACTTTCTTGAAGACCCTGCTGAAATAAGCCCGGTTGGGAAATCCGGCTGCATCCGCTATCACATCTATGCTTTCATCAGACTGCAGCAACCTGTGTGATGCTTCACGAATCCGGTTCTCCGTTACATATCGTGCTGGTGAACAACCGTAATGCCGTTTGAACATGCGTTCAAAACCGGCTAAACTCATGCTGGCTTCACGGGCAAGGATTTTGTTGGAAAGACCCTCCCCGATGTTTTGCATCTACGCCAGCGTTGGGGTCAAACCGAAAAATAGAAAATAGCGATTGACGGGTATGTTTCAATGTCAAACCCGATTGTGGAGGAATAGACAAGTTCAGCACTGATTTACGATTTCACAGATGGCAGCTCCACCTCGGCGAACTCAACCGGGAAATCCTTTTTCCTGTTCCGTCCGAATGAACGTATCAAGCCCGAGAGTGTGGTGCTGAAGATGCCGTTGGCTTTGCTGAAAGCGGATTGCGTCATCCCGCTGCGTTCAAATCTCCTGACCAGTTTCCGGCGCTCATCTTTTGAGTACTGTCTGCGCCCCAGCTTATCGGTTTTTCTGCTTTGTTTTTCATGCACCCGTTATAACATGATCACCGGTGGCAGACCAGTAGGTCAAAGTTAAGACGCTTACGCATCCTTTGCAATGCCTTTTTTAAAACGCACAGCGTTTTTACTAAAGCTGCGCTGTTGAGAACTCAACCAGACATCTTGAAATTATAGCTACGCTTATTCGATGATCTAAGTTTGGTTGCGGTCCCGCTTAGCGGGGCAACTTTAATTTTCAACGGTCTTTTTCTTAGCCTTATAGTCCGTATGCAACAGATGATGGGACTTTTCTCCCAGCGGCGCGGTTAGAAAATCCTTATACAATGTCTGTACAGCAGAATTTTCGTGGGATTTACGTAATTTCTTACCTTCGTCCTCCGCATATATGCCAGCAATACGTTTCAGTCGAACGGAATCATCAGTCATACGGGGCTGTCCGCCGCCGCCTATACACCCTCCGGGACAGGTCATAATCTCAACAAAGTGATAAGGTATGCCATCGCTGTTCTTTATATGCTCGAGTATTTTCCTGGTATTGCCTAGCCCGTGGGCAACAGCAACTCTGAGTTCAACACCTTCCAGGAAGCTCCATTCTTTCACAGTATCAGTGATGGTTATCGATGCCTCTTTTATGCCCCCCAGACCGGCAACCGGCTTGATATGCAGATTTTCCATGGGCAACTCACGATCGGTCACGATTTCATAAGCCGTACGCAGGGCCGCTTCCATCACACCGCCGGTATTGGCAAATATATCCGCTGCTCCCGAGGAAAGTCCCAGAGGAGCATCCATTTCCTCATCCGGAAGCTCTCTGAAATTAAGATCCGCCTCTTTTATCATACGTGCAAGTTCACGGGTTGTGAGAACAAAATCCACATCCTGCACACCGCTGTCGTTCATTTCCGGACGCTGGCACTCGAATTTTTTGGCTGTACAGGGCATCACCGACACAACAATCATATTCTCCGGTTTGACACCTATCTTCTGTGCATAATATGTTTTGGCAACAGACCCGAACATCTGCTGCGGGGATTTACAGGTCGAGATATTCGGGAGGAACTGCGGATAGTAAAACTCCGCAAAGTTGATCCATCCCGGGCTGCAGCTGGTGAACTGCGGCAGAGATATCTCCTCTTTATCCACCAAAGCCTTTTTCAAACGTGTCAGAAGCTCTGTCCCCTCCTCCATAATCGTCAGGTCGGCAGCAAAATTGGTATCAAACACTGCATCGAATCCGAGGCGCCGCAGAGCCGCCACCATTTTTCCTGTCACACGGGTACCGGGTTCATAATCAAACTCCTCTCCGAGAGCGGCACGTATTGCCGGAGCAGTCTGGACAACCACATGAAGATTCGGGTTTTCCAGGACTTTCCAGACATCAGGAATACTGTTTTTTTCAGTGATAGCACCCACAGGACAAACAGCGGCGCACTGACCGCACTGCACGCAGGCGACTTCACTGAGATCACGTGTGAACGCCGGGCCGATAACTGTATCGAAACCTCTGTTCTGCGGGAAAAGAGCACCCACTCCCTGAACCTCGTTGCAAACCGTTACACAGCGGCGGCACTTGATACACTTGGCATTATCCCGCACCAGACCGGGTGTGGAATCATCGGTATGGGCCTCGGGTTTTTTCCCTTCATAGGTAATTTTACGGATTCCCATTTCCTCGGCCAGTGTGCGCAGTTCACAATCTGAACCGCGTTCACAGGTCTGACAGTCGCCGTCGTGTTCAGAGAGGAGTAATTCCACAACATTGCGGCGTGCATTGCGCGCCTCAGCGCTGTGGGTTCTCACAACCATCCCTTCCGACACCGGTGTTGAACAGGCTGCCTGCAGAGTTCTGGAACCCTCAACTTCGACCACACATACACGGCAGGCCCCTATGGGCTCATGCCCCTCCATGTGGCAGAGAGTGGGAATGTGAACGTTGATTTTTTTAGCAGCCTCGAGGATTGTAGTCCCCTCAGGCACGTGAAGTTCCTGATTGTTTATAGTAATATTGATCATTTTTAAAGTCTCCGGTAGGTTGACACATCTCAGATCGTCTGCTGACAACGGGGCAAGCCCGACGGTTCTATTCGAATTCACAGGGCTGTTTGCCGTAGTCACACCGCAGGCAGCGCCTAGCCTGACGAACAGCGACGGACTCATTCCAGGGCTGTTCCACCTCGTTGAAGTTATGACGCCGTTTATCTACCGCGATTGTCGGCAGTTTTTCACGAGCGTAATTCAACGGTTCAGCGTCGGGATCAAAATCAACACCATGATCACAATATCCCCGCCAGAAAGCGTGTGATTCATCACTCATCCGTTCATCCATCGCAACCGCGGCTCTTTCACCGGCACCGATCGCCTCCGCGACCGAAGATGGCCCGGTGACAACATCACCGCCAGCAAACAGCCACGGGATTGATGTGGAACCGTCACGCTTATCAGCCGCAACCCAGCCGCTGTCGTTGAATTCAACATCCACATCGCCGGTAATCATAGTCTGATCCAATGCCTGACCGATAGCCATAATTACCTGATCGGCAGGTATAATCTCAGATGCAACCGACTCATCGTCCTTAGGCCGACGACGGCCGGAACGATCGAATTCGCCCAGTTTCATCGGACGGCACTTGATCCCCGTAACCCTGCCGTTTTCAACAACAAACTCTTCGGGGTTGAGCAAAGTGCAGAGTCTGACGCCTTCCTCGACAGCGTCTTCAATTTCCTCCGCATACGCCGGCATCTGTCCGCGTGTCCGACGATAGATGACCGTCACTTCCTCGGCTCCCAGACGCAATGCGGTACGCGCGGCATCAATAGCAGCGTTGCCGCCGCCTATAACCGCCACGCGTTCACCGACCGGCACTGAGCCGCGAATATTGTACCGACGCAAAAAACTCATTGCCTCAGTCACGCCGTCAGCATCGTTGCCGTCAATACTGAGATCAACACCGAGCGGGGCACCGACAGCCAGATAAACCATTTCATAGCCTTCATCCCTGAGGCTCTTAAGGGTATAATCTTTACCCAGTGCCTGTTCTGTCCGTATTTCCACTCCCAGATCCTCTATCATACGGATTTCACGCGCCAGTTCCTCACGCGGAAGACGGTAAGCGGGAATGGCCTGAACCAGCATTCCTCCCGGCCGGGGTTCACTCTCGAAAACAACAGGTTTATAGCCCAGACGGGCCAGGAAGTAGGCACAAGACAGGCCTGCCGGACCGGCACCGACAACAGCGATTTTCTTACCTGCATTTTCAGGATTGTCCCGCACCTCCGGCACCTGCGGTGTATTCTCCTGATCCACCATGAAACGCTTGATTGCACGGATAGAAACAGGTGCGTCCAAAGTCGCGCGACGGCACTTATCTTCACATGTATGAAAACAGACGCGGGCACAGACCGATGCGAAAGGATTACGTTCACGATGAAGTTTGAGAGCCTCTTCATACCGCTTCTCGCCCACCAGTGAAACAAAACCGGGAACATTTACACCGCAGGGGCAGGCACTCAGACAGGGTGCGCGGACCAGCTCGGGGCAGACCCCGGCTTCACAGTGTTTATCGATAATATGCTGTTCGTACTCCTGTCGGAAATGCCGTATTGTCGACAGCACAGGATTCGGTGCTGTCTGGCCGAGACCACAGAGCGAAGCTCTTTTTATGAATCTTCCCAGTTCTTCCAGCCGATCAATATCCTCGAGTTCTCCTTTACCGGTACAGATGCGGTCGAGAATTTCCAGCATACGACGCGTTCCCACACGACAGGGCACACACTTGCCGCAGCTCTCTTCCTGCACGAATTCAATAAAGAAACGGGCCACATCCACCATACAGGTGTCTTCATCCATTACAATCAGACCGCCGGAACCGATAATGGCACCCAGCTCGGCCAATGATTCATAATCCAGGGGAACATTCAGATTCTGACGCGGAATACATCCGCCGGAAGGGCCACCTATCTGGGCAGCCTTGAAATGCTTGTCGTTAGGTATGCCGCCCCCGATGTCGTAAACGAGCTCGCCCAGGGTCGTGCCTATGGGCACTTCAACCAGGCCGGTATTACGAACAGCACCTGCCAGAGCAAATACTTTGGTGCCCTTGCTTTCGGCCGATCCTATACCCGCATACCATTCTCCCCCCTTGAGAATAACAGCCGGAACATTGGCGTAAGTTTCAACGTTGTTCAGCACAGTCGACTTACCCCACAACCCGTTCTGTGCAGGGAAAGGCGGACGCGGACGAGGTTCACCGCGTTTACCCTCGATCGAAGCTATCAGTGCCGTTTCTTCGCCGCACACAAAAGCGCCCGATCCCATACGGATTTCCAGATCAAAACAGAAATCCGTACCCAGAATGCCGTCACCCAGAAGCCCGCAGGCGCGGGCCTGTTCCAATGCGATATTCAGGCGTTCAACCGCTAGGGGATACTCAGCCCGCACATAGACATAACCCTGTTCCGCGCCTATGGCATAAGCTGCCAGAGCCATTCCCTCAATAATAGAGTGCGGATCACCTTCAAGCACGGAACGGTCCATATAAGCACCGGGATCACCCTCATCGGCATTACACAGGACGTACCGCACCTCAGACTCGGCCTCTTTGGCGAACTTCCATTTAAGGAAGGTCGGGAAACCGGCACCACCACGACCGCGCAGACCGGATTTTTTCATTTCGTCTATAACCTGATCAGGTGTCATTTCTGTAAGCGCTTTGCAGAGAGCGGCATAACCGTCACGGGCGATAGTTTCACCGATATGTGTCGGGTCCATCCATCCGCAATTGCGCAGCACTATACGTGTCTGGCGTTTAAAGAAATCCATATCCTGACGGCAGGCAGCGGAAACTTCACCTTCCTCATTGGTGATCATAAGGCGTTCAACACGTTTTCCGCCCTTAATATGAGAACTGACAATCTCCTGGGCGTCCTCGGGTTTCAGCCCCTGATAGAATGTGTGATCTTTTCCGACCAGCGCAACGGGACCGGCCACACAGGGCCCCATACAACCCGTTTCAATAAGCTTCACGCTGTCGGCAAGCCCGGCCTTTTCTAGCTCTCTCTGCAGAGCATCACGCACCTCTTTCGCTCCTGAGGCCAGACAGCTACCGCCAAAGCACACAAGAATCTGCTGTTTGTCGCTGTCTGAGGTGCATTCACATTGTTTCTTCAATTTTTCACGCAGGCTGGCCAGGTCGCCTGCGGCACATATTTCAGGGATATTGCATTTACTCATTTATTCCGCCCCCTCCTGAATCAAATCCTCTTCATCCAAAAACTGTGCCAGCAACTCACTGACACGCGTCGGCTTGACGCGTTGAAATGTCTCATCGTTAATCATCACTACAGGAGCCATACCACAAGCACCGAAACAGCGTCCGACTTCAAGAGAAAACAGCCTGTCTTCCGTGGTTTCACCTACATCGATCCGGAGTTTCTTTCTAAACGCCTCCAGCACCTCTTTGCCCCCCCTGACATAACAGGCGGTTCCAAGACATACACGGACCAGATATTTCCCGCGTGGATGCCGAGTGAAAAAAGAGTAGAAGGATATAACACCGGCCACTTCACTGACACTCTTGCCAAAACCTTCGGCAATGCGGTTGACAACCGCGTCAGGCAGATAACCGAAGATTGTCTGGGCTATCTGCAATACGGGAATCAGTCCGCCGTCTTTATCTTTATATTCATTGATAACTTCATCCAGACGGGGCATCAGCTCCGCCTCGGACGGCTGCTCGCCGCTAGCGCAGTCGCATGTACAGGCAGCAGCATTTGTATGATCAGTAGACATGTCATATACCTCCAGGCACAAACAGTTTTTCTCTGTGCCGTCTTCTGCTTTAAACAAAGTCAGGTGCTCGGTGTCCGGATTTCAGAAAACAGAAACTGCAGAATGCTGAAATCCGGACATTAAACCCTTGAGGTGCGGATGAAACTCTTTTCAGAGGGAACCCTGGATATACTTCTCGAGGTTCTGAATAAGGAATTCCTCTTCATTAGCCACATGTTTAACCAGATCGCCACTGGATATCACACCGTGTATCTTTCCGTCATCATCAATTACCGGCAGATGCCGGAAACGTTTTTCCGTCATGAGCGCCATACAATCATCGACAGTGTTTTCCGGCGAAACATAGATGACCTTTTTTGTCATAACATCGCCGACTTTCACATCTTTAGAAGGTTTGCCCTCAAGAACAACCTTACGGAAGCAGTCGCGTTCTGAAAATATTCCGGCAACACTGCCTTTATCGTCAAGTATCAGCAGAGAGCCGACTGCGTTTTCATCCATGATTTTCACGGCGTTATATACAGTGTCATCCGCAGAAATAGTTATAATATCGCTGCCTTTTTTCAACAACAGATGACCTACCGGTGAATTCATTTTCATACTTGTATCCCTTTATTATAATTAATTTGGCGGCACCGTCGTATCCGGGATTTCTCCTGTATCAACCCGCAGACAGACAATTACCTCAAAACCGCCAGCTTCATTTTCAGATTAGAAAGGTGGGTTAAATTAGTCAAGAAGATAAACTGAAAAAAATCAGTTTTTTCTGTATCTACAGGCGGATCGGGAAAAACAGCCGTAAAATAGCCGCTTGACCCGCAGACAATATACGATTAACTTATACTGCATTTTCTCAGAAGGAAGGGATACCAATGGCCGGCGAATATGTTTTCAGCTTGATCGATGTCACTAAACAGCACGAAAAAAAGACCATCCTCGAGGATGTCAATCTGTCTTTCTTCCATGGAGCCCATATAGGAGTCATAGGAGCCAATGGATCAGGAAAAACATCTCTTCTCAGAATACTTGCCGGACTTGACAACGAATTTATGGGACGCTGTCAGATCGCTAAAAACACAAAAGTCGGTTATCTTCCGCAGGAACCTGAGCTTGATCCGGACAAATCAGTTATCGAATGTGTAAAAGAAGGTGTTGCTGAATCTCTTTCGGCACTGGACCGTTATGATGAAATATGCGGACTTCTGGGCGATGATCTGAGTGACGAAGAAAGTGAAAAACTCAATGATGAACTCGGGCGGTTGCAGGATTACATAGACAACAGGGATCTCTGGAGCATAGACAACCAGATTGAACAGGCCATGGACGCGCTGCGTCTTCCTGTTTCCGATGCTCCGGTTAAGCCTCTCTCGGGAGGGGAACGCAGACGTGTCGCTCTCTGTCGTCTGCTCATATCAGCCCCGGATGTGCTGCTGCTGGATGAACCGACCAACCATCTTGATGCGGAATCTGTAGCCTGGCTGGAAACCTACCTGAAGAAATTCAAAGGCACACTGATTGTGGTTACACATGACCGTTATTTTCTTAATAATGTGACTGAATGGATACTGGAACTCGACAGCGGACACACATATCCATACAGAGGCAACTACGAAGCCTGGCTCGAACAGAAACAGGAAGCGATGCATAGAGCAGCCAAACAGGCTGATTCACGCAGACGCATGATAGAGCACGAACTCGCCTGGGTGCGGACCAATCCATCTGGACGCCGCGCCAGAAACCAGGCACGCGTCAAACGTTACGAACAGCTGGCGGAACAACAGGTTGATGTGCGTGAAGATGAGCTGAGCATACGGATTCCGCCGGGACCCAGACTGGGTAATCTTGTGGTCAAAGCGGATAATCTCAGTATGGGGTTCGGCGACAGACTGCTTTTTGAGAATGTCAGTTTTGACCTGCCCCGCGGCGGAGTCGTAGGAGTTATCGGCGGCAACGGAGCAGGTAAAACAACCCTTTTCAAGCTGATAACAGGAGAAGAAAAACCGCTTGCAGGAACATTGACAACAGGACAGACAGTACAGATCGCTTATGTTGACCAAAACAGGGATGCTCTGAATCCGGACAATTCCATCTACGAGGAAATCACAGGCGGATCGGAGTATGTTGAACTGGCAAAAGGCAAAATGATGCATGGACGCGCCTATTGCAGCCGGTTTAACTTCAAAGGGGCTGAGCAGTCAAAATCGGTCGGTATTCTTTCAGGAGGAGAACGTAACAGGGTGCATCTGGCCAAACTGCTTCGCAGCGGCGGCAATCTGCTGCTGCTTGATGAGCCGTCAAACGATCTGGATGTGGCTACACTGCGATCACTGGAAGAAGGCATCATGGATTTTGGCGGCTGTGCAATCGTTGTCAGCCATGACCGGTGGTTCCTTGACCGTATCGCCACGCACATTCTCGCTTTTGAAGGTGATTGTAAAGTACGTTTTTTCGAAGGAAATTACGCGGATTATCATGAACAGCGACGCAAAGAACTGGGCGATGCCGCCGACAGGCCGACACGCATAAAATTTAAACCTCTGAGCTGACAACCAGTCTAACATCCTCCAGCTATGTCTAACACACGTAAAGAAACCGTTTTTATTATCACCCGCTGGCTGGTAAACCGCGATTTCCCTGACCGTCTGATTGAATCGGGACCTGATCGCGGTTTCATCACCGACATGACCTATACCACCATACGCCGCTATGCTTCACTTATGTGGGTGCTGGAGCAGTTTATGAGGAAGGTTCCGAAGGGAGAAACCCTTGCAGCCCTACTTCTCGGTGCGGCACAGATCATGTTTATGGATGATGTCACGGACTATGCGGCGGTCAATGAAACAGTCGAGGCGGCCAAAGCACGTTCAAGGGCATCCGTTTCACTGATTAACGGCGTGCTGCGCAACATCGTACGCTCCAGAGAAAAACTTCTCAGGGAACTGGAGAAACAACCGCTTTCTATACGCAAGTCGCACCCTGAAGAACTCGTCAGACGGTGGATGGCACGTTACACGTCTGAAGAAGTGGAAAAACTCTGCGACTGGAACAACACCCCTGCTGAGACATTCATCACTGGCAGACCGGATGATAACGGACAATCCCGTTTTGAAAAGGTTCCGCGCGGCACAGGAGTTTCAGACATCCCCGGATTCAGGGAGGGCGAATTTATTGTGCAGGATCCTGCAACAGCAACAGCCATTGAACTTCTGGAACTGAGACCCGGTCTCTCGGTTTTAGACGGCTGCGCCGCACCGGGCGGCAAAACGGTACAGATTGCCTGGCGGGCGGATGAATCCAAAATTCTGGCACTGGATCTGCGTGAAGATCGCATTACGACAATTCGTGAAAACCTCAGAAGGACCGGACTTGAACACGTGGAGGTAGAGCAGACCGATCTGACTCTCGACCTGGAAGATGTAAAAAGAAAACATGGACTCTTTGACAGAGTGCTGCTGGATGTTCCCTGTTCAAACAGCGGAGTTTTAAGACGGCGTCCGGATGCACGCTGGCGCTGGAGTGAAAAACGCCTGAAAAGGCTGATCCGAACCCAGCGCTCGATTCTTAATAACACATCGAAACTTTTAAAGCATAACGGAATACTGGTTTACTCCACCTGTTCTCTTGAACCTGAAGAAAATTCGCTGCTGGTTGAACGTTTTATTAAAGACAATCCTGAGTTCGCTAGCGTCAGCAGTGTGGAAAAGCTTCCTTTTAACGATGGGACTGACGGCGCATTCGCCTGCGCGATTAAGCGGCGTGCGGCATTGAAGGAGTTCTGAAGTTCCGGAATGTGAGAGTTCTGACGTGCGGAAATGCCTTACGCTCGATTCGTTCGATGAAGTCGATTTCCTCTAACAACTGTTATACCAAAACTGCTTCCGGCCGCCTGTCTGCGCCTGCCTGTCAGGCAGACAGGTGCGTACGCACAGACAGACAACCAACTTGTCCCGCCGTAGTCCCGCTTGCAGATGTGATATTAATGAAAATGGAGCTTTTGAATCAAGATTATCCGGATAATTTCAAGAAAAGGGAAAAACAAATGAAGATTGCACGATTTATACCCAGGGGAGAAACACAAGCATTTTATGGAAGTTTAATCACAGAAACTGAAGCTGTGCTGATTGAAGGCGATATTTTCGGGGAATATACCCTCAGCGAAAAAAGAGTTAAAATTGACAAACTGCTGTCACCGGTAAGTCCGTCTATGATTTTTGCGATCGGGCTCAATTTTGCAGATCATGCCGCTGAATTCGATCTGCCGATTCCTGATTATCCGGTTCTTTTCATGAAAGCGCCGACAGCGGTTCAGAATCCGGGTGATCCGATTGAAATCCCTACGCATCTGGCAAGTCAGCAGGTCGATTACGAAGCCGAACTCGTTGTTATCATCGGGAAAGAGTGCAAAAACGCAACCCCTGAAAACGCATTGGGTTATGTTCTGGGATACACCTGCGGCAATGACGTCTCAGCCCGGGACTGGCAAAAGGATTTCGGAGGCGGACAGTGGTGTCGCGGGAAATCCTTTGCAACCTTCGCGCCTATGGGGCCATGCCTGGTAACACCGGATGAGATTACTGATCCGCAGACGCTGAAACTGAGTTCCACAGTCAATGGGGAAATCCGTCAGAGTTCCACAACGGCCAATCATATCTTCAGTGTGCGTGACCTGATTGTATTCCTCAGCGGCAGCACTATACTCCCGGCTGGCACAGCGATCTTCACAGGCACCCCCTCCGGTGCGGGCTTGGCACGCGATCCGCAAACATATCTTAAAGAAGGCGATGAGGTTGCCATCGAAATCGAAAGGATCGGGAAACTGACAAATCCGGTTGTGCAGGAACAGTGATTTTAATGGATTTTAACGAGGCTGAACCCGCTTCCAGTCAACAAGAAATCCAATAAGCGAAAGTGCACAAATACCGGAAAATCCGTGATAAACTATGCTTTGAAGAGTTCACGTATTTCCGACGCTTCAAAATATGCTATAGTTTGAGTATGTTTTTTGGACTGATAAAAACCAGACGCATTTTCCGCAAAATCACAATTCTATTCATTGCTGTTTTCGCCGGACTTAACTGGTTTGCCCGTTTGCCGTACTCAACCCAGTCACGGCTCTACAACCTGTTACCTGATTCATTGACATACAAAATATATTATCTGAGCAACACATCGGCATCCATAACCGACTTCATCGGTCTCACCGGCAGCGACTGCTCTGTGGAGTTTAAGGGGAAACTGCCGGTAGACGGGGTTGTATGCGGAGGCATGCCGCGCGGGGTTCCAAATGATGTGCAGTACTTCAAACGAACTGGATTCACTGTATGTTACTCTCCCGAACTCCGCCACCCCGTATGGGTTGCACTCAAGATACACGACGATCAGCGCAGTCAACAGACCTCCAGACCTTCATTCAAAAAGGATTTCCGTGCAAAAAACTCTCCGAACCCGGACGATTATTATAAATCCGGGTATGATCGTGGCCACATGGCTCCCAACAGAGGCATCACAACCTGTTATGGACGTAAAGCACAGAAAGAGACATTTCTGCTATCCAACATATGCCCTCAGAAAGCGGGACTAAACCGGGGACCATGGCGCAGAATGGAGTACATGATCGCTGATATATGGCCTGAAAAATACGGGGATATCTACGTCCTGACTGGTGCGCACTCAACCGGAAACAGAAAGAAACTTCCCTCCGGGATCAACATACCCGCCGGGTTTTACAAGATTGCCCTCGCTCAGCATAACAACCGACTTTACGCTATGGCTATATACATGAAACAGGAAACGGGATTCGGAGCTTTTCCGCGCACAAAAACCGTATCCATCGACAAAATTGAACAGATGACCGGACTGGATTTTCTCTCCGCTCTGCCGGATGACATTGAAGAACAGCTGGAATCCGGAACCGCTACGCGTCTGTGGCCGGCCAATGCCTCAGGAAACATCAAACTGCTGAGTGCCTATTTCAAACCGTATTATTGAGAGGACACTGATCAGAATAACAGATGGCGGGATAATAAATGCGGCTTTCACGCCAAGGAAAAATCAGTTATAGTTCAGTCCACTCATACGGAAATATTTTGAATGATAAAAAAACCTGAAATTCTAGCTCCCGCGGGAGATATGGCATCATTACGGGTGGCGATCGAATCCGGTGCTGACGCGATATATCTCGGCATAGAGGGGTTCAACATGCGGCAGGCGTCAACCCGTAATTTCACACGCGAATCACTAGTGGAGGCTTCAGTCCTGTGCCGCGAAAACAGAGTTAAACTCTACATCACACTGAACACAATTGTCTTCGAAGATGAAAAAAAACGGATAGAGGAAATACTCACATATATCAAACCCTACTCAGACGCAGTTATTGTCTCAGACTGGGCTGTCATAACTCTGTGCAGACAGATGGGCATTCCCTTCCATATTTCGACTCAGATGTCATGCGCAAACACCGCAACAGCCAGATTTCTCAAAGAGCAGGGCGCTTCACGTATTGTCCTCGCACGCGAATGTACTCTGGATGAAGTGAAGCAAATTGCGGAAGAATCCGGTGTTGAAATTGAAACCTTTGTACACGGAGCAATCTGTGTGGCTGTTTCGGGGCGATGCCTGCTCTCACATGATGCTTACGGAAAATCAGGAAGCCGTGGCGAATGCCAGCAACCTTGCAGGCGCAGATTTTATGTCAAGGAGCTCCGTGAAGGGAAAAATGCTGACGCCGAGTTTATTGTAACCCCCCACACAGTGTTTTCCGCCCGGGATCTGTGTTCTGTAACCTTTATGGACAAACTGGTGGAGGCTGGCATAACCTCCTTCAAAATAGAAGGCCGTGCTCGTAACCCTGAGTATGTGCAGACCGTTGTAAGTGCCTACAGAAAAGCTTTAGACGCGGTATTGGATGGTTCCTTCACTGAAGAACTCGGAGCACAGCTGAAATCTGAATGCGCGAGGGTTTATCACCGCGAGTTCGGTCACGGGCTCTATCACGGCCGGCCGGGGAAAAACCAGCTGACCGACAAAACCCTTAACCAGGCGACAACAAAGAAACTGCATGTAGGCGTGGTCAGAAAATACTATAAAAAGGCTAAAGTAGCGGATATCTATGTGCAGAACAATCCTGTAGATACGGGTGACAAACTTGCCATTCACGGCCACACATCCGGAATTGCCGAGTTAACGGCAGATGACATGCGCCATGATAAAACACATCTCGACCACGCGGACAAAGGTGACTGGTTTACAATACTCTGCAAAAAGCAGGTGCGCGAAAACGACAAGGTTTACAAAATTATCGAAAATGAAACAACAGCCGCGACCAGTGAGTTGACATTATAGTTGCCGTCTTCGGACTCTTTCCCGCAGGCTTTGGAGTGTGCAGCCCCCGTCTGCGCTTATAAATGTGCGATCCTACCATGCCACGGCGTAATGCCGCTTGCGACATGAAAACGGGTCACACATAAGGCCAACCGTACCGGCCTTTTCAGTGCGGCATCAGAGTTGCCGCACTCCGGCATATCCGCCGTAGTTCCGTTTGCGAAGCGAAGGAGGGAGCACTTCGCACGTCCTGGACATATCTCCGGGGGCAACACACCGCTCAATAGGGTATATTTTTATAGTTGCTTAGTATGTCAGCTGATGGTATTTTTAAATCGCAATTAATGAGGAAGAAACCTCATTATATTTTTCGCATCACGGAAGGCGGATAAAAACTATCAGCCTGAAAAGCGCAGATTCGGCGAACAGCCCTGGGGAGGCTTTCCGGATCTTCAGGCGGCCTGTCGGAATTACAGATTTACAACGCAAGTTTTTCATAACAACGACGAATGCAGAGCGAAACTTTAAAAGCTCATAAAAAACAGGGGGGACACAAATGATAATCAACACCTGCAGAACAAGTTTAAAATCAGGGATTTCAACTCTTTTTATCGGGATGCTGGTTTTCAGTATGCATGCTGCTGACAAAGTGAATATCAAAGCATCCCCGGATGCTGTTCTGACAATCACTGAACCCGAAATCAGTCTCCGCCCGCAATATTATACCGAGAAGTGGCATCACGGTTCTTCCGTCACGGATTCTTATGAAATCAAGCCGGGCGATCCAATCCAATTCACTTTAAGTCCGAAAGGCGAAAAAGAAATCAGTGGCACCGCAATTTTCAAACAGGATGAAAATTCAGTCAACGCTGAGTACACCTTTACAGCAAAAGAAGATATCAAGCTGAACAAGCTATATATCGGGGCAAATCTTCCCGTTGACGTTTTTGCAGGTGCCAGCTGGAGCTGTAACGGGAGAAAAGGGATTCTGCCGAAAACGTATAAAGACATGACTCTGATGTACGATCGCACACATTGTCTGACTATCACCACCCATCAGGGCCGGACCATACGCTTTGATTTCCCGGAGGAAACTTCCGTTTACATACAGGACAGCCGCGAATGGTCAAACTGTTACTCTCTGCGCATCGGAAAGATAAAACAGTTCACATTCAAAAAGGGCAAAACTCATACGGTCAATCTGAATGTATCTCTTTTATCCCCTATTGAAATATCATATATACAGCCGGAACCGGTAACACTGACTGCAGGTGAGGAATGGACGCCGCTGCATGTTGAACTGGAGATAGCAAAAGGCTCAGCCCTGGATTTTTCGGATTTCGGATTCACTGACGCCCCGGCCGGCAAACACGGCTATGTCACAACCAAAGGTCCACACTTCGTATTTGAAGACAAACCGGAGACACCTCAACGATTTTACGGAGTCAACTTCTGTTTCTCCGCCAACTACATCGAACAGGAAGCCGCCGAAAAACTTGCCGAACGCCTAGCCCGAATAGGCTACAATACGATAAGGGTTCACCATCACGAGCGTATAATGACAAAGGGATCTGAGGATGCCACTGAATTGAACGAAGAAAACATGAAGAAATTCGACGGTCTGATGGCAGCCTTGATAGAAAAGGGAATATATATTTCAACCGACCTTTATGTCTCCCGTGAAGTTCCGTGGAAAGCTATAGGCGTAGATAAACCGGGCATTATACCTTCCAGAACCTATAAAAAGCTTATCCCCGTGCATGAGGGGGCCTTCAATAATCTCAAAAAATATGTAACCAACTGGCTAACCCATGTCAATCCTCATACAGGACGGTCCTATGCAGAGGAACCTGCCCTGGCATGGATCAACCTCCTCAATGAAGCCAATTTCGGGAACTCCTACGATATCATCAAGGAAATACCCGAGTGGACTCAGGCCTGGCAAAAATGGCTGGCGGAAAAAAAGAAGGCTGATCCAGATAAATATTCATCCATACCGGATACCGTTCCAGGAGGCATTCGTCATGGGAGTCCTGACCCCCACAGCGCAGCATTCCTGCTTTTCTTCCGTGACAAAGAAATCGAAATGGTCAACCGCTTTAAAAAACTCCTCAGGGACGAACTGGGATGTAAAGCGCTGATATCCAATGCAAACGGATGGAGCCATTATCCGTCCGATCACTTTGTCCGTTCTCAGACATACGATTACATCGATGATCATTTCTACGTGGACCACCCCCATTTTCTCGTTCAGAAGTGGCGTCTGCCCAGTCGCTGTCCAAACAGAAATCCTGTTAAAAATGATAACTTCGGTTGCCGCCGTGAAATCTACATGCGTCACTTTGACAAGCCATTCACCATTTCAGAATATAATTATTCGGGTCCGGGACGTTTCCGGGGCGTAGGAGGCATTCTCTGCGGAACACTTGCGGCATTGCAGGACTGGAGTATTCTGTGGCGGTTTGCCTACAGTCACAGCGGCCCCGCCATTGAATCCATGAAACCGTCGCCGATGGGCTATTTCGACATGCTGAAAGATCCTCTGTCACTAGCGGCGGAACGCGCGTCCATCTGCCTTTTCCTGCGTAAAGACATAAAGCCTCTCAGCAAAACCGCTGTTATATATCTGCCATCCGACAAATTCGAATCACCTGAAAACACATATTATCTGAGCAAAAGCCTTTGGCCCGCTCTCGGATGGAGCCGCAAAGTCGGAATCCAGGCAGGCGGAACGGAACCTGAAGGATATGACAGCACAGGCATTTATCCTGACGTTTTTAAACAGTTCAGAGCCAACAGAAAGTTTATCCCCTTTATGGAAAGAAAAGTGGAATCTCTGGTAAAAGATAACAAGGCGCTTTCTATTAACAATGAAACCGGCACATTCATAATCGACACGGAAAAAACCTGTGGCGGCTTCACCGAAGGAGGTCTGTTGAAAGCGGGACCTGTTACGGCGGATATAAAGGAAACTGCGGCCACAGTCTGGGTGAGTTCGGTGGACAGCAGACCGGTCTCCGGTTCTTCACGCATGATTCTGACTCACCTGACGGACATCCAGAACACGAATATACAATATGTGGAACCAGAAAGGAAAACACTTCTGAAATGGGGCCAGCTGCCACATCTAGTACGCAAAGGCAGGGCCTCGATAAAGCTTGCATTAAACAGCACAGAGGGTTATAAGGTGTATGCGCTCACAACAGGCGGCCGACGGGTATCCGAACTGCCTGTAACCGTTACAGACAACAGACTCTGTTTCGATGTAAACACAGCCGTAATGGAAGATAATGCCACAATTGTATATGAAATAGTCAAAGAGTGATATAAGTGAAGAACAAAAGGATAATTTCAGTCTCATTTTTCCTGGCATTTGTGTGTATGTCATACGCAGCTCCTGAGTTCGGTCGAACGGAAAACTATCCGCATATAGGTCTGATGCTTCCGCCGCTGGCACGTTCCAAGCCCAGACCCCTGCAGATGCCGGAAGCCCATGCATATATTGCAGAAATACAAGGAAGTCTTCACCGTGAAGACAGGTTTGCCCCTTTTGATCTCTGGTATCGTCAGGAACATGAAGGTCGCTGGGAGGATGCAGAAGGCAACATGCTGTTTCTCGGAAGAATCACATACACCCTCCCTGCATTTCAGCAGGACTATGTAACACGTGACGAGTTCGCTGTAAGATGTGCGGACAGTGACTGGCAGATTGACGGAAACAAGCCGGAAATGATTCACGAATGGGTCAGTGATTTCAGCGGAAATGAACTCTATGAACCGCAGAAGCTGAATATCAACTCTATCGCTCTCAGCGAGATATACTTTTATCCATCCGACAACAGCAACAGGCTTGTATACGCATTTCATCCCCGCCGCATAGGCAATGCCCGCAACTTCGACTGGTTCTGCGTCATTTTACATACAAACGGAGCTGAAGACCCGGAAAAACTGCAACTGGATTTTGAAGACAACTGGATTGCTGAAATAAAACAGGCACCGGCATCATCTAAGGATGATGGGATTTTCGCGAGCGAGCTTGATACGTCACGTGAAGGCATTATTGACTTTGACCAACCTGATCATCCGGTAAGAACCGCAGCCCGTAAAAGCGTGGAAAACTATAAAGAGTGGTGGTATGCGGAAACAGACGGATACATCATTCTGTCCGATGTCAATACTGATCTGGGAAAGTCTCTTGTTGAGCGGATACAGAAAAACATGCCGATTCTGCAGGAATCATACCGCAGGCTTCTTCCGCCGCTAACCGACACACATGACATATCACTGATACGCATTTTCCAGTTCAAGAGCGATTATGACAGACATGTCGGTAATAAACTGAAGTGGTCAAGCGGTATATGGATGCCTAAAAGACGCGAGCTTGCATTAACGCAGGAGTTTCACACAGAAGAGATCATGCGGACATTGCGCCATGAATCTTTTCACCAGTACATATCATATGCATGGGGTATGCTGACCCCGCCGCCATGGCTGAATGAAGGGCACGCCTGTTTTTTTGAAAATGCCCGCATAGACTCAAACAAAACAATAACATTTGAAGAAGACCCGAAACGTTTATCCCTGCTCCTCGATAACATAGAAACAGCCACCGCCCTGATTCCCCTGATGTTCGAAATGGACTACAGAGAATTTTACGAAGGCGGCGGAAGCGCAAAAGGACGTTCTTTCAATTACGCACTTGCCTGGGCACTGGCCTACTATCTGCAGAAGGGCGCGCCGCAGGAAAGAAACACACCTTTTAAGTCGCTTATTTCTGACTATGCGGCATCCCTGGCTGCAACCGCTGAATATAAAAAAGCCAATGAACTGGTTTTCGCGGATTTTGAAATGCAGGTATTTCAGTCAAACTTTATGGAATTCTGGCTCAAACGTCGGGCGACAGCCATTCAGTATGATCCGCTGAAGGGAAAATGATGAAATTCCGGACGATACTGTTTGTTTCCGCGGCCACTCTTCTATTCACCGGCTGTTTTACACCCCGGGGGCTACTTTTCACATATCTGCGTGAAGCTCTGAGTCTGCCGGCTGAACAGTAGAGATGTCCGGCAGCAACGAAAAGCTATTTCGTCAGCATTACCCAGCTTAAAAAGCGGCGAGAATATATTTTTACAGTAATTAAACAAAAAAGAGCATCGGTTTAAACCGATGCTCTCTGATAAAAATTCAGCCTGTTTACGGCATTTGGGAATCAAGGTATATTTCCTAAAGCTGGCTCATCTTCGGTCAGCATCAGAATCTTAAAGAATGCTTTAGCAGCGTTTCTTGGAACCCGGATATGTGTCGTCCCTTCCGAAGAACCGTTGAATCTCGTCATGGGGCTGCTCCAGCTTGAGGTTGCCGGTATGTAAACCTCGACTGACTCCACCTCCCATTCTGACAGGGGAGCGGAAAGATCCGGGGATATCACCACCTGATAAGTTCTGTTCGCTTCAGCATTGAATTTTATTGTGAATGTATCAAGATCCAGGCTTACCGCCTTCATCTCTATATTCTTCACTGTAATCGTATCCTGTGAATAATGGGTACGGTCCTCCTCGTCAACTACTTTGAAATAATAAGATTCGCCGAGAGTAAGTCCGCTCACTGTAAGGGTATAAACATTTGACCCGTCTGCGGGAACAGAACCGAGAAGCACCCATTGATCGTCGATTTTCGCATATACATCCAGATTGCCTCCGCCATTCTCATCTACGGTGTAGAGTTTTACAACAAACAGACCGTTCGTACTTTGATAAACAGCGAAATCAACACTGGCTGACAGAGGCGCCGGATCACCTGAAGTACTGGACAGACTGGCAATCGCACCTTCTCCCACAAGAGAAATTTCATTGATACCATAGGGCGATTCATCCTGAATTACAGAAGACAAAGTCTGAGAAACAGTCTGTTCTCCGGACTCATTGGTCTGGGAATCATATTCTGAGATCGCAACCGTATATTCATAATCGGTGTACGTCTCATTCGGATATCGCATAACAACAGTAATGAGATTAGTTGTGTTTGCGGCAATCTCCATCGGTGTCGAAGTCGCACTGTTTGTCAGCTGAACCCAGCTTGCTGTTCCATCCACATCTGCGAGCGCATACAGCGTTCCGTCTGTTGTGGAACTTTCGTTGAGCAAACCGACTACCGTAGCCTGTGCGTTGGTAAAAAGATCAACCTCCGGCAACTCGGTAAAAAGAGTCATTTCAATATTCACCTGCGTCGAAGCCAGAAGTCTCCCCTCACTGTCGGTTTCCGCAACGATGTTGGTAGTCAGGGAAAGCTCACCCTCATAAACGATCAATACACCGTTGGTATCAACAACCGTACCTTCAGCAACATCGAAGGTATTGCTTGTATCTCCGTATGTATCCGGCACATCAACCGTATCTGCTAAAACATATAGCCCGCAGACAGAGAACAAACCAATCATCAACGCACATATCTTTCTTGTAATCATCATCATACCTCATATTGAAAGCTGTCAGTTCACTTAGTAATTTATCAAATACCGGCAAAGCTGTACAGCGAATTCAGTTTAATTACCCCTGTCAAATCAAAATAATCAGTATAGGCTATACATATAATTATAAAGATGACAACTGCCGTTTTCAGTTTATATAGATAAATATGTTTTGAAACACTCAAAACTCTTGAAAAATTCGGCACCTTAACGTATCTTATCCGGCATGAAAGTACTGATTGTAGGTGGTGGCGGCCGTGAACACGCAATCGCATGGCGGATTTATCTTGATTCAGCAGCACCGGAAATTTTCTGTGCTCCGGGCAACGCCGGCACGGAGTCCATAGCAACAAACATTCCTCTTGCACCTGATGACATTAGCGGACTCACACAGTGGGCTGAGAAAAACCAGCCGGATCTTACTATTGCGGGCCCCGAAATACCCCTCTGTCTGGGTATCACCAACGCATTTGAAGCCATAGGATTACGTGTTTTCGGTCCGTCAAAAGAGGCGGCGGCCATTGAAGGCAGTAAAAAGTTTTCTAAAGAAATAATGGCAGCCGCCGGTGTCCCTACCGCCAGATCCGAAGCCTTCACCGATGTGCAAAAAGCCGTTACGGCTCTCGACTCATACGGTCTGCCTGTCGTCATCAAAGCGGACGGTCTGGCCGCAGGCAAAGGTGTTATCATTGCAGAAAGCAGAAAAAAAGCCGTTGAAACAATAGAAGAAATGCTGACGGGTTCCCGATTCGGCGAAGCCGGATCAGAAATACTGATTGAAGAATATCTCGCTGGAGAGGAGGCTTCGATTCTGGCGCTGACCGACGGCGAAAACGCGGTTCTCCTTCCATCCTCACAGGATCACAAGCGTGCGTATGACAATGACAAAGGCCCCAACACCGGAGGCATGGGAGCTTACAGCCCCGCACCGGTGGTTCCCGAAGAAATGCTGCCTGTAATCAAAGAAACCATTATCCTGCCAGTTATAAAAGAACTTAAAAAGCGCGGTACCCCCTACAAAGGCGTTCTTTACGGCGGATTGATGATTTCCGGCGGCAGAATCAATGTTCTGGAATTCAATGCGCGTTTCGGTGACCCTGAAACCGAAGCTGTGCTTCCAAGGATAGACGGCGACCTTATCCCGGCTTTTGAAGCGTGTATAGACGGCAATCTGAAAGAATCAATGGTTTCCGTAAAGAGGGATTCCGCCGTAACTGTTGTTATGGCTTCCGGAGGATATCCCGGTGCATATTCCAAAGGAATACCGATTACCGGACTTGCAGAGGCAGACGCAATGGATGGCTGTGTGGTTTTTCATGCCGGCACAAAACGTGAGGGCAGGAACATTGTCACATCCGGAGGACGGGTTCTCTCCGTAACCGCACTGGGATCTGATCTGCGTTCCGCAGTTGAGCGTGCATATAAAGTTGCAGAAAGAATTCATTTTGAAGGGGCTCATTTCCGAAAAGACATCGCCCACCGTGCATTCAGCCGCTGAGACTGCTGCCGGCAAAGCTTCGGAAGTTTTTTATATAAAGTCAGCAAACAAACAAAAAAAGGATCTGATTATGTCTGAAAAACCGCTTATCGGCATTGTTATGGGCAGCGACTCCGACTGGGAGCTGATTAAAAACGCGACATCCATTTTCAAAAAATTTAATGTGCCCTTCGAAGTCAGGGTTATATCCGCTCACCGCACACCGGAACTGGCCGCTGATTATGCGCGCACGGCTGAAGAACGCGGCTTGCAGGTTATTATTTGCGCCGCTGGCGGAGCCGCGCATCTGGGGGGCGTTATCGCAGCGCATACAGTGCTCCCCGTTGTAGGCATTCCCGTCAAAGGAGGAGCTCTGAACGGACTGGATTCTCTCTACGCGACACTTCAGATGCCATCAGGAATTCCGGTTGCCACAATGACACTGGGCAGCGCAGGTCCGGTTAATGCAGCTCTTTTCGCTATACAGATTCTCGGCGGGTCCAATGCATCTCTCCGATCCAGATTCCATGAATACAAGAAAGAACTGAAAGAAAAAGTATATAAAGGCAACGAAAAAGTAAACGCGGATTACTGAGAACAGCAAGTGAATAAAGAATTAATAACAGCCCACGGCATTGATCTGCTTGAACTTGTTGAGGAAACCAGTCGGGTTTACGTATGGAAAGCGGTTCAACGGACACTGGAACGCTCAGTATTTATCGTTATATTGAAGGAACAACCGTCCGGAAATCCGGTTGAAACGGAGTATTTTCTCCGGGTTGCCCGACATTTTGCAAAGATCAAATGTGAATCTCTGGCAGCTGTTTTCGACATTGTCAGCGAAAAAAATCTGCACTATGCCATTGTGGAATATATCGAAGGCGATTCTCTGGACAGGATTGTGGCGGCAAACGGGCCTATGGATTATCACCATATTCTTGAAGTGGCGACATCTGTATCCAGCGCTCTGAGGCAGCTGTGGGAAACTTCCAGAGTTATTCATCGCAACATTAAAGGGAAAACCATCCGTTTCGATGAACGCGGCATTGCCAAACTCATGGATTTCAGCCTCGCTGTCGTTGATTCCCCTGACTTCGATTCCAACGTAATCGATAAAGGACAGCTTCTGGGCACTCCCTCATTCATATCTCCGGAACACGCCGCCGGCAACCTCAAATTCTCCATCCAAAGCGACATGTACGCACTGGGAGCCCTGCTTTATTATCTGTCCACAGGAAAAGCCCCTTTTGAGGATCTGGCTGTCAGGGATATTCTCAGGCAACAGACATGTGGCCTTCTGCCTCCGCCTCATCGTATCAATCCTGCAATCCCTGTCGATTTTTCCCGACTGCTTCATAAAATGATGATGAAAGACCCTGCCAAACGCTACGGAAACTGGGAAGAGCTTCATCATGATTTGCACTGCCTCCTGGAAAAGAGGCAGCCTGTCTGCAAGACGCTGAACAATGCTGATGCCGTCAGCACTATCACCCCTGATTTCAGCGAGGCGGCGGCGGAAAACAACAAAAAACAGCTTCCAGCCATCAGACTTAAAACAAAAAAACGCAGCCGCTATCTCGAAGATATTCAAGACAGACATGTCAGTCATCACCACAAAAGCGATGAGAAAAGTCACATGATCAGAACGCAGCTCTTACTGTGGGCTGTTCTGATTGTCTGGCTGGCTGCCGTATTCCGGTTCAGATCAGTTATACAGACAAGCCCGGAAAATAAAACTGAGCTTCCGGACAGAAACAATCATAGCATAACAAATCCGGAAAAGCTCATGCCTGAAACTGATGCTCGGGCGGCGGCAAAAACACAACCGGACCAAAACATTCTCCGGCCTGAAGAAACAGAACCAAACGCACCGGCAATGCATCTCCCTGCAGGTTTAATTGACAATCTGGCCCGGCAATTCAGAGCGGGCGATATCAGCGCAGCTGTTCAGGCAGTCTCAGACCGGAACCCTGTTTTGGCAGGCAGACAGCAACTGACAGATATGTTGAATAACATTCCTTCTGCGGAAACGCTTGTATCAAAACACCTGCACAGAAATACCGGAAAACCACTGGTCATGAATTTCAAAGGGAAACCCCGTAAAGTCATTCCTGTAAAGGTGCAAGATGAAATCGTCACTCTTGAAGCAAATGGCCGTTCGATTGATTTCCGAATCGCAGAACTTTCCGCCGAACAGAAAGTCAACTGGATAGATCCACCCCGCACGGAAGAAGAAAATATCGCCTACTGCCTCCTGCTTCTTCAGACATGGCGGGCGAAGGAGGCAGCCATCTATGCTGATAAATGCGGCATACTGGCACCGGTAATAAAAAAAGCGGCGGAACTGTAACTGCGGGCAGCCCCCCGACTTCCACTCATCAGCTGGCTGCCCATTCTATAGAGCTGCAAAAAAAAGCTCCGGCACTGCTGCCGGAGCTTTACGATTTCATCCTCTGTCAGATCACACAGGACGTTTAGCCTGCGGTTTGATGTCCAGCAGTTCGGATATCTTAACCATACGGTGCTCTTCTATGGATTTACGTGCGGCAATTCCGATGATACATGAGAAGGCTCCATCACGTGTGCCTGCGGAATGGCGCATCGGATCAGGCAGGTTAGGATTACGGAAAATCCTGTCCTGAAGCACCTTGTCTCCTCCGCCGTGTCCCCCTCTGCCCTTGGGCACCTTGATCTGCTCACCGCCGCCGAAATTGTCATGAACAAAGATCTCTTCAAACTCAGGCACTGCATCCTTGGCGCTCTGTGACATCTCCTGGTCGTGCAGTCTGGCCTGGTTTATCTTTTCCTTCTTACGCCAGGGAATGCCGTCCCAGGCATCAATACGTCCCTTGTGGCCATTAAAACCTATACGCATTCCTTCATACGGCGAGTATGTTGTCAGGGAATAGTTGACCATCACATTGTTGGCATATTTGACCTGGACAGACATCTTGTCGTAGATATCAATCTCCTTGCGCCACAGACAACTGTCGCGGATATAGCCGTCGTATTTTTCGTTGGCCACATAGAGATTCATATTCATCTTGCTTTTAGTGATGTCATAATGATATTTGCACTTGTCAAAATGCTCACATCCACGGCATTTCTCGCCACGGAAAGGATTGTTACTGCCGTAATGCTCCAGACTGCCGTATGCCACAACTTCCACAGGATCGGAATCCAGCCACCAGTTAAGCAGATCAAAGTGGTGAGTCGCCTTGTGCACCAGCAGTGTTCCGCTACAGTCACGCAGGCCATGCCATCTGCGGAAATAGGATGCACCGTGATAGGTGTTCAGATAAGAGTGGAAAAATAAAGGAGATGAAGGCGCGCGGGTTGCGGGTGACGTTCTACCCGTTCATCCTGATGGACGTCCCGCCCGGTAACACCCTGCCGAACCCG
>JAWOEI010000029.1:0-16228 GCA_046482825.1 Kiritimatiellia bacterium
TCCGAATATCGGCCGTCATCCGCCTCCACATGATACTGGTGCCAGGGGGAGATAAGATCAGCATCGGGATACATATTGGCGGGGACCGGATCCGGAGCGGATGCCGGATTATCACGGTGCGGGTAGGGATCGCGCCAGACAAGGGCTATCGCCCTGCCTCCGGCAAGTGAACGGGCACGGTCACCGAATGAGGCCGCCGTTGCTTCAGCATTGATTAAATAGAGAAATAGCTGCTGCCGGTCGGAGAATGACTCCAGTGTATAGGAATAGAGCATCTTACGGTCCACGCCGTACAATTCCTTCGTCAGAGTCAGCGGAAATGTCAGATCGATCACTGACGGCGCGGATGAAGGGTCGAAGGGCTGCTTAAGGTTTGAAGCGTCAGAGTACCAGCCGAAATACGTATGTGTGCAGTATTCATCCCTGATGTTACGGGTCAGATCCGTATTGATTGTAGAATTGGTCCGGGCGTTGATAAGACAGCTCATCCATCCGTTAGTAAACTCACCCCAGTTACTTTCTGAAAAAAGGTCAGTATAGTTATTGTTCTGAATGAGAGAGCGCGCATCGTCGAATTCTTCTTCTTCCATATGAGTTGACAACTTGTCCACCAGCCAATAATCAAGGGGAACGTTCTCAATAGCGGCCTGCAGAACTTTAGGAATATCCGAAAGCGGATTCACCCGCGCCCCGTTAAAAGAACCGTCATCATTTGATCTGTAGAACCAGTCGAAAAGGTCATCATGCCGTTTTGTCGAGGGATCACCGACGGGGTCTCCATGGTCATAAAGACGGTAGGTACGGAACATTGCATCTTTATCGTTATCGTTATCGGCTCTGTTAAGAAAAGCGGAATAATCATAAGTAGCAAAATCCACAGCTTCATTAGCAGTAGGAGTATATTTAAAGGGACGGATAATATTGCCCAGCTCTCCGGCGGAATACATTTTCCCGGCATTTGACACACTCAGAAAAATATCAGAATCTCTTCCAGTTCCATCCTGAATCAAATTTTGTGTCGAAGGGTTATGCGTTTCAGCTGCAGGAGCACTGCTCTGGACCCAGTTGGAAATCTTGTAGTTAAAACGCGGATCAGGAGTCTCAAGCCCTGTCCATTTAAAAGTCAGTGCCTGGGCTACATTAAAACCAGCCTGCAACGGAGCCGATTCATCTGTTTCAAAGTAGAGCCTGTGCTGCGACCAAGTCACCCTCTTGTCAAATCGCATCTGTAATTCATTAGCAGTGCCTGCAGGAGGCGCCTCTCCAGCCATATACGTTGGAACCATATCAACATACTGATCTGCACCCCCGCCAGCCTCTCGTATTCCAAGGAAACTGACGTATAGCGTAATACGGATGGCTTTCCCCACAGGAAATCGCGGATCCATAGAAGTGCCGTCACCGCCACCACCACTGTTCCATATATCAAGGGGAGCGGTGGGCATACCCGGGAGCGGAACAACCTGCAGATCTATCGGCTCAAGATGGTAAGGTGAACCTCCGGCCCTCACATTCTGGTTCGGTGTAAAACTGTTAGCCGAGGGATTGTTTGCATAGGCTACATAATAACCCCCCCCTGGAGTAATTGGATCCGGCGGAACAGAGCAGGGTCCCGCGGCATTGACATCCTCGGAATGAATTCTAAGAAACGCATTGACATCGATCTCAAAATCAGTTGTAACATCAGTCCGATAATCAGTGCGGAGAAACGGATACATGGTTTTAACGGAACAGGCAAGCGTTGCCGGCAGTTTATTCAGGTTTATCGAGATCACGGTCTCGTCACCTGGATCCGGATGAACATCCTCCACCCGCGTTTCAAAAATGTTAAAAGCCGGCGGCCCGTTTATTTCAATCTGACACGCCATCGGAGCAATCTCAACCGATGGCACATTGTAGTTACTGGGAATATTATCGTCATCCAGATAATCGGCCAGAAGATCAGGAAAAGCTGACTCACGGTATTTCCCGCTGAAATCAGCACTTGAGTTTGCCACTGCACCCTCCAGAGCTGTTGAAAACTTGGAATTAAGAGTCGGCGAACTAGCAGTAATATCATCAAATGCTCCATCCTTAAGGTTGAATGCCTCCACCTCAACCGGTTCCGCCATGGCCTTGCCCTCGGTAATCAGAACATGATTGTCAGCATAATCAAAATAAGAGTCATCCTGATTATTAATATAATTATGATAGGGACTACTGAATGGTTTTCCTTCATCTCCATAATGTTCATACATACACGCATAAAAATCGCTCAGTGTACTGTAGCGTTTGTCCGTATTTTCCACATGCTTGTCAAATGTTTCACGGTCGGTCTGGGAGTCGAAAAAATGGGCCAGACTCACCCGGTGGCGGTCGGCGTCACGCACTGCGGCCTTGCAACTGTTCACATTCAGCATATCAGAAACATTAATACAGCTGTAAGCATAACGACCGACAACCGCTTCACCGTATGCAAGCTCGCCATCCATATCCTTATTCGGCATGCTCAGATCACGCCATTTGGGCCCTTCATAAGTTTTATTGGCCCCTGGATCGACAGGTTTCACCGCATATCTTCTCACATCATTAACGAGAATTCCCGGAATGTAACTGAGTGCATCCATGCTCAGCACGCGGGCATCATTATCATTATTCTCGCTGTTGACCACAGCGGAATTCCGCACACGTCCCGGCCAGTCAGGAAACTTGCGCTTATTGGGAGCACCTTTGATAGTGGTGGCCCTCAGCTCAGAGTCGATTTCATCGATAGCACGATAGAGGGCCGCATTCAGCAGATGGCGAGCACTGGATGCATGGCGATAATTGGAGGAAGCCTGCCTCTCAACACGCATATAAACGGCAAAAGCAACCGCACTGATCATCATGAAGGTGAGAAAACCAAGAACAATAAGAAGCGCGGAACCTTTGCGTTCTCTCTTTTCTCTGCATCTAAACTTTTTAAACATAACTGAATCCTTAAAAAATAGTCTTGTAGCAGGCTGAAGCCTGTACTACGAACGCGCCGACGTATGTAGTTCACACTTCAGTGTGCTGGCCATAATCCACGTTCGGCAAGGCTGTCCGTCGGGCCTACTAAAGTTACTCACAGAGGGCATCGAGGCCAATGCCCCTCCCGTGTCCCGTATCCTAGCAGGCTGAAGCCTGAACTACAAACCACATCCAACATTCCACATCCTACATTCCACAGAGCGAAGCGACAACAATCCGCCTCACTGCACCGCCGGACGATGGCGGTTAGGAAAAGTTACGGCTACACCGAATTCATCCGTTGGTATTTTTTCATCTTTCTGCCTGATGAGTCTGAACTGATACGGCGTTCCCCACGGATCCACAAACTTATCATTCACCAGCTGAACATCCAGATAAACGTTTTCCCCGGGATTATCTCCGAGGAGCTCCGCCAGATTGGAAGCATCGGCAACCAGATTTTCCCCTTGAATGGCAACAGGCCAGTCGTCATACGATGATTCGTAAGCCAGCCAGGCATTCATCAGCGCACGGACTTCAGCGTTGGCTTTGACTATACGCGCCTGAGTGCGTGCCTTGCTCAGGCCGCCGAAGGTAACACCCATCAGAATACTCAACATGCCGAGAACCACCAGCATCTCAACCAGCGTGAAAGCGTTGCTTCTATTATTCAGTTTTTTCATAATTTCTATCCTGAAAACAGATTTTACTTGGCCCATGTGCGGATATCATCATCTGTATTCCACTTGCCGTCCGGTCCTGCAGACTCCGCCCCTACATCAAGCGCGTAACCCTGGGAAACAACCTTGGCCTTTGAGTAAATAAAAAGTGGAAGACCGGATGCTTCCGCCAGACCATCGACACACTTGAATCTATCAAGCGTCGTCGTTGGCGCGTCAGCATTCACACGTACTGCGAAATCACGCACCTGAGTTACAACATCTTTGGTGGAACCATCGGCATTCAGATAGGTTTCAGTTCTGTTTCCGGACGTATTATAGGTTATAAACGAAACAGAACGTCTCGGTTTTGTCAGGTCCGGTGTTCCATCATCTCTCAGTTCAAATCCTGTCGAATCCAGCGTATAAAAACTGATTGTTGAACCGTCAAACTGCTGGCTTCCGCCCAGTTTATTGCGCACCTCATCATCGATGGCATTCTCATCCACCGCCTTGGCGGCGTCGCGCTGAATGGCGCCTACCAGAGAACGCACCTGCGTGAAAGCGTCCGCGCGTCTAAGACCCACACGCCAGGCAATGCCCGTCTGCTGGAACAACATGCCCAGCATCATCACAATCACCATCAGAATGGTAGCTGCTACCAGCACCTCTATCATGGAAAAGCCAGCTTTTCTGTTGCTTCTTAAATGCATAACTCTGTTAATCATATTCTGTTTCGCAATCATTGAACCAGTCAGTTGCAATGTAGTAGTCGCTTTTTAAGCGACCGCAATGTAGTAGTCGCTTTTTAAGCGACCGCAGTGTAGTAGTCGCTTTTTAAGCGACATTTTTCCGGCTGCACCGGATCAGAGGACCCTTCCCTGAAACATCACTTCCGCATAAAAAATCAGATTGTTGGTGTAATTCTGGTAGTTCTCAGTCTTGGAGGACCCTTCCCTGAAACATCACTTCCGCATAAAAAATCGGATTGTTGGTGTAATTCTGGTAGTTCTTAGTCTTGTCGGTTGACTGTATCATAATTCCCATAATCCTGTCCGAAAGCCCCGGAACAAGGGCACAGGTAACTTCATAACGCTTCCCTAACGAAGGAGCGTCACTCCATTCGGGATCCTTCTCAAATAACGAAGGATCGTCCTTAAAAAAAGATGGCCACTGCCCCGGAGCAAGCTCGGAAACACTGCTCCACTGGTCCCAGGTGATATTTTTCTGTGAAGCAATAGCCACTGCCTGATTCAGCATGTAATCCGCAAACATGGTCTGTTTGATATCCGCCTGCCCCTGCATGCTTTCCCGCAGTCCCAGAGGGTAAAGCGCAATCATGCCGAGAATCCCGACTGACAGCACAAAGACGGCCATATTGACCTCCATCAGGGAGAAACCGTCTCCGGCCAATATTTTTTTCAATAAATTCATTCTAGTTCCAGTCTTCATCATACTTAATCCCGCCCGCTTGCGAGACATCAATTGTATTTTTCTTGTAGGGTGAGTTAATTTCCTCAATCGTGAAAGACTCCCCTGATGTGGCCCGGCCATCAGGCAGGAAAGTCACGAACTCCACTTTCGTTTTGCTACTTCCGATAGTGCTGAATTGAAAACTCCTCGGCAGTGTCTGAGCGGGAGCGGCTTCAACCCCGTAGGAATCTCCGATCTCCCAGCTTACATTTCCTCGTGCAGGAATATTATTATTGATTTCAAAAGCGTATGCATTTATGTCACGATCCATTCCCGATACGGGTGCATAACGGTCATCCAATCGATATTTCTCAACCCCGAGATTCACAAAGGAGAAGCCGCCTCTTGTCAGGTTATAGAGTTTCATCGCGCCGCCATAACTTCCGGAATGAATTTCTTCTCCGAAAATCGTATCCAGTGCTGTAAATTCATCAACCAGTTTGTTACCGACTTTATCAGAGATGCGTCCTATCCCCTTGCACATAACGTAGGTGGGTCTGAAATCTTCATCCTCGTTTCCGGTAATATCATTGAAACACACAACACTCACCCGGGTATTGTCCATGCAGGCCATCTGCCGCGCCTGAATCAGTGTGTTGGCCAGGTTGTTCACTGCACTGCGACGCCCCATTCCCCTGACAGCGGAAAAATAGCTGGTCACAGCCAGAGTGGTAAGCAATGCCATAACCGACATAACCGCAAGCAGTTCCAAAAGGGAAAAGCCGGCATTCTGTCTGCATTCAAGCCGAATAGTTTTTATCATCCTCATTTTTCGACCACCAAAAAACATTTTACATCTTCATCTGGAAAATTTCGTGTTTTTCGTGCCTTTCGTGGTTAAAGAATTAAATAATTCCTATGTATTACATAAATTCAATCGGACATCAGAATTCGTGATCCTTCACTTTATCCATTTCGTCCTTAGTATAAACCTTGACAGAATCGGTATCTGAATTGTAACGGACTCCGTAAAAGAAAAACTGTGAAGTTTCGCTCGGATTTGGGTAACCGATGCAGATATCCGAAGGACTGAGCCCCCGCTCAAGAGCATCCTTGACCGTCATCCGGTTGCCGTTGACTTCACATAGAAGCGCGGATGCATCCAGATAGGGAACATTAGAATCAAGCATCTCCTCAAAAACAACAGAATTGTTCTTATTGATTCTCGGATGATCCTGGTCATAAGCCCAGTATAATCCGCGACTGTGTGTGGACTGGTACATGTTGTTGACTCGAAAAGGCCATTTATTATATGCGGCATGATAGTTCTCTATGGCAGCCTGCAACGCGACTTTGGTAGATTTAGCACGTTTCAGACGACTACCCCTGACCGCCTTGATGGCAGCACCGGTTGCCAGAGATGCAATAATCGCTATAACTCCCACAACAACCATCAATTCCATTATGGTGAAACCTCTGCTGTCTCTATTCCGTGTTTTCATAATCTCACATTCACTTGTTTTTCTATTACTCTCTGTAATAAAAATCAGGCGGCCAGACAAACAATACCTTAATTCTCAGCCTGTACTTTTGAGTGATCCCAGCTGATAAGGTCATCATAAGGATAACGCCTTCCCGAATTTTCAAAATCATCTTTTCCGTCAGGACCACGGGACCACAGTATCACATTGCCGCGGATTTTCAACCCCAGGGGAGAACCCTCGGATCCATCCACATATCCGTCGTAATTCTCATCCAAGCGGAATTGTATGCGATGATCGCTTATGTCAACACCATCCGTTCCGGTATGTGTTTCGGAAGTGACATCCGGGTTGCGCCGCAACTGATCTCGCCCCCAGTCATCCAGCAACCCGAAACGATCCAGAGATGTGCTTGTGGAAGGATCATCAGGAACAACCAGGTCCAGGAGATCCTCGTCGCTTAACTCCTTTGCCACATTATAATCAATCTCCCGGGCTTCCAGCATAGTCGCAGACCAAGCTCGTTTCTGCTGAAGGTACAGATTCATGGCCACCTTGGCATCAGTCACCGTAGTAAGAGCTTTAGCCCGTTTGGCAGCCTTCTTCAGGTGGGTAACGGAGGGAAGCAGCGTAGCAGCGATAATACCCAGTATCCCGATAATCACCAGCATTTCAATAAGAGTAAAACCGGATACCCGACTCTTTTCATATTCCGATAACTTCATTCTTCATTCCTTCAGTCTAACCCGACAATATCATCCTCCAGCCATTCCGAGACAATTGCCCGGTCACTGCTGGACAGTGACTCCAGAGGTATCCACGGGGGAAAAGTTTTCTGGTCTGGACCGGCCGACCAGAGTCTGTAGCTCTGATAGGGCGGGGCTGAGTAGTAGAACAGATCCATATCCCAACTGTCTTTAACCGTAGCACATACCAGCATCGTCTTCTGACCGCTTTTAGATTTATACGGTCCCCTGTAGGGCATGTCATGCAGATCAACATCACTGCTGTTTTCCATGGCTCCTGTAACAAAAGGGTCCAGATCGATATCATTCATGTCAACATAAGAGTCTCTAAGAGAAACGTTCATTATCGACTTCTCAAGCTGAGCCAGTAGACTGTCCAGATTCGGCAGCCATTTGGATACTGCGCGGTTTTCCATGGCTGACTGCGTACGCATTGCTTTCGCCAGATTTGAACCGTCGTAACCCGTCTTAAACTTCCTGTTGTGAGCCTTCCACTGAGCACTTTCATAAAAACCAGGATTGGGCTGCTCGTCATTAAAACCGCTTTCAGCAGGATTTCCCACCATCGCAATACGCGGCAATAGAAATGACATCAGACCGAATTTGAACATTTTCACTTCTTCCCAATCCGATTCGGCAGTAGTTCCGGGATTCGGAAAAGCATTGTTCGGACTCAACGTTCCCATGCTCCCGTAAACCCTGTTGATAACTCTGTCCATCTCTAGGGCGCAGGGGTATTCGAAGGAAACCGGCTGAGCCCGCGACACCCACCTGCAGGCACGTGCATTAAGATCTCCCGAACCTTCAACATCCTGATCAAAATCATCTTTGAAATTCGTGAAAGGATCCATGGTCTCAACATACTTGTTATCTACAGGAGGATAAGTTCCGTAGGCAGCGTAAAACCCGGATATAGCATTCTGAACCTTCTGTATCTTAGCTCTTGTCGCAGCCTTATCACTCTGTCTGGAGGCAATGGACATCAGCATAAATACACCTGACATCAGAATACCGATGATCAGCAGAACAATCATCAGCTCCATCAGCGTGAAAGCTCTCCGGGCCTTCATCTTTCCATATATTAAATTCATAAACGTTCTCCTTGTCAATCAGACAACCCAGTCATTTCCTGCTTTTCTGTAGGGCGGGGTCCGTGACCCCGCCATCAACGCGCCGCCAACCGCATTATAATATTTTAATGCGCTTTTCTGTAGGGCGGGGTCCGTGACCCCGCCATCAACGCGCCGCCAACCGGATAATTACTGCGACCCGAGGGTACTGATGATCTGAATCATAGGCATGAACATCGCAATAACAATCGTACCGACAATCACAGCCAGCACAATAATCATCAACGGCTCAATCACAGATGTCAGACCGGCCACAGCGTTGTCCACTTCGTCATCATAGGTTTCAGCGATTCTCCCCAGCATATCCGGCAGAGAACCGGTTTCCTCACCGACTTCAACCATGGAAATAACCATAGGAGGAAAGACCCGGGACTGCGCAAGCGGCTCCGTCATGCTTTCACCTTCTTTTACACTGTCATGCACCGACTGTATAGCGCGGGCAATCACTGCGTTGCCAGTGGTGTCACGCACAATAATAAGCGCCTGCAGAACAGGAACACCCGAAGCAAGCAGCGTTCCCAGGGTCCGTGTCATACGCGCGACTGCGGTTTTACGGACAAGCTGTCCGAAAAGCGGCATATTGATCTTGGCCACATCAACAATATATCCGCCGTGTTTTGTTTTTGCGAAAATCTTGAACAGAAACACAAATGCGGCAATACTGGCCAGAACAACAGCCCAGTTCTGCACCACCAGCTGACTCGCACTCATAACAAACTGAGTTATAGCTGGCAGAGGTTTACCCGACATTAAATCGTTGAAGATGTCTTTGAATTTAGGAATAACCGCAACAAGCAGGAAACCCGTAATGCCTATCGCTGCCACGAGAACCACAATGGGGTAAACCATGGCGCCCTTCACCTTGTTTTTGATCTTTTCGGCTTTTTCAGCGAATTCAGCCAGTCGGTTGAGAACAACCTCAAGCACACCGCCGGCCTCACCTGCACGCACCATATTCACATATAAATTGTCAAAAATTTTCGGATAATTCGTCAGTGATTCAGAAAATGTACTTCCGCTCTCCACCGCGTCACTCATGCCGCCAAGAGCTTCTTTGAGGGTTACATGGGGTGTCTGACGCTTCAGCACATTCAGGCCCCGCAACAAAGGCAGACCGGCATCCACAAGCGTAGCCAGCTGGCGCGTCAGCACGGTGAGATCCTTCTGTTTGACTCGCGGCCTTAAAAATTTCGGAAGCTTGATCTCAATATTGGATTTCGCCTTCTTTTTTGCAGGAGTCTTCTTGCGCCCGGTTTTCTTTGGAGCTGGCTTTTTTCCACTCTTTGAAGTACCGCCCCCGGTTTCACCTATAGCAGTGGGAAACAACCCCATCCCGCGCACTTTTGAGACAGCCTGACCCTGACTGGTCGCTTCTACTGTTCCGCGGCTTTCTTTACCTGACGAATCTTTAGCAATATATGCAAATGTGGGCATAACGACGCTCCGAAAAATGTGAAATTCCTGTCAAGTTCAGACACATATATCAATGTGCCGGAAAAAAACTCAACTGTTTCATACTGTGAACATAGAGTATACCACAGTACACACTCTTTTGAAAAGCAACTTTCTTATCCTCTCCTAGCGTTGCATAGGAATAAAGAGAAAAAGGAATCCATCTGATTTTTCGTGTTTTTCGTGTTTTTCGTGGTTAAAACTGCGAAGGCAACTACTGTTTTAAATGCTGCTTTAGTTGCTTTCAATCAACAACTTATGCAAATGGTCTCCTGAGTTTCTTGTTTTTGCGACAGGAGTTGATTTTATAGCGACTAAATATATAAATTAATGAGTGTCACTAATTATATAGTTCGGAATTGACTTTTCAGGGTTGAAAAAGTATTGTTTCAATTTCACCAGACCTTCGAAACACGCAACGTTTTTATCTGAAATGCTCAGGTATTTAACGGCGATGATTCCACGGGAACACAGTAAAATATAAATGAAAGCAGTTTCAGCATGAAACAGGTTATCTGCATGAAATGGGGTACTCTTTACGGACCCGAATATGTAAATCGTCTCTACAACATGGTCCACCGGGAAACCACAGGGGAACTCGACTTTGTCTGCCTGACGGATAATCAGGAAGATATCAACCCGGCTGTACGCTGTTTTGAATGCCCGGAAATAGACATCCCCCCGCCGCACAATATGCGCGGCTGGCGGAAACTGAATCTGTATGCAAAAAGCGACAGTCTCTTCGGATTGTCAGGCGACTGGCTCTATCTCGACCTCGATGTTGTTGTAACCGGTCCGCTTGATCCTTTTTTTGAGTACAAACCCAGTGCTCCTTTCATTGTTATGAAGAACTGGACCCAGCCTGGATCCGGCATAGGCAATACCTCCTGCTACCGCTTCCGTGTGGGAAACGACACCTATCTTCTGACCGACTTGCTGAATAAACACGCAGAGATTCTGAATAAATTCTCCAACTCCCAGACCTACATAAGCCGCAATGTGAAACAGATTGAATTCTGGCCTGACGAATGGTGTGTTCTTTTCAAGGTTCAGTGCATTCCGCCCTGGCCCCTGCGCTTCTGGAAAACACCGGTCCTCCCGGAAAGCGCCCGTGTCGTTGCATTTCCCGGCGTCCCCAATCCGCACCAGGCTGTCAGAGGTGAATGGCCAGTAAAGGCTACATGGAAAAAAATCTATAAAGTCATCAAACCCGCCACATGGATAAACGATTTCTGGAACGATTGAAAGCGGCCCCGGCAGGATTGCATAAGAGGTAAGGCTAATGGGACAAAGCAAAAAACGTTCAGCTTTTCATGATCGATATGTCCGACCTGTTGAATATTCTGTAAAAAAAATCAAGAAACCGGTACGGAGATATCTGTATAAACGCAACCTTGACCCTTTGCGTAAACAAGGTGTTCAGATCATCCATTTCATACATATACGCAAAGCCGGTGGAAGTGCTGTTAAAAGTGCTGTTAAAAAAGTTAATTCCGAATTGAACGGAATCCATTTTGAGTTGCATCCCCACCGCATCACCCTGAAAGACATCCCCACTGGCGACAAAGTATTCTTTTTTCTGCGGGATCCGGTAACACGTTTCACCAGTGCGTTCTGGAGCCGATACCGTAAAGGAGGCCCCGCGGATTATATTCCCTGGAACTGGTATGAAGAAAGAGCTTTTGAAATATTCAGAACGCCCAACGAGCTGGCCACAGCTTTAAGTTCTGAAAATAGAGTTCTACGCAAAAAAGCCATATCAGCCATGCGTCATATGAAACACGTCAATTCTTTTTACCGCGACTGGTTTCATTCGGAATCATATTTAATGTCTCGCTTGCCGGATATTATTTTTGCAGGGCGCACAGAAACATTACGTGATGATTTCCAACATTTCACAAGAAAACTGGGACTGGAAAAACAGCTGATACTGCCCTGCGACATGAAAAGCTCAAATCGCTCTCCAAAAGGTGAAAGTCGCACTTTGGATAAAGAGGCTGTAAAAAATATCCAGGCCTGGTATGCGGAAGATTATGTATTTATCGATCTATGCAGACAGGCAGGAAAAATAATTGATCATAAGTCTGCATTCTGAGTATAACCCAGCTTATCAAGCATCAGGCCGGCAGATTTGTAAATAAATGATAATTCATCGGCCGATAAATCTTTCCATTTATTTCTACCGTCAAACAGGGGTTGATTTATCTGCCAGTTTCGATACTGCTTGTGATTTTTACCTGAAAAGTTTTCGGGCTTAGCGAGAGATCTGGAATACCACCGCCTGCCCTTTAAATTGAAATTCCTCATTTCGGGATAATATTTCTCGCCCAGGAACGACAAAACACTGGTTATGGCAGATTCAAAGTCAGTGATGATATCTTCATATTTCACTACATGAACATTTGGATTATCCCAAAATTTCTCTCCGGCCTTATTGTCATTGACCCATCTATTGATTCCGTCTTCAAGACTACCCCTGCGTTTCTTAATAGAGTAAGCGACATCTCTTCCGTCTCTGATAATCAGGACTACCTTGGCATCAGGACTATACTCCAGAATAGTTGCTATCCGTTTGATATGCAGCGGGGTTTTCTCCACCCACCTGCGCTTTCCTGCAGCGATAGTCAACTTATTGAATTTTTTCTGCGCTTTATTAAACCGATTAATGCGGCCCTCTTTCACGCAATTGCTTTCATAGGGAATTCCGTGCATTCCGGGATGAGCATCAAGAATTGCCAGTAACAGCGATGTTCCGCTGTGTCCACAACCGACAATAAACACCGGCGGGCTGTCAACTCTGATGCCGCGCAACAATTTATTCCAGTAATACTTTATTAATATTCGTGCTTTATCTGGAAACACGATGAATAATTCAGCAACTTTCATCCAACCAACCTTTTGACTGTTTCGTTATCACCCAATTTAATAAGTTTCTCCGCAAAAGCGGAAATGTTTATCAGGAAAACCCCGCTTCAGACACTGTCTTCATGCCTCGGACGAAAGGCAGGTCTGATGTAACGTTTCATCACTTTTTTAATAAATCTACTTACTTTTTTGGCAGGACTTTTTCGGGCTTTAAGCTTGCTTTCCCTATCACTGATTTTATTTGCATGGGGAAAAGCAATATCAGGAACATCAACTCCCAAAAAAGGGCACAGTTTTTCCCATCCATCCCCTTCAGCTAAATTCATTACAAGCAGGTCATCAGGACGGTCTTTGAAATATCTGGTCACCTCTTCATTATGTTCCATGAAGCGTTTCAGATACACATCCTCATTGCCTTCAGGGCAACCGACACCATATATCCATTCTCTCATTGCTGTAGTTCTGCTGCCAAAGTATTTGACCTGACTCTTTATCCAGGACTCGGGATCCCTCAGCAATAAGATGAACTTGCTGCCCGGATATTCATGATCAAGCTCTTTGTAGATTATCGGCCAGGGATTATCCTGGAACGCATCATACTTACTAACAAGACTGCGGACCATAGGAAGCACATTTTCTGCGATATCCGGATCATGAATTCCATGTGCCCCGGTTACTCGATACCCCAGCTTCTTTAAAGCCAGTGCAAGACTTGAAGTACCGGTTTTGTGAAAACCTAAACAGAATACTTTTTCTTTCATTCTCAATCCTCAATGTTAATGCTCAACGATAATATGTGTTTTGATAGCCGGCAGACAAACAACGTTCGAAATATGCAGACCGTGAACATTCCTAAATAAGCGGGAATCATAATTCCTAATAGTCTCCGGTGGGAGAACAGCTCGGATGTCGGCTAAATGCAGATTAAGGACTTTAACCCTGCAATGACTTCCTGATATATTCCCCATGTTTTTGAAAACTGTATTCTTTTGCGAACAAATTTCGCCCTGCTTGAGCTATTTTTCTGCGCTCTGAATCATGACTGAGAAAATAGCGCACCTTATCCACCAGATCATCCAGATCTTCAAAACAGACATAATGCGTATTTTCAACAATAGGGAGAGGCAGTTTGAGCCCGCGGACAGAAGGAGAGCTGATCATAAATGTACACAGGAACAAGGCCTCATTATGCCGGAAAGTGTACTCCCCCTTGCCTTCTATTGCCAGGTTTATCCTGCTACCCCGCATAATTTCTGCAAATCGCCCTATAGAAACACGCCGGGCTTTCAGTTCTCCGGGGACAGGCTCACCATATTTTCTATGCGGAGTTAATCCTCCTCCCATGTCAAAGCCTTCGGAATAAAGCCGTTGCAAAGATGCCAGCCTGGATGGGTGCGTGGTTTTTCCGGCGAAAAACAAATCGTGACAAAATTCTTCCGACGGATTACTGTAGCCCAGATTTCCGGGAACAATCCTCCGCACATTTCTTGTCGTAACATCAATAAACGGGCATCCGAGCATGGTGTTTCGTATTTTTGCCTTGTTTGATTCTGAAATCCGGTAACGATCAAGGTCGATATAGTGCTCCCGTTTGAAAACAACATCAAAGAGATCCAGAACATCATCCGGCGGCAGAATCCCTGCCTCAGCATTAGTCACCACCAGTCCTTTGGTAACAGTTAAATGTCTGATGAAAGAAAGATCTTCTTTATGCACAATACTGTTGTCATAACCTATGCGCTGATTGACCAGCACCGCATCGTATGAGCGGTTGATGTGGTGCGCATTTTTTTTAAACCATTCGAAAGTGCGTCCAGTTACATCAAATACAGTGTAAAGAGAAGCTGCAAAGAAGCCGTCCTGCCCACCTATGGGAGACCCGCTGAACGCCCGTTTTATCCGGCGTAAAGGATTAAGACGTTTACCGCTTCTGTTTCGATTACTACGATAATTTGATATGTAAAGGACCTTCATCAATGCCACTCCAGCCGCTTGATCAGCTCCCGGGCGACCGAATGCAGGATCTCCTCCGCCAATAAATTAAATCCCAAAACGTCAATCTCTGCGTCTTTCAGCCCGGCAGCAGACATACGCATCATGCGGCGGTTCTTTTCAAGTCTATCAAAATAAGCAGGGAGAAAACTATCCGAGGCAAAAATCACCTCATCAGGATAAATGCTGACGACCGGTCTGCCGGAAGACACCGCCTCTGTCACCATGGTCACACTGTCCTGGGTAACACAGAGCAATTCCGAACGGGCCATGAAATCATAGAGTTCGCGCCTCGGCTTTTCGCTCCACCAGATTGCATCTTCCAGAATTTCCTCATTCAGCGTCTCTTTCAGAGTCATCTCGGCCTCTGTTCCGGTTCGCCGTGATGTTGTCAGGAGCCACCGGATTTTTTCGCGTTCCGCCAACACATTCATTCCCCGGGCCAGCGCCTTCCAGTCACTTTTTCTGAAATGATGACTGCGTGAAGCACCGCCGACAATCATACACCAGAGCCCTTTTTCCGGCATGCCGTGTTCGGCAATCAGGGCCGGTGAGACTGCTGTGGGGATCATCTCTACATCTATTATCTTTTCAGCGTTTTCCTCCGGAACGGGGCTCACCACAGTATGAAACCACTCCGCAGGAAAGTGTTTGCGTTCACCGATAAAAACCAGCGGCGTATCATGTTTTACAGAGAGTGCCTTGGCAGCGAAAACACTTTTTCCGCCACTGCAGATCAGCAGATCAGGATCCCCTGCGTCTTCCGGAATTTCAATATCCGCAACTTTACTCAAAAAACTGTCGGAAACATTACCGCCACAGATCTTCATCGTAAACCTGACTGAAGAACGTAGCCAGCCGCGGATATTCTCACGCCCCCTGACTATAACCACTCGACACTCCGTCTCATCAGATAAGGCATCAGCCAAGTCCTCCGACTGGCATATATGCCCGGGGCTCCCTTCACTTATCACCCAGATCGTTTTCATTAACTGTAGTTTACAGAGGAGTATGTGCTGACGCAAGCGCGAGTTCTGAATTTTATCAGGATTAAATGAAAGACTGCTATTGTTGTCCCATATCAATAACTCTCAATCTTTGAAGTTTTCAAATGGAACTCCCCCTATGGATTCAATCACATGAAACCCATCGACATACCGGGAATCATCTGCCGGGCTCACATGTACAGGCCTCACTACTAGACCCACCAGAAGATTCACGAGTCACAGGCAGGCATTATCTATCCCGGCTAAATCAAGAGCTTGCAGCAGAACCCGACGCCCGTCTTAAAGTGTCAAACACTGCTTCGCAAAGAATAAGAGAGTAAAATAAACGTGGGATGTGGGATGTGGGACGTGGGATGTGGGACGTGGGATGTGGGATGTGGGACGTGGGATGTGGGATGTGGGATGTGGGATGTGGGATGTGGGACGTGGGATGTGGGATGTGGGACGTGGGATGTGGGATGTGGGATGTGGGATGTAGGATGTGGGATGTGGGACGTGGGATGTGGGATGTGG
>JAWOEI010000113.1:0-16905 GCA_046482825.1 Kiritimatiellia bacterium
AATCATCTGCAGACCGGATTGAACCTGACTGCCGCACGACAGGGCCAACCGGTGATTCGGTTAGGATTCCCGGTTGCGTTTACGATCACTGCAACTATGATGCGGAAATTGCAATCAAGCAGGCGCAGCTGCTGGAGTTTATCAGGTATATGCCAAATGCAAATGAAGCGGAAATCCTGCCTCCTGCTAAATCGCCGAAGCAGCTCCACTACCGCAACAAGCTGATACTGCATACCCACAGCAAACGCGGTTCCGTGAAACTGGGTTACCTGGAGGAGAAATCACACAGGGTTCTGGATATCCCGGAATGCCCACTCTCATGCGTAGAGATTAATGAGAAGCTACATGCCATCCGTTCATCAGGACAATTTAAGAAGCTGCCCGATAAAGCCACTGTAACACTGCGTTATACAAAGGACGATGGAATACTCTGGTGGATAAACAGACCCAGTCAACGAAGCTGGATTACAGAGGAAAGCGCTATCGGAAAACTGAGAGTTTCCAGTGACGGATTCTTTCAGGTTAATCCGGCAGTCAGCCAGGCCCTGACAAAAACAGTGATGGATTGGTTTCATGAGGAACCAACAGAACACATTCTGGATCTGTACTGCGGAGCGGGATTATTCGGGCTTGCCTGCAGGCAAGCGGGAGGAATCCATCTTACAGGGGTGGAGTCGGGAAAAAGAGCAATTCTGGCGGCAAGGCACAACGCGACAAAGATCGGCATCAAAGCGGATTTTCTGGTAAGGGAGCTTGGCAAAGCAGAACTCAATCTGCAACAGCTGACAAAAGATCCTTTGCAAACGACCTGTATTGTTGATCCTCCGCGAAGCGGCATGGATAAAAGTGTCATCCGGACTCTGGCTGCAAGCCGGATTCCGCGTTTATTTTATATCTCCTGCAATCCCTCAACCCTGCAGCGGGATCTGAAGATGCTGATAACTGAGGGTGATTACCGGATTAAACGGATTCAGCTGTTCGATATGTTCCCGCGAACAGCGCACTTTGAGGCGATCTGCGAATTGACGGGGAAGTAGTGCGCGTGTGCGCGAATCATCTTTTGACTGCGCCCGGGCGCTACCAGACGCAGTTATCATTGATGCGACGTTGAAAATTACACCGGCACATTCAAACCGAGAGCCTCCATAACTTACAGTAATTCAGCCTGATCCCAGCTGAAAGCAGTTTTAGTCACTTATCGTTTAACTTCTGTCATAAAAAAACAAGAAATTGTAACCACGGAGTGTACGGAGAGACGGATTTGATATGATAATTATGGTTGCTTCTCCGTTCCTCAGTGTTCTCCGTGGTTAAAAATTTGGTTCCGGCTACGCTGGGTTAATATATACAGCGCGGTTTACTGAGGTCGGTGATTTCCTCTGCCGGGAGTACACGGCGATAGATATAAACGTCATCAAGCCATCCGTGGAACCGGGAACTGTCCAGCTCAGCACGATGCGCGCCGACGGTGATCATACTGCCGGGATTTACTAATCCGCGGCGTTCTTTTGTCGCAACTTCTCTGCCGTTAACATAGAGGCGCATCATACGGTTATCGAATGTAGCAGCGACATGAGACCACTCGTTAACAGGAAGAGATTTTGATCCTTTCAAACTGTGGTTCCAGTTCTCAGTCGGCACCTGCCAGACGGGGCGACCTCCACTCAATCCCAGCCGATATCCCTCACGACCTTTACTGACCGTATTAAGCATCCAGTTGTCAGATTGTTTTTCCCTGGAGGGTTTACACCAGAGAGCTACCGTGAGCCCGCGGCGCAAATTGAAAAAAGTCTCCGGAACCGACAGACTGGCACCTCCATTACCGCAGCGAAGAACCTTACCGCCACGGCCGGATTCCAGAACATTGCCTTTATTGATTAACCGGCATTTGTTCGGTGATGAATCCAAAAACGGGCCGTTTTTATTTTTATCAAATTTCCAACATGCCAGCAGGTCGCCCGTTATACGTATAGGCTGCCAGGGCATACGTTCACCAAATCCTTCGCGGACCTTCTCATAGCATTTCTGAGGAGGATGCATACCGAGATCTTCAGGAATGATATCTGTTATCTCTTCGGGAGCCCAGGCGGAACAGAAAACGCATTTAACGGCGTTCAGGAAAGTAAACCCCGTTCCGGTTGTCGGTTCAATATAATGGCCTTCACCGAATTCATTCCAGTTGTCAAAAACGACAATACGGCTGTCCCAGCGGCTGGCGGGTTTAGCGTCGACCAGAGCCTTCGCTTCACGACAGACCTTCTCGAAGTTTGATGCCTTCGGATCGGTTATATAGGAACCCTTTCCGGGTTTGATACGTCCCCAGGCGCGGTCATCCCTGCCCATAACCACATTCGGGATATCAGGAGTGTCTCCAGTTGCAGCATCCCGATCAATCCAGATCTGCTTATAACGGCTCAGCACATCCGCATGATCACGATAGGCCAGACCTGCGGGATCAAGGCCGACAGGCTTTGCATCGGTGCTGAGATTATAACCGGAGACAGCATCCCACCCGCTTTCAGCAATCTGCCCGGCAAGTGTTTTATCCAGTGAGTTCAGGCAGGCAATAATGCGCAACCCATTAAATCCGGATTTACGGCAGTAATCGCGCATTTTTTCAAGCACCTTTTTTGTATTTGCCAGCCCTTGCAGGTCGGCAAGCAATTTGCCGGGCTGCCAGATAAAGAAAACAGGCTGGTTGTCAATTTTCAGGTAGGACGGGTGTTTAAAGTAGTTCTCCACCCAGAAAGGCAAAAGATTATTCAGAAGATCCGCTTCATTCCTGACACCTTTTCCAGAAGTGTTTTCCCACATAAGCGTGAAGTTGAAATCATCACGATAGCGGGCATTGAAAAGTCCGTCATGAACGGCATGTCCGAGTTTATGTGTGATCTCAGGTTCATAATCGGCGCGATACCAGCAGTAGATAAACCCGTTGATGCCGTGTTCAAGGGCATACTTGATATGCCAGTCCGCAACTTCAGGGGTTCCCTCGTCATAGAAACCAATCGCCGGCCGGCGTTCCGGCCAGGGCTCTATGCGTTTCCAGCCCCAATGCGTGCCTTCTTTCCAAAGAGCGCAGTAATGCATCAAATTGATATAATCCGTTTTTGCGGGACGCGGCACGGGCACATAATCGGTTGCTAGCAGATCGGGCAGAGCTTCAACATCAAAAACAAGATCTTTGCTGCTCGTTTCTGAATTCTCCGCTTCAACATCAACACTGACAGTATATGAACCCGGCTTACGGGCTTTTATACGCCATGTCAGCATATCAAAATCATTCATACCGAGAAAAGGGATCGACTGCTTTGAACCACCCGTAATTTTAATCCCTTCCGGAGCAGAAAGCTGGACCGAAATTTCCTCCGCTTCACCTCCGGTATTCTTTATTCCGACAATAAGCGTTTCCACACGATCCGGGCGAAGTTTCGCCCGCCCCGGAACAAAGGAACGAATGTAGAAAGATGGCTTGCAAACAGGACGGTCCGCAAACACAATCTTACGGATACTGATATCGTCCCCGGCCTTTTTAAAACTCAGACCAATACGTTTCAAAGTGCCCGACCAAGCAACATGACGCATAGCGTTTATGATTACCGGTTTCCCTCTGGGTTGCGGTTTTAAACTGAACATTCCGTATCCTTTATCAGTGATGAAGTCCAGACAAGCTGTACAATCGTCGGGAACAGCCTCAAAACTTATACTGATAAAAGGACAATCCGTTATATCACTGGACAGGTCAGGACTGATCAACATAGCCCCGTCCGATGGAAACGAACCAGTCAGAACACCGGATTTTGCCGTGCAGGCTGCACCTTTGACTGTCTGCCAGCCCTCCCATCCTGAGGAGCCCCCCAGAACAACCTGTCCTTCAGGAATATCGGTTTTACGATCTCCTCCGGCAAGCACATTCCGTTGAGAAGCCACATTTTCCGACTTATCAACGGAAACCGGTTCGCCGGATGCAGAAGATCTCAAGCATTCCATACGGACAATGCCGGGATTGATAATTTCAAGGTTTGCAATTTCACCCTTAACAGAACCGATTACCAGAGGGTTGGGGCTGGTATTAATGTGGCCCCGGCGTGAAGTGCTGTAATGTTTGCCGTTAACATCCATAGTCATCGCAGTGCCGTTCCAGGCGGCGCGAACATCATACCACACTCCGGTTTGCACAACAGGACCGCGCAGACGCAGTCCCCAACGATCCTCCCATTGACCGTCGAGACAGATAAAAAAGGAGAGATGTCCCCCTTCCTTCTGCCAGTCTACACGAAGCATATATTCACCATCTTTGACAGCCAGATTCTGAGTTCCCTTTTTATGTTTATCAATACGAAATCGACATTTTATTTCCAGATCCGGACGCAGGCGCAGCTCAGGGGAATCAGCTAACTCAAGGGCCTTACCGGAAACAAGAGGGTTTTCATGGTCCACAACTGAAACCGGAGTTGCCGCAGCACGCAAGCCTGTTAATGCTAGCGCAAAGGCGAAAATGCAAATCATAGAGCAGTAAAATCGCATCTTTTTTTGAACATTCAACATCCAACGTCCAACGTTCAACGTCCAACTGAAAATACTGTGACTACATGGATAATCATGCAAAAAACTGGAAGAAAATATAGACGTTTTCAAAATTGTTTCTCCTTCTTTGCCGGCAGCGGGGTGACAGGGTGCTGTACCGGCCAGCTTGTGCGGTTGTCATCCTGATAAAGACCGATCTTTTCAAACAGTATAGGCTTAAAGCCGATCTTTGTGAATGCGGGTGAATTCTCGCGGAGATTGAAGTTTCCTGTTTTCTCATCCTCAAACTTCGGATCTACATCGACCATGTTATTTTCTATGGTCAACAGATCATAAACGCTGCTCTGGATATGATGCCACCAGGCCGTACGCCAACTCTTACTTTCAAAAGGCTTATCCCAACCGGTGCGTCGGATGTTTGTGCTGTCGCCGCGCCAGAAGATATTTTTTCGAAGGATATTTCCTTTGGGATAAGCGGGATCATCATCCAGCATCTGTGCCAATTTTGGAAAACGTGTACTGTAGGGTGGTTCCTGAAAACGGATGCCGGGCGGAAGCACTCCCGTCTCTCGCGCAGCCTTGATGCGGGGGTCGCCATATTGAGCCGCCCAGTTTCCCGGTGCATAGCGTGCGTCGAGATGAAAGGCCTGCGGACAGTCGATAAAGATATTGTTTTCAACCAGGTTATCGCGGCCACCGCCGATGAAAACCGGTCGCCAGAGCTGATGAAAAACATTGCCGCGCACAGTTGTACCGGAATTTGCGTCATCAAGATAGATGCCGTTGCATGGACCTCCGTCTTTACCGCAGATATGATGAAGGTAATTGTGCTGAAAAACATCTCCTCGCATACACCAGCTGCGTCCGCCGTAAACGGCCCCGCAGTCATGCGACTCCTGACAGACATTGTGGATCTCGTTATATTCAAAGCGATGCAGCGGACCACCGTAAATAATTGCGGAGTGCGGTGCATCGTGAATCAGATTATGTGAGGCGCGGAGCCCGCAACCGGTCATCAGAACTCCGGGACGGTAGGTTCTGTCCCAGAGTCCGAAGTGATGAATATGACAGTTTTCAACGAAATGTCCCGCTGATTCAAGTTTATGCCGATTCCCGCCAGCCATAAACACACCACCGCCACCGTTACGGGCAATGTCGCAGCCAAGCACGGAACATCGCTTGCCATCAACTATCGTAACGCCGTAATTTGTCATATTGCGGATCGAACTGCAGACCACCCGGCAGTGGCTGCTGTTTTTCATACGCACCGCCGTTCCGCGCGCCGTTTCGAGGGTCAGTCCGCTCAGGGTAATATAAGCTGTGTTGTTCAGATGGAAAAGGCCATCGCTAACCGAGACCTCAACACATGCTTTGTCCAATGGAGCCGGCGGCATGAAATAGAGTATTCCCTTTTTACGATCAACAAACCACTCACCTGGCATATCCAGTTCACAGAGCATATTGAATCCGAAAAACCACATTCCATCCCTGTAACCGCTATAATTGGCATAGGGCTCTGCAAGTTTTATAATCTTCTTTTCCGGATCAATGGATTCGATCTTCTGACTCTGCACCACCCAGTCACGATACCAGTAACCCCGGACCATGGCATCCGGCTCCTTTGTCCAGAGCTTCGGACGATCATCCACACAACTGAAGATACCCTCCCTACAGCCGGGCAAACCTCGCACAGCGAATTTTGTTTTTCCAAGAACCTTATCTATATGGGTGAAACCTTTGTTCGGCCAGCGGGACAAACACATCGGTTTGCCGTCACAGAAAAGCTCCATTCGTGATTCAATCTTTTTACCGGTTTTTTTGACAAAGCGCTGTGCTGCCAATGCGTCACCCTTGATCGCCTCAGGCTGATTATCATCCTTCTGATGACGCACCTGCACCTCCCACTCCGCATCATGCAGAAGATCACCATATTCAAGTACGCCCAGCGCTTTGAGATCGGCCTGATAAATTTTGCCCCGCGCTTCTTCCGGAAGACGCTCAAGTATCGCCGGATCAGAAACCAGTTCCCACCCGGTTACGCGTTCAGCTCCGGAAACCACAACCTCCGCGCCGGGTTCTCCTCTGTAAGCAATTGGAGACTTCTCTGTTCCGGAGTCTTCCTCCGACAATAACAAAGGAGAGCTCCGTTCATAACGTCCCTTCATTATAACAACGGTTACACCTCCATCGGGCAGCCCTGTTGTTTTTTTTATTTTACGGATTTCATCGCGAGACCGTTCAAGAGATGTAAAGGGACCTTCTTTTTCATCAGCATCCATTTCATACTGTCTGCCGGAAAAGTTGTCATTACCGGTTGGCGACACATACAGAACAAGGCCTGCATTCTTTTCAAGCTCTCTCTGCCACTTCGAGATATTAGTTGTTAAAGACAGAACTTCACAGCCTGTAAAACACAACGACAAACAGACTGATGCCACCAGCGGAAAGACTTTTATATATTTCATAATTCCCCCATTGAAGATATATGAAATTATCATATCATCCTGAAGGAACACAGAAAAAAGTTTGCCCGGGTTCACGTCAACTTTAGCAGCGTTAACTTTGTTGCCGGACAGTTGTGTTTTCTTTGCTGAAGGGAAACTGTCAGACATTCCTCGCTTTTTTCCGGTATTCCCGCATAGTGCAGCTGAAATGCCGTTTGAACACGCGGCGCAGATGAACATCATTGTTGTAACCGCTGAGGGAGCAGACATCTGTTAATGGCAGATCGGTCTCCCTTAATAATTTTTCCACGCGCTCAAGCCGGACAATCTGAATCTCCTCAAGCAGGGAACGTCCGCATTCAGCACGAAACCTGGATTCGGCAAGACGCCTTGAAACATTCAGGTGCCGGACTATTTCAGGGACACCGATACCGACACAGGCATTGATTCTGATGAATTCACGGGCTTTGCGCACTACCGGATCTTCTACTAACGCATGGATCTGTGTGGAGTCACGCGAGACAATCTCTTTTACGCCATAAGAAAATATCTTCGTCCTGCGAATTTCCCTGCGCATCAATTGATCCAGCATCCCGGCTGCAGCAAATCCGCATTCTTCTGTGTTGCGCCTGATGCTGGATAGAGTGGGAATGCATCCGTTACACAGTAATTCATCATCGTCAATGCCTAGAATTGCGATGTCCTCAGGTATGCGGATACCTATCTCGTTGCAGGTTTCAATGATCTTACGTGCCCGTAAATCCATAGCAGCGAGCATTCCTACAGGTTTCGGCAGCTCTTTAAGCCAGGAGGCCAGTTGCTGTTCATCCTCCTGGCCTGCAACAGAAGCGGGGGCATCTGGATACACGTGGCAGAAGCATCCGTGTTTTATGATCTCACGGCAGAAGCTTCGGCCCCGTATAACAGACCAGTTGCGGTTGAGGGGTTCCCCTATGTAGGCAAATTGTTTGTATCCTCGCTCAAGAAAATATTCAGCTCCGGCAACTCCGACAGCTTCTGAATCATCCGTTGTGCGGGATAAAGTTACAAAGGGGGAATCTTTGCCGAGCAAGTCATCCAGCGGATCCATCAGTACAATCGGCTTACGAGTGCTCTTCAGGTACTCTGCCAGACCGAGCATCATCTGACCGACAATAATCCCATCATACAAGCTTAAAGCAACAAGAGAATGCGGTTTTTGTTCACCTTCCCTGCCTAGAATTACATGAATATTCCAGGGACCGTACAAATGAGCGTAGTTGAAAATGCCTCGCAATTTGTCGCGGCCGGGTTGCATACTCGTCTCCTGAATCACGATCACATGTGGAATGCCTTGAAGAACCCTACTCATGTTCTTATTTTACACGGACTGTTTCTGTAACTCAAATATTTTGCGCAAAAAGTTCGGTTTTTTTGCGCAAACGGGTATTGTTATTATTGACTCAGGCGGATACAGTTTCAAATACTGAAGTTAAGTTGTAATAAAAATGCGTTGCGGGAGTAAAAATGAGACGGATGTTAAGCATAATAGCGGGAGTAACTCTTCTAGCAGTGGTTTATTCAAGTCGGGCAGATGTTACAGTTAAAAAAACAACAATTACCTTGCCGACCTATCTGCCGGGAGGATATGACAAAACGCCAGTGTTTTATACCGGCCGCGTGTACCAAGGCGCACAGGGACGGGTTTATCCGTACCCCATGCAAGACGTGTTGTATGACCTAAAAAAGGATGAGACCTACAAATACCTCACTCTCGAAAACAAATGGTTGCAGATGGGCCTCCTGCCTGAGCACGGTGGTCACCTGCTGAATTTTACGGATAAGCAGACCGGCTTCGAGACTTTCTATCGGCAACACGTCATTAAACCCGCGCTTATCGGTATGCTTGGCGCCTGGATTTCCGGCGGAGTGGAATGGAACTTTCCGCACCATCACCGCGCGACGAGCGCAATGCCGATTGACTGGAAGCTTGAGTCTAATAAGGATGGTTCCAAAACGATCTGGATCGGTGAGACTGAACTCCGCCGCCGTCTCAAATGGACTATCGGCCTCTCCCTACTGCCAGATCGTGCCGTCCTGCGAGCCGAGAACAAGTTCATGAACCGAGGCCCCTATATAGAGTCTATGCTCTATTGGGCCAATGTTTCCGTTCACTGTGATGAAAACTACCAGGTTCTCTTCCCTCCGTCCTGCCATCTCGGATTTGACCACCACAAGAACTTCTGGACCTCCTACCCGATCGGCCCGAAAAGGGTGGATCATACATGGATTCCATCTCAGCGGTCCAAATACGCCGAAGATGTTGATGGTAATATTGACCTTTCGTGGTGGAAAAACTTCACCGCCGAATCGCGTTCCATTTTCGCGATGGACCCGGAGAATGCCTGGATTGCCGGTTACGACCATCATAAGAATGCAGGCACGGCGCATGTCTCCAACCGCCATATCACTGTGGGAAAGAAATTCTTTCTCTGGGGCAATTTCCCCGAGGCGCAGGTATGGGACAGCGTGCTCACGGATAAGGATGGACCATATCTCGAGCTTATGGTGGGATGTTGGAGTGACAACCAGCCGGACTACAGCTGGATCGCCCCCTATGAGACGCGTACTGTTAAGCAATACTGGTTCCCGGTTAAGGGAATCGGCGGCGTGAAAAATGTTACGATAGACGGGGCTGTGAACCTTGAACGGCAGGAAAAAAAGGACGAGGTCCTGCTTGGATTCCATTCCACACGTGTTCTGAAGAGATGTACGGTGGAACTGCTCGAAAACGGCAACCCCGTCTTTACAGAAAAGAAAGTTGCGATTGATCCGGATTCACCGTGGTGCAAAACGCTCAAGATTCCCGCTGACATCAGGGACCAGGCACTAACCGGACGTCTGCTTGATAAGGACGGCAAGGTAATCCTGGCCTACACGCCTGTCCCGGAGGATCCCCATGACCCGTTGCCATCAAAGGTGGCAAACCCGAAGCCGCCTACTGATTATACAAGCGTCGAAGAACTCTATCTAACCGGACTGCGACTTGATCAGTTTCATAACGGTCTCATCGACCCCGTACCGTATTACGAACAGGCGCTCAAACTTGATCCTGCTTATTCGGCAGCGAATATCGCCCTGGGTATCCGCCTCGCGAAGAACGGCGAATACGCGAAAGCCGAAAAATACTTGCGCGTAGCCGTGGCCCGCGTCACCCGTAATTACACCCGTGCCAAAGATGCTGAACCCGAATACATGCTGGCACTTGTTCTTGAGGAGCAGGCTCGCCTCACATCAGACCCAGCTGAAGCGGCTGCTAAACTGAAGGATGCAGAAGATATGTTCTGGCGGGTCACCTGGCGTGCAACGCACTCGAGGTCCGCTTACGTTGAACTCGCCCGAATAGCTTGTTTGAAGAGCGACTGGAACGAAGCCCTCGTTCGTGTGGATGATGCGCTTGACCGCAACGCAAAATCGGCAAAACTCCATGTCCTGAAAGCGTACATTCTCCGTAAACTCGGTCATCTGCATCACGCGTCTAATTCTCTTCGTACGGCGATGGCCTGCGATGCGCTTGATTCCTGGGGTGTCGCTGAGAAGGCTTTTCTCAAAAATGGCGGTCGAAATGCCGTAGTGAACGCAGGACGTAACCGTGGTCTCAAGGCGCAGCAACTGCTCGAAACCGTGTGTGACTATTGGGGAATCGGCGCATGGGACGAAGTGGCCGAGCTCTGCCGCCAAGCGGACGCCATAGCCGCGAAGGAAAAGCCTTACGCGACGAAGGGTGCAGTTCAGCTGAAGGACACCGTGGCCGCGTGTGCTTCATATAAGAGTCCGCTTTTTGCCTACTTCGGCGGTTATGCCGCTGCGATGAAGGGGGACACGGACGGGGCGAAAAAGCTTTACGCAGCGGCCGCCGGGCAGTCCACGGACTATTGTTTCCCTAACCGACACGAGGAGTACGCGATGCTGAAGCACGCCGCAATGCTAAGTCCCGAATTAGCCAACACGTGGTATTACCTCGGCAACGTGGAGTGGAACTGGAATCTCAAGGATGCGGCGATCGCCAGTTGGAAGAAGGCGGTGAAACTGAATCCGAAACACGCCCTCGCCCTCCGGAATATCGGTTTCGGTCTTGCGCATCCCGGTTCGTATTTCACGAACACGGGCCTGCCGTCGGGCATACCGTCGCGAGAAGCGTACGATTACTATAAGCGCGCCCTTGCTGCGGATCCCGGAAACTTCCGTGCCCTTGAGGAGATGGACAAGCTCGCTGAGAGGCTCGGTGTCGGTACGGCGGAACGACTCGACGCAATGAAAACCTACCGTACGACGGCGGAGAAATATGACGCATGCATGCTGCGCATGGCGTACCTCTTCAATGAGGCGGGCAATTACGACGAATCGCTCAAGATTCTGACCACTCGCCGTTTCCACGTGTGGGAGGGAGGCGAAGGACTTCTTTCGCCGTTCGTGGACGCCTTGCTGTTGCGCGGCCTGAATAATATGGCCGCAAAGGATTTCGGTGCCGCGAAAAAGGACTTTGAGACGGCCCTCACGTATCCCGACAACCTGCAGGCGGGACGTCCGGGAGATGCGGGAATGGAGCCGAAGGTGCGTTACTACCTGGCGCAGTGTCGTAGGCAACAGGGCGACAAAGCTGGTTACAAGGCCGAACTCGAGAACGCGCTCAAGGGCTGGGTGAAACCGGGCGAGATGAACTATTATCGGTTCCGTGCGCTCACCGAGCTGGGAAAGACAGGCGAGGTCGCCGCGCAGCTTGAGGAGCTCAGGAAGGCAATCGCTACGCTCGAGGAGCCGCAACCCAAGGTGATCGACGCGTACGCTAAGTTTGGCGGCGAGAACACCCCCGTCGAGCGGAGCGCCTACCGCAAGGCCAAGGCTCTCTATCTGCGCGGCCTGCTCGCGCTGGCGGAAGGACGGGAGACCAAAGCAAAAAGCGCTTTCGCGGCGGCCACCAAAGAACGTCCGGCCCTGATCTGGGCCAAAACGATGATGAAATAAAAAGGAGAAATGACAATGAATACCAAATGTAGAATATCAACAGCTTGTGCTGTATTGATTATAACAGATACATGAGTTTGGTCAGCAACACCAACCGTTTACTGAAAAACATGGATTATTCTTCCGAGTGTTTATAATTTTAACACCGCGGATAACTGGGCCGATTCCAACTGGTCGGATGCATATCTTCCGGGAGCCGATGATAATGTGCATTTTCTTTTCTGGAGTGGAACCGCGATGTGGACTACCAGGGATTGGGAGCTGCATTTTTCGAACAGCATTACCAACAATGCCGCATCTTTACGGGCACCGCTGGCAGGCCATGAAGCCACATTTGATATGGACGGGCAAACATGGACGCTTCCGGGATCTTTCGATCTGTATTCCGGTCGTGGCGGACGCATTGTCATGAAAAACGGATTTCTGAATATAGGAGGCGAGATGGCTCTTTCTGCCACATCCGATCTCGACGGAGTGCAGACCAACGGTATTCTGGTGGCTAATAATATGCAGACCGAATGTTCCATAATGAATATCGACGGAGTGCATGCCCGCTTTGATGGCGGCACCTTGTCGAGTGAAGGCAGTATCAAGGTTGGCGTTACGGCTTCGTCAGGTGACATGAATGCTTCTTCGCTGACCCTTGACGGGGGCGTACAGTGCGCCATCGGTCATGATTTGAAGCTTGGAGATGGCGGGAACACGACCGGAATTTTTGAGAATGTTACCGGCAACCTGGAAGTGACCAACCAATTGAATGTCGGCGCAAACGGGTACGGCAGTCTGGTGTTGCGCGGTGGAACAATGCAAAACTCGGGTGCCCTTTATCACTATGTGGCAGCCGGAGAAAGTTCAGTCGGCGTTATGGATATTTCCGGCGGCACGAATATGTTGGCCCCGAGCGGCGCTAATTTCCTTTTCGGACGGCTGGGGAAGGCTTATCTGTTCGGTAGTGACGGCCAGAACACAATTAATTGCACTGTGCAGATGGCGTATTATGCCGGGAGTGAAGCAGAAATGACTCTTTCCGGCGGAGAATGGGACATTGCCGGGGCTTTACAGTGCGGAAGATTGGGACAAGCGCGCCTGATTTGTTCGGGTGCAGAACTGAATGTCAGCAGCTCTTTGTACCTGGGATATGATTCAAATGGAAGTGGCGAACTTGAAATCACGGGAGGGCAGGTCTTTTGCGGCGGAAATATTCCCATGGGCTTTAAAACCGGAGCTTCCGCAACACTTCTTTTGGCGGACGAAGGCATATTGAGGTGCAATAGAATTTATAAGTACAACAGCGAAGCATCTATTCAGACGAGTGTCACTTTCGATGGTGGAACCTTGCAGGCGGGATATTCCGGAAGTCTGATCGATTCTGTGGATTCGGTTTGTCTGAGTACAAACGGATTGACTGTCGATACTATGGGTTACAATTCAACAATCGCTTCGGAGTTGCAGAACCTCGACGATCAGGATGGAGCATTGACCAAACTGGGCAGCGGAACATTGTCTTTGACTGCCGCCCGCACAGCAACGGGACCTGTTTCGATTTATAGCGGCACACTTGTGGCGAATCATGATATTTCTGTGGCCGACGGCATATCAAAGCTGAACGGCACGCTGACTTTTAACTCCGGTTTGTTGTCACTGTCCGCTGGTGCCGCCCTGTCCGGCACCGGTACGGTGACCAGTGTCGCGATGGCCGACGGAGCAGTGCTTTGTCGCGATAAGTCTGATCATGCGACAACCCCGCTGAATGCGGAAAGTTTTACGACAGACGGCGCATTGACAATTGAATTGACAGGATATTCGCTGGAGGAATTGTATTCGGCTGTACCTTTGATTCGCACAACATCATCCTTGGATGTGTCCTCAGCAACAGTTACTCTGGAGGGAGATGCCAATCCTCGTTTAAACGCCATGACCAGAAAAGACCAAGACTATAATGTTCTGGTTGTCGGTTACAATTCCGGCACTTTCATTACAATCAGATAAGGAACTGTTCATACATATGCAAAACACAAAATCAGCACTGATATTACTGTCATTTCTTTTAATAAGCCGCATGATTACCGGCAGTCTGTCGGCACAGGTTGTTACAATCAACCCTGAGATAATTCCTGTCGGTCAAGGCGCGATTCAAAATGCCGGGTCCGGAACAGAGGTGTGGAGCGGCGGCCCCCGTAACGGCATGACAAATCTTGTGAATTATGCCGTTCGCGTCAGCGATTATTCGGTGAATTCCATGATACGCGTGGGATGGGATGCCTACGAAAGCAATCGGGGCGAATACCATTTTGACAAAATGGACATTTACTTTGAGCGATGTCTTAAATTCAGACAGAAACTCAATATCGGTTGCTTCGTAACCAGTCGTGCGGGCACCAAACAGAAAATAGATGGTGCCTACTGCTGTTATCCGGCTTATGTTCATGAGGCTATGCAGCAAAGCACGAATAAGGATACCACACATAAAATACGCCTGTCTGCTGGCCATATCACTGATGCGCACTGGGAACCTGATTTTGAGAATGAGACCTTCTTTGAACGTTACAATGCACTTCTTGCAGCGTTCGCGGCATATCTGGAACAACCGATTACCGTTGACGGCAAAAGCATTCAGCGTAAAAAGCTGGTGAGGCACATCGAGATGCGCCACTTCGGTTTTTGGGGAGAGGGTGCTTCCAAGAACAACCTTGTTCCTTCCGGCTCGGAATACCTGATTCGTTTTGCGGATGCTTACGCCAGACACTTCCCCGATATACGCCTGCTTGTTCCGACAAACGGCATGGTTTATATACCAACGGTTTACGGCCGTATCCTTGATTACCATTTTCATTTGATGACCATGCGCAATCGGGCGGGACTTATGGGAATCTTCAAAGATAACTGGGGTTGTTACGAAAACGGCGGTTACCAACAGAAGATTTTCTATGAAGCCAATTTGTTCGAGCGCAACGGAGTACGCCTTTACGAATTAATCCGTGATCGCTGGCAAAACGCTCCGCTGACAGGCGAGCCCGGCAAATGGGGTCCTACCGAATATTTTCACCCTTATCGGGATATTTGCAAACCGGCTGCCTATCTGCACCCGGTTGTTATTCGGAACTGTAATGTCAGCACGGGCAGATATAAAACCAATCCAACCGATTATTCGATTCTGAATGATGAAAAGGCCCTGAAAGCGTTTCATCGGCTTTACTCCATCATCGGTTTCAGATATCTCTTTACCGAAGCGCGCATGGAGCATAGGGATAACTCCCTGAAAATGGAAATCGACTGGTTGAATATCGGGCTTACGCCAACCTATGATCACTGGAAAATACGCTTTTTTGTGAAGGATATATCCGGGGAAGAGATATGGTCGGACTATTCCTCTTTTGATTTCCGGACACTGCTTCCTGATTCCACAACTCCGCCTGGAGTCGTGAATGCAGACAAGGTGCAGAAACATATCGATTTATTTGATAAAGTTCCCGCTGAAGGCCGGCTTTTCATGCAGATTGTTGATCCGGATGAGGTTTCCCCCTGTATGGCTCTGAGCATTCAGGGAAGAAACGCGTGCGGGGCGTATTTATTGACAGAACTGTCTTGCTTCAGCGAATAACCGTGTCCGGCTGAATATTTAGCGGCAATACTGCTTGTTTTGACATTAAATACAGGCGCAGACTTAACAAAAAGAGAAGAGGAAAACAGATGAGAAAGATGAACCGGTGGATGTTGATGTTGATTGGGATTGTCAGTTTGGTGTTGATTTTTGATGCGCAGAGCGCCGAACAATTTCCGGATTTAACATCTTTCATTGTGACGCCTCCAGCAGGTGCGGCACCGCGTTTCAATGGCGCGAAGGTTTTCGGCGTACGGCCGGGCAGCCCGATTCTTTACACGCTGGCTGTGGCAGGAGAGCGCCCGATGAAATTTTCCGCCAAGGGCCTTCCCGCGGGAGTGAATTTTGATAAAAAGAGGGGGCTCATTACCGGCAGATTGACAATACCCGGAACCCATATCATCAAGTTACATGCTGAGAATAAAGCTGGCAGTGCTGAACGTGATTTGAAATTGATTGTGGGTAATGATTTTGCGCTGACTCCGCCTATGGGTTGCAACACCTGGGGTGGGCTTGGTCCAAATGTCAGTGAAAAAGGGGTGCGCGCTTCGGCTCAGGCTATGGCGAATAAGCTGAGAGATCATGGTTACAGTTATGTCAATATCGATGACGGCTGGCAGGGCATTCGTGGTGGCATTTATAATGCTATTCAACCCAATGAAAAATTCGGCGACATGAAAAAGCTCTGTGATGACCTGCATAAGATGGGGTTGAAACTGGGGCTCTATTCAACGCCCTGGCGGACCAGCTATGCCGGTTTCTGCGGTGGCTCCAGTGATGACCCTGACGGCACCTGGGCCAAGTTGCCACCCGGTCCCAAAAAGGGCTGGACACATGCTCCGTATCGTTTTGAGATTAACGATGCCCTGCAGTGCGGAGCCTGGGGAATCGACTATTTTAAATATGACTGGAGTATCCGTGACTATGTTGATCTTGCGATGAAGATCAAACTGGCTCTGCTGGCCACGGATCGTGATATTGTTCTTGAACTTTCCAATACAGCTCCGCTGGCAAAAGGCGATATTTATACGCAGATCGGCAATATGACCCGTACCGATGGGGACCTTGTGGATGTCTGGAGCAAGACCCAGCTTGAAAAGGCAAAACAGCGCTGGGCATTGGGTGTCCGTGATCTGTGGATTGCCCATAAAAAGTGGCAGAAGTTTAACGTACCTGGTCACTGGAATATGCCCTGTCCTCTGCGTGTCGGAATGCTTGGAGGATGGGATAAAAAACCGCTACGTCCTACACGCCTGACCCCTGATGAGCAGTATTCACATATGAGTCTCTGGTGCCTGTGGGCATCCCCCATCATTATCGGTGCCCCGC
>JAWOEI010000011.1:0-6244 GCA_046482825.1 Kiritimatiellia bacterium
CGCGAATGCCGGGGATTTGGATCTAATCGGCATCTATCGGTGGTTTGCGCATCATCAAGAGGAGATACATAATGTACAAAGCCACCAACGAGATCTCACGCGCTTACCTATGTGGCCCTCCTCAGGCCGGCTCTTGCCATTGACGGAGCTGTACCTGCCATCAACGTTCTAATAATCGTCCATTGAAAAAAAATCTGTATGCCGGTTCTCAGCGAGGAAGTAGCTCTTCCGCTTTTGCCCGCGCCCATGCATCCACTTTGAAAACCGTTTCCATCGAGTCACAAACCTGTACATCATGGGCCTTCATCACATTTTCGATTAGCGGCCATATTCCGGAAAACGCTATCCTTCCATCCAGAAATGCGGCAACTCCAACTTCATCAGCGGCATTGACAACCGCTGGCACTGTACCACCGGCATCCGCCGCCTCCCGGATCAGCCTCAGGCAGGGAAAACGAGCCTCATCAGGATGCGAAAAAGTCAACTTGCCGAGGGCAACCATATCGGTCAGCGGCAATTCTGAAGAATAACGCTGCGGCCAGCTGAGGGCATACTGAATCGCCAGACGCATATCCGGATCTGAAAGCTGTGCCAATGTTGAACCGTCAACAAAACTGACCATTGAGTGTACAATACTCTCGGGGTGCACTACCACATCAATCTGATCAACCGGCACATTGAAGAGCCAGCGGGCTTCAAGTATCTCAAAGCCCTTATTCATCATTGTGGCGGAATCTATTGTCACTTTTGGTCCCATAGACCAACGCGGATGATTCAATGCGTCTTTTATGGAAACTTTATCGAAATCGATATCCGGCTTCTGCGAAAATGGACCGCCCGATGCTGTCAATACAAGCCGGCTAACAGGTGATTTCTCCGTAAATCCTTCGGAATCCACACCGCGTTTTATGCAGGCAAGTGAAATATCACGCGCCTGCATACATTGAAAAAGTGCGCTGTGCTCACTGTCAACCGGCAGAATATTAACATGATGTTCCGCGGCAAGATCCATAACAAGACGCCCTGCGGCAACCAGAACCTCTTTGGTCGCAAGAGCCACATCGTGACCGGCTCTGATAGCAGCGACAACAGGCCGCAGTCCGGCAAGACCGACAAGTGAACAGATCACAATATCAGCACCGGGAGAAGCGGCCAGCTCCGCAACTCCGCTTTCCCCGCAAAGTACCTCCATCCCCTGTCCGGCCGAGGCGGCCCTCGCTGCATCGGCGGCATCACAATCACAGAGTGCAATCCGGCTGACCCCTGATTCAGATGCCTGTTCAAGAATTCGTTCTGAATTTGTATTCGCCGCCAATCCTACAATGCGAAAACTCTCCGGCAGGGCTTTGACCACCTTGAGGGCACTTTCACCAATAGAACCGGTACTTCCCAATATGACAATCGACTTCAAATTATAAATTCCAAACTGCGAATCACGCGAATAAACGCGAATACGTCTTAAATTAATATATCAGCCTGTGGTCAGGTATGCTGCAGCTTGTATGTGATACATCCCGTATCACATACCTATCCGGTCGCAAGTAGCAGAAACCAGTAAAGCACAGCAGGCGTGAAAATAAGGCTGTCAAACATATCCAGAATCCCTCCCATGCCGCCAGGCAGTAAACCGGCAGAATCCTTTACCACAGCACAACGTTTGAACATAGACTCGAAAAGGTCGCTTACCGCACCGATAAGTCCGAGAAAAACAGCCAGAATCACCACCATGAAAATGCTGAGTTCCTCCAGCGGACCACCGGGAACCGCTTCAAACCGTCGCGCCATCCATGTGACAACCAAAGCCACGATTAACGACGCGGCAAGACCGCCGCAAAAGCCCTCCCATGTTTTTTTCGGGGATATTCCCGGACACATCCTGTGCTTACCGAAAGCCACCCCCACGCCGAAGGCTCCGACATCACCCAACTTTACAACCAAAGCCACAAACGCAGCCAGAAATATACCGGTGCGGCAATCAGGAATTTCACAGCATCGTACAGCCCCCCACTGTGCCAAACGGATAAAGAAACTCAGCATAACCGGGAGGTAAAAAAATCCCAGCAATGTCACACCCGCTTTTTCAACAGCGTTTTTTGTTTTTTTATTGAACAGAATCCGGGTAAACAGTACAAACACAAAGGCAACAAGAAGCATCATTGCCGGATCAGGGCCTGCTGATTCCGCACGAAGCACCGCTGGCGGATACACATAGGTAAGCACAAGCCATCCGAGGCCGGCGGCTATTCCAATATGCTCTTCCACCTCAAAACCACACTGCTTCATCATGCCGTAAAATTCCCGCTGACAAAGAGTGGACATCACCAGCAAAACGATAAAAATCAGAAATGCTGGCATGTAACACATGGCAAGAAACCACAAAATCGCGACAACCAGGCCGCTTATTATTCTACGAATCAGCAATTTACAACACCTCCATAACGACGTCCACGCAAGGCATACGCCTGAAGCGCGGATTCAAACTGATCTTTCCGGAAATCCGGCCATAACACATCGGTAATATAAAATTCACTGTATGCACACTGCCAGAGCAGAAAATTGCTTATACGCATTTCACCGCTTGTTCTGATTATCAGATCAGGATCGGGAACATCAGGAGCATACAGATTGGCGGCGACAGTATTTTCATCAACATCATCGGGAGAAATCTCACCGGATGCGACAGCACGGGCTATCTCACGTGCAGCGTCAACCAGTTCACTCCTGCCGCTGTAACTCAGCGCCACAAGCAGCTGCCGATCAAAACCTGAAGTTTCGTTCTCAACTTCGGCAAGCGGACCACTGACAAACGCAGGCAGGTCGGAACGACGGCCAATAACACGCAGTCTGACTTTGTTATCAATAAGTTCCTTCTTATGCCGTCTGATAAAAGAACTCAGTAACTTCATCAGTCCGTTGACCTCTTCAGCCGGACGACTCCAGTTTTCCGTACTGAATGCGTAAAGCGTCAGATAACGCACGCCGGCATCCCGGCAGTAATTCAAAACTTTACGGACAGTTTCAGCACCGGCCTTATGCCCCTCCAGACGGGGTTTGCCCCTCATTTCAGCCCAGCGTCCATTACCATCCATGATCATGGCGATATGAACCGGGATTCTGTTTTTTGTTTCAGAAATCATATTATCAGGGTTACCGTCTTCGTTCCGCAAACGGAACTGCGCCATGACAATCAGCAGTCAGACAACAGGAGTCAAGATCGCAATCATACAGTACCGATGCAACCGGAACCACATCCTGCATGTAATACGCGCAACGCATTACAGTCCCAGCCTCAGGGTTGTTTCGCGGGCGGGACCAACAGAAAGAATACCCAGCTGGCCGCCTATCAGTTCAATCAGGCGCTCGACATAAGCGCGGGCCTTGAGAGGAAGATCCTCATAACGGACAACCGCACTTGTATCCGTAAGCCACCCTGGCATCTCCTCATAAACAGGTGTACAGCGCTTTAAAACACTCAGGTCAGCGGGGAAAACATTGTAACGCTCGCCGCTGTCGCTTTCATAAGCAGTACAGATCTTGATGGTCTCAATATCATCCATGACATCTAGCTTGGTCATTGCCCAGAAATCAACGCCATTGAGCATTTGAGCATAACGTCCCACAACCGCATCAAACCAGCCGCAGCGGCGTGGACGTCCTGTGGTGGCCCCGTATTCCCCTCCTTTTCTGCGCAGCTGTTCGCCCATATCATCAAAAAGTTCAGTAGGAAACGGACCTGCTCCAACGCGGGTTGTATAACACTTGATAACACCCACAACCCTGTCTATCTTTCGCGGCGACAGTCCGGAACCGGTACATGCCCCGCCAGCAGTCGGATTGGAGGAAGTCACAAAAGGATAAGTGCCGAAGTCAATATCAAGCATAGTGCCCTGGGCACCCTCCAGCAGGATGCTTCTGCCTTCCCTGTCGGCATTGTTTATAAGACTCACAGAATCAGCGACGTACTCATTCAATTTTTCAGCACAGTCCCTGTATATCGAAACCGTTTTTTCAACATCGAGTTCAGGTGCATTCATTGATGCAAGTATTCTGTTGGAATCCTCTACAGCATCACGCACATTTTCCAGAAACTCCGGTGAGAGCATATCACCTGCACGGAATCCGCAACGATTCATTTTCGCTCCGTATGCCGGACCGATTCCACGTCCGGTTGTGCCGATTTTCTTTTCTTCAGAACGCAAAGCCTCGTCTGCTGAATCCAGCGCTCTGTGCCACTGCATCACCATATGCGTCCTGTCACTGATAAATAAACGTCCGGCAGTATCAATGTTCTGCTCATGAAGCATCTGCATCTCTTTCAAAAGATCCAGAGGATCCATCACAACACCGTTGCCGATAACACACAGCTTACCGGGATGCAGAATACCGGACGGAATAAGATGCAGAACATATTTCTTATCCCCTACAATCACCGTATGACCGGCATTGCTACCCCCCTGAAAACGCACAATTACATCCGCCTGCGAGGTAAGAACATCAATGACTTTCCCTTTACCCTCATCTCCCCATTGAGATCCAACTAAAACAGTATTCGGCATAAAAGCTCCCAATAACTTCCGGCATCGACCCGTACGATGCGTAAAAGTAGATCATTATAAACAAAATTGCCCCGTTTAAGCAATTCAAACTTCCTTTCAAACCATAACTCATTATCCCAAAGCCGCTTTCGTCCATCTGTCTGCGTGCATACACACAGGCAGATAACAAAACGTAATTATATGATTCGCACTATCTGTATTCCGTAATTTCCTTGTTTATCAGAAATTACTTACGGAGCGATCTGCCGCAACAACCCACACTTGACAGAAACAAGAGCAAAACGTTATTATTCGCAACCGAAAAAGAGGAGAATCGGCATCTATGTACACATCATCAGACTTGAAAAAAGGCTTGAAAATCGAGATCGACGGAGCACCCTGGGTTATCACCGAATTTGACTTCACCAAACCCGGCAAAGGACAATCCATCTACAACTGCAAGCTCAAAAATATGATCACAGGCACCACCATGAACCGCAGTTACCGTTCCAACGACAAATTCGAGAAGCCTGAACTCATGCAGAAACCCATACACTTCTCCTATGAAAATGCGGGTGAATATATTTTCATGAACGAAAACTTTGAAGAAATCCCTGTTGATGTGGAAATACTGGGGCAGAACAGATTCTTTCTGATGGACGACATGGAAGTCAATGCGCTTTTCTTTAACGAAGAGGTCATTGAGGTGGAACTACCCAATCTGGTTGAACGCAAAGTCGAGAGCTGTGATGTCGGAGCTAAAGGCAACACCGCCGCAGGCAAAGTCATGAAACCAGCCCGTGTGGAAGGTGGTTATGAACTGCAGGTGCCCCTGTTCGTCAACGAAGGCGACGTCATCCGCATCGACACCCGCACCGGAGAATACTCCGACCGCGCCCGGACATAGCAATCAAATCCGATTTCCCCCAAGGATCTCCGCTGACAGATGCAGAAATAAAAATTAAAGCGCAATATTCGCAGAGATTCGCAGGAAAACAAACCAAACAAGCAGTTGACGGAGCATCACACAAATTGATATATTACCCGTCACTTGCAAAAAAACAATTTATCGGGGCGTAGCGCAGTCTGGCAGCGCGTTTGCTTGGGGTGCAAGAGGTCGAGGGTTCAAATCCCTCCGCTCCGACCATTTAAAACCCTGTATATGTTGATTTCAGTCAATAGATACAGGGTTTTTTGTTTGTAGTAGTGCTTTTGCTGTTTTCTCGTTACAAACTGCAACAGTGTGTTTTGGTAGGGGCATTTACACACAAAAACACACACACATTCACACAAACGCCCAAAAAACGCCCAAAAACATTCACAAAAAAGGGAACACCAGGGGTCGTATTTAAATATATAATATATCGCATATATCAGCTCTCTTCAAGTATATTGAGTAGCCTCTCATAGGGTGCGATTTTTTCTTGTTGAACCGGCTCATCAAAACCTCGAAAAAGCACGCTGAAGCGTGTACTACAAACGTTATTTTGTTTGTAGTTCAAACTTCAGTTTGCTGTTTGGGACAAATAGATGTTCTCAACCGCGCCCTTATCCTGGGAGGTATACGGGCGGGTAAAGTAGACATCCGCGTCCAATGTTCTGCCAATCGAGGGGAGCGGAAACGGATTGGGTTGTCCGGGTCCGTTTCGGTTGTCGGGGTGAGGGGGGCATGGTTGGCGGTTTCTCCGGGCTCCTGGCTGAACAGCAGC
>JAWOEI010000060.1:0-5620 GCA_046482825.1 Kiritimatiellia bacterium
GGCATATTCCACATCGGTGAAAGTATAACTCCCGTCTGTGGTTGTGACAGTGGAACCATCAAAAGTAATGTCTCCGTCTATCGGTGTGCTGCCGTCCTCTTCATACAGGTTGAAGGTAATATCATAGGTTGATATGTTCAGTGTAACATTTTCAGTCATATCTGCACTAACATCCAGTGTTCCTGTTGTGTTATCATACCCGGTTTTGCTTACTGTATAGTCATAAGTGCCGGCTTCTACAACAAATGCGGCCTCCCCGGAGGCATCTGTTTGCACTGTGCTGCCTGCAAAGTCAACTTCGGCATTTTCTATCGGATCAGCACCGTCGGTTACGGAAAAGACCACCTCATTCATATCCACACAACTGATCTCAGCTTCCCAGCCTGCTTTAGTAACGTAACCATCGGAATAAAACTCAAAGGTTAGCGTTCCCTCCGCATTTGATGCAGTGAGTACATTCGGGGTGTTATCATTATCGTAAGTTCCTATCATATCTGCTGATGTACTTCCCCCATCGTACACTTTCAGCCAGTCATAGCCGCCCTCAACATCAAAACTCAAAAACTCCGCCTGGATCACATTGCCGGAAGTGGAGGGCTCAAAAGTCATCGTATAGCTTTCATCATTGCTGTATTCTCCATCCGGTCCTCCGGAGTCGTAGAAGAGCCCTACGCAGGTGCTTACTGTTCCCTCATCGCTAATCAGGTATTCGGGTATTTCTCCGATAACAAGCTGTTTGGTGGCAGCATCCGTGTAATTATTATCTCCCCCTGCAGCATCTATCTCTACATCAACAGGTGTACCAATCGGTGTTGAACCGTCGGCCGTCACACTAAAGGTCAAAGTCTCGGTAGCTCCGGCAGCAATACTGTAAGGGCCGTCAGAGCCTGTATTTATTGTAAGTTCTGAAGCGCTTGTATTTAAATCCCCTTCAACGCCTGAGATATCAGAATGGCCGGTATTGGACACCTCTACTACTAAATCAGCTGTCTCGCCGGGATCTAAGATGCCATCGCCATTGCCGGAGGCATCATCTATGGTAAGATCGCCGATTTCCAACTCCGGTGCATTGAGAGTAACGCTGAAATCAGATTCCCACGTATATTCATTATCTGAGGCATCTGTGCCTGTGATTTGCATTGTAAAACTCACATTATGCTGGTCGGGAACAGAATCGCTTACAGTAAATTCAAATGCCCCCTCGATCAATGAGTCTGCTTCTGCCGGGATATCCCCGTAATCCTGGGCGCTGTCATTGAGTGTTATATAAGGATCATCGGTGATGAGGGTATCCATTACGCCAAGGGCTTCGTAGCTGTCGCTTACATTGGCCAGTTGAACATCAAGTAAAAGGCTCTCTCCGTAATCGGCATTTCCGTTATCGTTGCCTGCGGCATCGTCGTGTTGTTTTTACCCTCGAATTTGCAACCACTTAGTGGTTGCAAAAAAGAAAGCGTCTTGTGAAACTTAGTGTGCCATATAAAAATCGGCTTTGTGCCGGAGGGGTATTCCTGCTGTTCTTTGTGCTTTATGCCTTGACGGCTCAGCACGGAGTGAGTTGGCAGGACAGCGGTGAATTTCAGTATCGTCTGCTGGCAGGCGATTACTTTTGGAATTCAGGTATTGCCCGGGCTCATCCCCTTTATATTTTGCTGGGGAGGGGGTTTATATCCATCTTTCCGTATTCCTTGAAGCTTTATGGTTGTTCATTGTTCAGTGGCTTTTGCATGTCGCTAGCGCTGGCTGTGTTGTTTTCCGTTGTGGCACGGGTTACTTCATCGCTGGGAGCCGCTTTTGTTGCAGTTTTAACCCTAGGGTTTTCCCATATGTGCTGGTGGATGTCCACTGTGGCGGAGGTTTATTCGCTGTCCTTATTGTTTGTGATGACAGAGCTTTTCCTGCTTTATATGTATTCCGAGAAAAAGGCTGTCCGTTATTTGATTTTTCTTTTTGCTGTGAACGGGGCGCATTTTTCAGTGCATAATGCGGCATTGCTTGCTTTGCCGGTTTATGGAATTCTGCTGATTTTACACGCATTCAAAAGTGGAAAAAGGGGGGTGTGTTCTTTCCTTTTTGCGACATCGGTCTGGGTGCTGGCGGGTTCGATGATATGGTGGCAAGTCGGGTGTTGTCTGCAAGATGGTGCAGGCCTGGGTGATGTCTGTGGGAGCGTTCTGTTTGGAAAGGGATATATGAGCCATGTGACAGGATTTGAAAACTTCAATTCCTCGCTTTTTCTTTCCAATATGGCACTCGCTGCGGTGAGCTTCGTTTCCCTCTGCTGGGTTTTTGTTCCCATAGGTTTGTTTCAGTTCAGGAAACAGGGTGATGCGTTGTTTCTGAAGGCGCTTATCGCTTTAACCGCTGTTCATTTTCTGTTCTGGATAAGGTATTTTGTGCCGGATCAGGCGACATTTATTCTGCCTTTGCTGGGAATGCTTGCTGTGTGGTGCGGCGTTGGTTTTTCCGCTGTAAGGAAGAAATTCTGTTTAGCGCGTGCTGTGATAATCAGCTTTGTTGCGGCTGGGCTTCTGATCAATATCGCGGTGCTGTGCCTTGCTCCGATGGTAGCGCAAAACTTTTCAGAAAGAGTCAAAAGGAACCGTATAACCCCGGGACGGAGCGAGATGACTTACTGGCTGCAGCCGTGGAAACATACTGAAACATCAGCACAGAGTTTTACGGAGAGTGTTTCCAAACTGCTGGGCAATGGTGATATACTGTATGCTGATTCTACGACAGCCGCTCCTTTTATGGCCGCCGGTGAAACGGCATCGCATACTTTGTCTTTCGAACTTTTGTCACCATGGACCGGAGTTGATCGCAGGAGTTTGGAGAAAGCTGTTACTGACGGCAGGTTTTATGTTGTTTCTCCTGTTAACGGTTATGTTCCTGAATGGTTGATTGATGGACGTTACACCTTTGAAAAGACGGATGTTGTTTACAGAGTTTTGAAAGAAGATTAGTTTATGAAAAAACGCGTTTTTTTATCACCTCCATATATGTTCGGTAATGAGCGTGAGCTGGTTGATGAGGCTTTTGCTTCGAATTACATTGCGCCGTGCGGACCTATGGTTGAGCGTTTTGAGAAGGCCCTCGCAGATAAAACAGCTATTCCGAATGTGTGTGCCCTGTCCAGTTGTACGGGGGCATTGGATCTGCTATTTCATGAGTTGGGCGTAGGTAAAGGCGATCGGGTTTTCTGTTCAAATCTGACGTTTGTCGCTTCTATAGCGCCTGCGGTGCATCGCGGCGCAGAGCCGGTTTTTATCGGGTCGGATCTGCATACGTGGACAATGTCGCCCGGGATGCTCGGGAAAGCGTTGAATGAAGCTGCCGAATGCGGGAAGCTGCCAAAGGCTGTTATTGCCGTTGACCTTTATGGGCAGTGTTGCGATTATGACGCGCTTGAAGCGCTCTGTGATGAGTACGGGGTGCCGCTGATTGTAGATGCGGCTGAGGCGCTGGGGGCGGGTTATTGCGACCACTCAGTGGTCGCAATGACGAGGGTAAAAGAAGAGGACCACTCAGTGGTCGCAATAACGAGGGTAAAAGAAGAGGACCACTCAGTGGTCGCAATGACGAGGGTAAAAGGGGGCGACCCAGAAGGCGCAATGACGAGGGTAAAAGGGGAGAAGACAGCCGCCTGCGCCAAGGCTCCGGCGCCCATGGCGGGTGCAAGGGAGAGTGCGAAAGGTGGGCCGCTGCCGCTTTTACCCTCGAATTTGCAACCACTTAGTGGCTCTGCATTATCGATGCGGGGGTGGGAGTTGTTTTTACCCTCGAATTTGCAACCACTTAGTGGTTGCAAAAAGATGCGGCATGCCGGTGATGCTGGCTGGGCGGCTGTTTTTTCTTTTAACGGCAACAAGATTATCACGTCTTCTGGAGGCGGGGCGCTGGCATCCAGAGATTCGGATGTTGTGCGGCGTGCGCTGAAACGCTCTCAGCAGAGTCGGGAAAACAAGGTCTGGTATGAGCATGAGGAGCTCGGTTATAACTACCGTATGAGCAACATTGTGGCGGCGATAGGACTGGGGCAGTTGATGAATCTGGAAAGGGTACTGGAGAAAAAACGTTCGATTTTTAATTTATACAAAAAGTTTTTGGGTGACGTAGCGGGTGTGGAGTTTATGCCGGAGGCCGCGTATGGCATAGCTTCCAGATGGCTTACAGTGGTTACTCTGCCTTCTTCGGGGAAGCGGGAGAATGATTCTGTTCCAGGAAAAGAAGTGCTTCAGACCATCAGCGTTCTGGAAAAGAATAATATTGAGTCGCGTCCTGTCTGGAAACCCATGCACCTGCAGCCTGTGTTTAAAGACTGCAAGGTATATGGCGGAGATATTGATGCGGAGATATTCAGTAGTGGTCTTTGTCTCCCATCCGGTACAGGTTTAGGACGAAAAGAAGTAGAGCGCATTGTAAAACTGATAAAAAATATACCAGTCTGATTTTTGCATACCACGCGGAGTTGCGAAGTGCGGAGGCGGAGTCTTTGAAAAAAACGGCTTTTACGGCCGTTTTTTTTGTATCAACTGGAATGGTGTTATTATTGTGCAGAATTCTTTATGTAACAGCTATGCACATTTGATGTTTTATGATTTAATATATTGTCCGCATGGAAGAGAGTAGTCATAAATTCATATCTTTTTTTAAAGATCGTTGTCCCGGTTTCGCTATTGATACCGCTGTGATGGCGCTGGCGTATTTTTTCGCTATTTTTCTGCGTTTTGAGTTTACCGCCCCCCATTGGGGCTGGGGCGGTGTTGTTTCAGCTTTTATTGTTGTCGCGGCTGTTCAGTGGGCTTTTCTGTTGGGGTTCAAATGTAATAAGGTCATCTGGCGCTATATTACGGTCAGTGATGTGCCGCGTTTTTTCCTCGCTGTTTTTCTGTCAGCTGTGGTTCTGATAATTCTGCGCTTGCTATTACCGGGCAGTTTTGCCGTGCGTCCTCCTCTCAGCATATCGCTGCTGAATGCTGTATTTCTTTTCGGCGGTCTGCTGGTGGTGCGCGTATTCAACCGTTTTCTGTATGATGGCGATAACGGGGGAGCGGAAGCAAGGGTTCCTGCGGAATTAAGCCGTGTGCTTCTGATCGGTGCTGGCGATGCTGGCAACACCGTGGCGCGGGAGATTCGAACCAATAAATTAAACCGTTTCATAGGTGTCGGCTTTCTGGATGATGATCCTTTGAAACAGGGAGCTGAAATACACGGCTATTCTGTATTAGGCCGGATTGCTGATCTGCCTGAAATCGCGAAAAAGTTTGATGTGGATGAGATTATAGTCACCATGGTTGTGGTGCCGAAAGAGGTGATACGGCGGGTTGTTGACCTGAGCAATCAGATCGGTGTGCCCTTACGGATACTTCCGGCTTTTCATGAGCTTATCAATGGTTCTATCAATGTTTCACGCCTGCGTAAAGTCGAAATAGCAGACCTCCTCGGACGGGAGGAATCCAGCTTTGATGACAGTCAGGTGGTTGAGATGATTTCAGGCTTGAGTGTGCTGATCAGCGGTGCGGGAGGGTCTATAGGCAGCGAACTTGTCAGGCAGGTGGCCCGGATAGGGCCGGACAGGATTGTTCTTTTTGAGCGCTATGAGAATGCTCTTTACAAT
>JAWOEI010000102.1:0-25445 GCA_046482825.1 Kiritimatiellia bacterium
CGATCAGTATCAACCGACGCACTGGGATCCAAAGGAAATGCATCCGGGCCAGCGATTATTGGTCCATCCCCATCAGGATCAATAGGGCCATCACAAACATTGTCCCCATCCGTATCCACCTGATACGGATCTGGACGCCCTTGGTTGCAGGGAAGACCGAGGTACTCTTGAAGATTACTAAGGCCATCGCCATCATAATCTTCGTCTCCATCATCTATTCTATTTTCATCGGAATCTTTAACCTCAGGCAAAGTCTGCAACCAATTAACCTCGTATGAGGAACCAAGTCCGTCGCCATCCCAGTCATCGGAAAGTCCTGCAAAAAAGAATTTTCGACTACTCCATTTTCTTCCGGGGCCAATATGAAGATCTGTAACCGTTAAAGTACCTGACGCATCTCCTGGCATACCGATGTCACCAACCATCCAAACATTTAGATCCCTTGAAAAATAAAACTCATATAATTTTTCAGGTACTACATTATGAATGCTAAAAGGCGCAGGAGAAAAATTCCAATAGATATCCAATTTTAGATTATCCTGATAGGCGGCTGTTTTTTCAACACCATCTTCAATATTATTTCCGTTCGTATCTTCTAGAGCCGGATCTGTATTATGAACAGTCACTTCCTTACCATCTATAAGTAAATCACCATCTGAATCATTATTATACGGGTTCGTCCCATGTTGATACTCTTCAAGATTAGACAAGCCATCTTCATCCTGATCAAGAGTTGATTCCATCAGTGAATATATTTCATTTATTGAAAGTTCGGATGTGTAGAAACGGGCATCAGCGATATATCCCTGCCAGGCATAGACTCCTCCGTTGTGAACTGTGCCGATCTGAAGAGGCGCAAGGGTATCGGATGTGAATGTGACATTGCTGGCAGTACCGATCAGATCCCCATCTATGTAAAAGCTTGAGTTTGTCCCATCATAAGTGCCACAGAGATGCAACCACTGCTGAGTTGTCTCAACTCCGCTTTTAATTGTGTTAGATTCATTCCATGAACCAGCATAGAAATCCAGTGAATCTTCATAATAAACAGAAGCTCCGTCAAGCCAACTGTCATGATCGGAGGCTTTTGTCATGACACAGGGGTAATAACCATAGGTCTCAGCCAGAACCCAGGCAGCAAAAGTAAATCCCTGAGAAAGAGGAATATTTGTCACACCAGGCACGGTTACATATCCTCCATTATAATGAGGGGCAGAACCATACGAGTTGAAGTAAAGTGAACCGCCCAACGGTGCGTTTGTCGACCATCCAACATAGTTTGTTGCAGAGATATATGCTGTATGCCCGTGACTACTCAAATCCACACAGTTAGTGCCTAAACCGTCTTCAAACTGCCACCAGCCGATCAATGAATCATTCATGCCGGAAAGAGGATTAAACCCATACTGCACCTCCCATCCATCCGGCATACCGTCATGATCCGTATCAGCAATATGCGGTTCAGTTCCGGCCTGGTATTCCTCAAGGTTTGAGAGTTCGTCATCATCGTCATCCTGTGCCGCATCAAGCGCATTTGTCGGATTAAATCCATACTCAATCTCCCAACCATCAGGAATTTCGTCACCGTCAGTATCGCTGTTCTGCGGATTAGTGCCCTTCTGAAACTCCTCGAGACAGGTAAGACCATCATTATCTACATCACTGTCAGCATCAGAGTCAGAAAGCGGGTTAAGACTATAGATGGCCTCCCAGCCATCAGTCATTCCATCATTGTCGGAATCAGCCTCAAGATCAAATGAAAAGAGGAATTTCACCTGTCCGATATTAGCCAGCGCATAATCATAGGCGATTCCAGTCCAGGGATAGTTTGAAACGATACCGAAGTCGTCCAGACGGTCATAAAAAGGTTTTGCGGTATTCTTAAGCTGTCCTAAAGTAACAGGCAGACAGTTACTGGATGCAGTAAAAGATGACACAAGATTTGAAACAGCAGAACCGGCGCCACCGACAGCTAACATTTTATCGTCAAACTCAACCGATACCTGATGTGCAATCCATTTCACTTGTCCCTGAACAGCCATGGCATAGTCGTTAGTGGACAATCCATCAACTACAGAACGCAGATCCCACCATGCGGGATAGATAGCTGTAACGGCCATAATGCCGGGGATGTTTGTAAAAGCCCCCATGGAAACATCACCAAGAGGCTTGAGGTATTCAACCCCCTGCACGAATGCAACCCCGTTACTGACACCAACTGAACCAGCTAGATTTATATGTGACTTAACAGAAACGGGACATGGAGTCACAACATCAGGGGCAATCTCGATGGTTTCAAGGTTGTCAGTTTCGACTTTGTCAGCGGATATATCCGCGCTTCTGAGCGTAACTGCCAGCAAGAGTGTAAGTGAAGCAAACAACACCAACGCAAAAATGTTTTTTTTCATGAAGAAGGCTCCCGGTTTAGAAGTGTCAAAATCAAATCAAGCATTTTAGATCAAGGAGTGTTGGTATATATACCGCTGGAAAGACCACCTAGCGGCTTCGAATAGATAACCCCTTCTGCGAAACTGACACTTCCCGAGGCAGTCATATCACCGTTAACAGTCAGATTGGTTGAAACAACAATGCTGTTCGGAGCATTAGTTAAATTTGCCATATTTTCATTATATAGACGCGCTACCTGATTTGAGGTCAAAGGGTAATCGTAGATACGGATTTCATCCAGCATTCCGCTCCAGGCTTTGCGCTGGTAATAATCAGTACTGAATGAGTTTCCCACACAGAGATCGGAGGTACTGTTGACACTTTTCATGCCGGTAGTTCTTGAGCCCTTTAATTCACCATCTACCCAGAACCAGCCAGCCCCGCCATCGCGCACAACAACCGCATGATGCCATGTGCTATCCATGTAATTATTCGTTCCAGCCACAAGACTGACTCCTCCACTTTCATACATGTGTAGGTAAAGACGTCCTGTTTCTGGTTTAACACAGATATACCAGTCATGATAAAACATGGTTTTATCAATAATTTTATGTCCATAATTAGGGCCAAAATCTCCACCACCGTTATGGTAAAACCACACGCTGACGGAATATTGATTCCAGGTAGGGACGTTGGGTGCTGAACCAACATCAATGTAATCGCCAAAGCCGTCAAAATACATGCTCCCTCCATAAGGCCCTGCATTGGTCCAGACACAGGAGTTTACAGTACCGTCAAATTCGCTATTACTAACATCTGTAACTCTGTTGGCTTCATCACTTGTAAAGGGGTAGCACAGTATACCTTTGTCATCGAGCTGGTATAAACCGATCTCCTTAACAAGCACTTCTTCTGCCTCAATTTTTTCAGCGGTTAGCGTACCCGCATTGATGTTGACCGCAAGAGAACTTAACATCGAAACTATTATGAGTTGATATCTGTTTGACATACTTAACCCTTTTTCCTGTTATTCCTTGAAACTTTTTGTTATTGCTTTGAAACTGTTGACGTAAGATTTGTCTGCACTGAAGAATGCCGGTAATTAACTCTCCTGTCAGGCCTGGACTTATGTTTCGGCTTTTCAGCCAAAACCACCGCTCCATCTATCCGTACCCTGACATTTTTTCCGCGAACGTTTATATTTTCCAGATACATGCCTTTAGCAACATATACCCGTCCACCACCTTTAACAGTTTTCAATCCTTCTTTAATGGATTTTTTAGGACCGTTATCCACAACCCGGATTTTTGCTTTTCCATTCCATGAGTCATTACCGTAGGTTCTATCGACATATATAGCCCTTATCACTTTCTTTTTCCGGCTAACAAATGTAGAACGGTTTGTTTTAGAATTTAAACCACCGGCATTTTTCACAACTAAATCTGACTCTCCACCAGGTATTCCATTCTCTGTTTCAAACACAGCACCACTGTCGTAATTTGTATTCTCAATGTCATTTTTTAAAAGAACCTGATTTTTCCCAGACAGGCTGGAAAATTCTTCCTGATCAACTGGGAGCAATACTGCTTTCATCATAACCCTTGAAGGATGATACAAATCGAGTAGCAGATCGGATGACTCCATTTGAGGATATAGGGCTTCTATAACCCAATAAGGGTTGTACCCATAAAGTGGAGGAAAGCGAAATATAATCTCATTTTCAGAATTAAGATATACTGTATCATGCGTTTCAAGGTCTTCGAAAATACTGACTGGAGCGGCAAAGTTTCCAGACTCATCCGTTTTGAATATCAGCCCCTCTGTAAACAGTACCGTATTTTGATCAGCAAGATCCGGGATATAAAGATACACTCCTGACTCATATTCAATATTTGTTTCTGAAGGTGGCGCAACAAGCTGAATCAGAACCAGTTCCTCCTGCAAATCCTGAGGAGTTTCCACAACCTTCATAGATTCGTTTGAACACAAACCTGTATTTAGAAACACGAACAACAAAAAGTGAAAAATAAGACAGCATTTCATATTACCACCCCTTTCTAAATCAATAACCTACATTTTTATTCAGCACTTATTGACCTATACTTGTAAACTAATGATGTGTCATATAGTAAATAATAGTTTACTACCATCCTATAGGATTTCTCAGAACACTCTTCTTAACCTGTATTGGTGTCTAGTATGTGAGATGTGGTGAAAAATGTCAACCTCTTAATCACACATAATTTTTTGATAAGAAAAATGCTGGCTTGACGGTGAAGATTTCCTGTAGCTTACAGGAATGAAGGATAAATTATTGCCAGTCACTTATTCTCCACCTATATTCTTCTCCAACACCAGAGCAGTTAGGCGTTGACAAATCTCACGCTATTTGGCAATTTTAATTCGTGTTTTTAGGCGTGCAATGACCGCCTTCATCAGCTGAAATAAATTAATCCTTTACCGGAAAGTGTATTCATGCAACTGAAAAAATTTGACGGCAATCCAGCCGATATAGATCTGCTCAATATGTTAATGCTCGATGTGCGCGGAGATCTGCGCCAGGTCACAATTCCCAAAGAATATCTTTCCGATAAAGTGATAGCGGAAGGCATAGGTTTTGACGCATCCAATCTGGGTTTCGCCAAAGTGACTGATTCCGACATGGTCGCAATTCCGGATATGAAAAGCGGCTTTATTGAAATAACCGATAACACGCAGGCACTGAATACGCTCTGTGATGTATTTACCACGGACGGTGAACTTTATCAGCAGTATCCCCGCGCTGTCGCAAGAAGAACTGCTGATTATCTGCGCGGGCAGAAAATAGCCGATAATGCGAATATGCTGGTGGAACTGGAATTCTACGTCTTTTCAGATGTCGCTTATGAAACCGGCAACGGTCACAGTTTCTATGAGGTACAGTGTCCGGAGGGTATTGGTGAAGATTACCGTACTCCTCCGCGCTTCAGTATACAGCAAGGATATCATCGTCCACCGCCGCTGGATCGATTCTGCAGCTTCCGTAACCGGGTGGTCGCCACAATGGGAGCAATAGGTATTCCTGTAAAATACCATCACCATGAGGTAGGAGCTGGTCAGCTGGAGATTGAACTGGATTTCATGCCGCTACTGACGGTTGCTGACGGTGTGACGCTGGCCAAATGGATCATCAGAAAAACCGCTGCCGAACATGATCTCTGCGTAACATTCATGCCGAAACCTCTTTACAAAGTTGCAGGATCGGGCATGCATGTGCACCAGTATCTTGAAAAAGACGGTGAATCACTCTTCCCGGGATCCGCTCAGCTCAATCTTACGCCTCTGGCTCATTCCTACCTCTGCGGTATTCTTGAGCACTCGCTAACCGGCTCACTCCTTGCGCTAACCAATCCTTCAACCAATTCTTATAAACGGCTGGTACCGGGATTTGAAGCGCCTGTCAATGCCACTTTCGCCAAAGCGTCGCGCGCGGCCGCCATACGCATTCCCGGATATCTCAAAGGTAAAGATGTACGCATCGAGTTCCGTACCGGTGATGCCACAGCCAATATCTACTATATGCTTTCAGCCATGGTCATGGCGGGAATCGACGGCATTAAACGTAAAGCGGATCCTTATAAACTCGGCTTTGATTCAATGGACAGTCCGCAGAGTTTTCCGCTTAACCTCAATCTTTGTCTGGACGGTCTGATCGCTGACCGCGCTTATCTGGAACCTGTTTTCCCTGAAGGTCTGCTGGATTCGTGGATCAGGATGAAACGCGAAGAGGCATTGCACGTTTATAATGCGCCGACGCCTCAGGAATACGAACTTTACTTCTGATTCAGCTCTTGTCTCACAGGCGGGACGCGTGTTATACGCGGTTCCCTTCCATGACACAGAAAAACACCTGCCTTCAACCTTTGAAGAGCAGGTGTTTTTCTGTGTACTTATTGCGATAGTGCGTAAGTCCGGGTTCAAGCTGCAGGCGGCAAGCTCTCTGCCTGCTTAAACGCAGACATAAGGTTTTAAATTCAGGAGTTTCTTCACCCGTCACAACCACCATTTTATCCCACCGCAGAGTACCGTGGGAAGATGACAGCGCAAGCCCTGAAGGCAAGCCTGATTGGGTGAAGCTGATAAATAAACCGTTTCCTGAATTTCAAATGCCGCAAACAGTTTTAATGAAATGCCTCGTCAAGCTGAGCCTGGGCATCCACCTTAACCGAACTCATTTCCTCCTCGCTGATAGGCTCGACCTGAGGCACCAGCTTAACATGACGGTGAAGCGGGAAGCCGGTTCCGCCGGGAATCAGATGACCGAGAATCACGTTTTCTTTGAAACCACGCAACTCATCAACACGCCCCATTGTGGCGGCATCAGTCAGTACACGTGTCGTATCCTGGAAAGATGCGGCAGATATAAAGCTGTCCGTTTCAAGTGAAGCCTTGGTAATGCCAAGCAGAGCGGGCTGTGCCTCAGCGGGTCGTTTACCCTCTTCAAGCACCTTGTCATTAACCTCCAGAAACTTCTGACGCGTAACCTGTTCACCCCAGAGAAAGTCGGTATCGCCGGGATTGGTAATACGCACCTTGCGAAGCATCTGACTGACAATGATCTCGATGTGTTTATCGTTGATTTCCACACCCTGCAGACGATAAACCTGCTGTACTTCATTGACGAGATAATGTTGCAGTTCCTGCGGTCCGCAGACCTCTAGAATCTCCTGCGGCACAACCGGTCCTTCGGTCAGCTGCTGTCCTTTCTTTACATGGTCGCCTTTGAAAACCACGACCTGTTTGCCGATAGGAATGAGATGTTCCTCAATCTGTCCGGTGATCTCATCGCGTACAATCAGGCAACGTTTGCCGCGCTGGTTCTCGCCGAAATCAACCACGCCTTCAATACGTGAAATTTCAGCAGCATCTTTCGGCTGACGGGCTTCAAACAGCTCGACAACACGCGGCAGACCACCGGTGATATCACGGGTTTTAGCCTCCTTACGCGGCGTTTTAGAGAGGAGAGTACCGGGAGTGACTTTATCGTTCTCCTTCACCATGACAATAGCTCCGGCGGGAATATGATAGAATCCCATGGTTTCACCTGTTTCAGCATCGCTGATGATAATCTGCGGATGCAGGTTTTCCTTGGTTTCCATCACAACCATTGTGGTTGCACCGGATTCGCTGTCTTGATCGGTACGCACGGAAACATCCTCTTCAAAGTCCTGGAAAGAAATAACTCCGGCGCTCTCAGCAAGGATAGGAAGTGAATGCGGATCCCAGACTGCCACTTTCTGTCCGTTCGTGACGGCAGCTTCTTCTTCCGTAAGAAGAACAGTTCCGGTTTGGAGGGCATACGTATCAATTTCCTTACCATTTTCATCGACAATTTCTATGGTGCCGTGTTTATTGAGAACAACAATATTACCGTCATCATTCCTGACTGTACGACAATTAACAAGCTTCAGGAAGCCGTCGTTCTTCACTACGATTTCAGGGATTTTAGACACAGTAGAGGCCGTACCGCCGATATGGAATGTACGCATTGTCAGCTGTGTACCGGGTTCTCCGATAGACTGTGCAGCTACAATTCCGACAGCGGTGCCGATTTCAACCTGTTTGCCCGATGAAAGGTCGCGTCCATAGCACTTAGCGCACATACCGTGAGCAGCATCACACGTGAGACCGCTGCGGATCCAGACACTTTCAACATCTGCTTCCTCGACGACCTTGCAGTATTCCTCGTTGATTTCCGCATTGGCCGGAACGATGATCTCATTGGTCAAAGGATGAAGTATGTCATAAAGCGCTGTTCTTCCGAGAATACGGGCACTGAGAGTCACAAGTGTTTCATCACCCTCTTCAATGGCCTGCACTTCGATACCGTTGACTGTGTTGCAATCCTCAGTTGTAATTATCACATCCTGGGAGACATCCACCAGTTTACGGGTCAGGTAACCGGCATCGGCTGTTTTCAGTGCCGTATCAGCCAGTCCCTTACGGGCACCGTGTGTTGAAACAAAGTACTCAAGCACGCTCAGTCCCTCACGGAAGGATGCGGTGATAGGGCGTTCAATAATTTCACCTGACGGATTAGCCATAAGCCCGCGCATACCGGCCAACTGGCGGATCTGCAGTTTAGAACCACGGGCTTTGGAATCAACCATCATGTAAACAGGATTGGTTTCAACAGGATTGGGATCATTTTCGGTAACATTCCGATTGATAGTTTCATACAGCTCATCAGATGTTTTTTCAGTGGCACCTGTCCAGATATCGATGATTTTATTATGGCGCTCACCTTCAGTGATAACACCGCTCTGATACTGTTTCTGAACTTTAAGAACCTCATCATAGGCTTTTTTAATGATATCATCCTTGATCTTCGGACGTATCATGTCTTTAAGACCCATTGACACACCTGCCATACAGGCATGTTTAAATCCAAGCGTCTTGAGTTCATCCAGAGCAGCAACGGTAATATCATGTCCGGCAACCTGATGACAGTGGAGAATCAAATCTCCCAGCTTGCTTTTATTGACTTTTTCATTCACGTATCCCAGGTCTTCCGGCCACAGCTCATTAAAAATAACCCGTCCGGCAGTCGTCTCAATTGTCGATCTGGACGGATCACCGTAACGGCGCCTCTCCATACCGAAGTCGGGATTGCGATAACGAATACGTGTATGGTAGTTGATCACTTCTTCGCCTAAAGCGATCTCAACTTCAGAAGCGTCATTGAACAGCATCAGGCTTTCTTCATCAGACTGTCCTCTGTTGACATCCACTCCGGCCAGTTTATCGCGCTGGCTCAGGATGGTCAGATAGTATATACCCAAGGCAATATCCTGTGTCGGGGTCATGATAGACTTACCGGAAGCAGGAGAAAAAATTGAATTTGATGCAAGCATCAGCAGACGGCTTTCCAGCTGGGCCTCAACAGAAAGAGGCACATGTACAGCCATCTGGTCGCCATCAAAGTCCGCATTAAATGCCGTACAGACCATGGGATGAATGCGTATTGCCTCACCTTCAATCAGAACCGGTTCAAAGCTCTGAATCGAAAGACGATGCAACGTCGGCGCACGGTTCAGCATTACGGTTTTATCTTTAGTCACCTCTTCAAGTATATCCCACACCTGTTCATCATGCCGTTCAATCATCTTACGGGCTGTACGCACAGTATGGCAGATACCTTTCTCCTTCAGGCGGCGGATGATAAAAGGTTCAAAGAGAGTCAAAGCCATTTTCTTAGGCAGACCGCACTGAGTGATTTTCAACTCGGGCCCCACGACAATCACTGAACGACCGGAATAGTCAACGCGTTTACCCAGAAGATTCTGGCGGAAACGGCCTCCCTTACCTTTAAGCATATCGCTCAATGACTTTAACGGACGGTTGCCGGCGCCTGAGACAGCACGACCGTGGCGTCCGTTATCAAACACAGCATCAACAGCTTCCTGCAGCATACGCTTCTCATTGCGGATAATCACATCCGGAGTTTTAAGCGAAAGCAGGTTTTTCAGCCGGTTGTTGCGGTTGATCACACGACGGTAGAGATCGTTGAGGTCGGATGTCGCGAAACGGCCGCCTTCCAGGGGCACCAGAGGACGCAATTCCGGCGGGATGACCGGCAGGCAGTCCAGTATCATCCACTCCGGACGGGAATTGCTGATACGGAAACCGTCGGCAATTTTCATCCTTTTAGTAATTTTCTTACGCGTCTGCTTACTACGTGTATTCTCGATCTGTTCCTCCAGATCCTGCATCAGATCTTCAAGGTTCACCTTGCCGAGGGCCTGTCGCACAGCCTGCGCCCCCATACCGGCCTCAAAGCTCTCGCCATACTTGTCAACAGCCTCGTAATACTCGGTTTCGGTCAGAAGTTGCATATACTTGAGCGGGGTATCTCCCGGATCAAGCACCATGTAATCTTCGTAGTAAAGAACACGCTCCAGCTCACTGGCGGTTTTGTCCAGTACCAGTCCTATGCGACTGGGGCTGCACTTGAAAAACCAGATATGTGACACAGGAACTGCCAATTCGATATGCCCCATACGCTGACGACGCACACGGGACACAGTAACTTCAACGCCGCAGCGGTCGCAGACAACGCCCTTGTGTTTTATACGCTTGTACTTGCCGCAGGCGCATTCCCAGTCACGGGTAGGACCGAAAATACGCTCACAGAACAGACCGTCGCGTTCCGGACGGTAGGTTCGGTAATTGATAGTTTCGGGATTTCTGACTTCGCCGTGACTCCATGACCGTATAATTTCCGGTGACGCCAGTGTGATGCTCACAGCATCATAATGAGCACCTGCATCAAACATACCACCAAACATTTCTCTTGCTGCATAAGGATTCATTTGAACCTCCTGAAACTTTTTCGCCTTAAACTGTAGTAAAATCGGCAATCGGCGAAGCCGTCTCACCGCCGAGCAATTTCATATCCAGACACAGACCACGCAATTCATGCATCAGCACCGAGAATGACTCGGGCATGCCGGCATCAAGCGTATTCTGTCCTTTGACAATCGCCTCGTAAATCCGGGTGCGTCCGCCGACATCATCAGACTTGACTGTCAGCAGCTCCTGCAAAGCGTAGGCCACACCGTAAGCTTCCAGAGCCCAGACCTCCATTTCACCCATTCTTTGTCCACCGTACTGAGCTTTGCCGCCCAGAGGCTGCTGTGTAACCAGCGAATACGGTCCGGTGGCACGGGCGTGGATTTTATCTGTAACCAGATGATGCAGTTTCAGCATGTAGATCTGGCCGACAACTACCCGCTGGTCAAAACGATCGCCGGTCCGTCCATCATAGAGATGGCTTTTACCGTCCTCATGCAGCCAGGCATAGCCGCCTATCTCTTTCGCCTGCACGTTATGCGCTTCGGAAAGAAGCCTGTCTATATCCGCTTCCTTAGCGCCGTCAAACACCGGTGTAGCAGCCTTGAAACCCAACACCTTACAGGCAGCGCCCAGATAGGTTTCAAAAAGCTGTCCCAGATTCATACGGGACGGCACACCGAGCGGATTCAGAACAATGTCAACAGGTGTTCCGTCCGGCAGGAAAGGCATATCGCAGTCTGGAACGATTTTAGCGACAACACCCTTATTACCATGACGGCCGGCAAGCTTATCGCCAACTGAAAGTTTCTTTTTCTCAGCGATATAAACGCGTACCTGTTTAATCACTCCGCCTTCATCCATCATTCCGTCGAACTCCCTGTCCATGAGTTCCTCGTTTGCTTCGTTTTCAAGCTCTTCAAAACGAGGCTTGTAATTCTCGATGATTTCTTCGATCTTCTGTTGAACAGGGCTGTTTTCTATGTACACGTCATTATGATTTTTCGCCAGATTTGCCAGCAGTGTCTTAGTGATTTTACGGTTTGCCGGAATAATCACGTCATCATTACGTGAGTTAACGACATCCAGCGGAATCTTTTCTCCGAGAAGAATATTACTCAGCGCGGTTGTCAGTTCATCCTCAAGCTCGGCGCGTTTCTTTTTCCGGTCAGCCTCGATATCACGGACCTCTTTCTTATCACTCTCAGGAACGCCGAGAGAAAGAAAAGGACGTCGCACATCCTGCTGGGATGTAACCTTGACATCCATAACTGTGCCGTACAGGCCGCTCGGAACAGTCAGCGACGTATCGCGTACATCAGCGGCCTTTTCACCGAAGATCGCACGCAACAACCTTTCTTCCGGGGCCAGCTCAGTTTCACTTTTCGGGGTTATCTTACCGACAAGAATATCACCGGGGCGGACTTCAGCTCCGACCCTTATCACTCCGTCCGCTCCGAGATTCTTAAGAGCGTCCTCTCCCACATTCGGAATATCGCGGGTAATTTCTTCGGGGCCCAGTTTAGTATCACGGGCGCCGACATCGAAATCCTGAATATGTATGGATGTAAAAATATCATCCCGCACAATGCGTTCACTTACCAGAATCGCATCCTCGAAGTTGTAGCCTGTCCACGGCATAAACGCCACCAGCAGATTCTTGCCGAGAGCAAGTTCGCCCTGGTCAGTTGCCGGTCCGTCAGCCAGGACATCGCCCTTCTTAACTTTATCACCGACTCTAACAACAGGCTTCTGGTTAAAACAAGTGCCCGCATTGCAGCGTCTGAACTTCTGCAGCACATAACGCCAGATGCCTTTGGATTTATCGTTCTTTTTCGGTTTACCCGCAGGCATTGAGCCGTCGGGAGTGACAACAATGCTTTCAGCCGAGGCATATGCGACAACACCGTCTGCTCCGGCGCGCACGGTAACGCGCGCATCCTGAGCGGCAAGACCTTCCAGTCCAGTGGCCACATAGGGGCTCTCCGATCTCAACAGCGGAACAGCCTGGCGCATCATGTTGGCTCCCATCAACGCGCGGTTCGCATCATCATGCTCAAGGAAGGGAATAAGACCCGCGGCAATAGACACCACCTGCATAGGCGAAACATCCATATACTGGACCCGTTCGCGATCAACATCTTCAAATTCCGTTTTGTAGCGGCAGGTAACCAACTCATTTACAAAACTGCCATCTTCAGCAAGAACAGAGTTGGCCTGTGCAATGACAAATTTTTCCTCCTGATCCGCTGACATATATTCAACTTCATCAGTGACTTTACCGTCACGAACAACACGATAGGGACTTTCAATGAATCCGAAACTGTTGATCTTCGCATATATACCAAGCGAGGAAATAAGACCGATATTCGGACCTTCAGGCGTCTCGATAGGACAGATACGCCCGTAGTGCGAGGGGTGGACATCGCGGACTTCAAAGCCTGCACGCTCCCTGCTGAGTCCTCCCGGACCAAGTGCTGAAAGACGCCGCTTGTGGGCAAGGCCGCTCAGCGGGTTGGTTTGATCCATGAACTGACTCAGCTGACTCCTTCCGAAGAAGTCCTGGACAACAGCGGAGAGTGATTTACTGTTTACCAGACGCGCCGGTGCGAGAACTCCGCTAGCGGGATCATGCAGGGTCATACGTTCGCGTATCAAACGTTCAGTACGGGCCAGACCGACACGACACTGATTTTCCAGCAGTTCACCGGCTGTACGGATACGACGGCTTCCCAGGTGGTCAATATCATCAACATTCTGGTCCCCGACATGAATACGCAGCAGAAGGCGAATAGCTTCGATAACATCAATGCCGCTTTCATGCAGGATGCGAAGTTCGTCTGACACTTTGCCATTCAGATTGAGTTTCTGGTTTATTTTATAACGGCCGACCTTACCGAGGTCATAGCGACGCGGATCAAAAAAGAGCCGTTTAATCAGGGCCTTGGCATTGGATGCCGTGGCAGGATCACCAGGACGTAAAATCTTATAGATCGCTATCAGGGCATCCTCTTCCGAATGGATGCCGTCATTGTTATCTTCTCTCAGGGTTTTGATCAGAACTCCGTCGTCAGCTGAGACATCTACAACATCGACGCGTTCAATTCCCGCAGCGGCGATCTGCTCCAGCAAAGCGGGAGTCACAGGATCATAACGGCGGGCCAGAACCGCCTGCGAATCCACATCGATCAGATCATCCTTCATAACAAGCATCTCAAGGATTTCAGGATCGTAGGTTTTGCCGACGGGAAGCAGTTTAAATGTATAGAAAAGGTTCAGGATTTCTTCATCCGTACCATAGCCGAGTGCACGCAGAAAAGTTGTCGCGTAAAACTTACGGCGACGGCGGCGGCGGTCCATATATATCCACATCAGCTCACTGGAATCAAACTGGATTTCAATCCATGAGCCGCGATCCGGAATCAAACGTACGGAATAAAGGGTCGCACCGTTGGGGTGAGAAGTTTTTTCCGAGCAAATGCCCGGAGAACGGTGCAGCTGCGAAACAATAACGCGCTCGGCGCCGTTTATGACGAAGGCGCCGTCATCAGTCATCAGGGGCACCTCTCCCATAAAGACATCCTCTTCGCGTACTTCGTCTCCATCCTTCAGTCTAAACGTAGCGTGCAGAGGAGCGGAATAGGTATTGCCGTCAGACATGGCTTCCAGATCCGAGGATTTTGGCTCGCCCATTTCATACTTCACAAAATCCAGAGTATAACGGCCGTCATAGCTGTCTATGGGGAAGACCTCATTGAAAATGGCCTGGAGACCAATCTGTCTGCGTTTTGCCGGAGTAATTCCCAGCTGGAGAAAATCTTCATACGATTGGGTCTGAATATCAATCAGATCCGGAGGCTGAATTACAGACTTCAGCTTGCCAAACGTTTTACGTTCAACCATTGCTTACCTCAGGTTGGATATTTTTAAATGCAGCCCGATATACACCACACGTCGGGTAAAATAAACCCGTTCCTTCCGGAATTTTCCGAGTAACGCTTTTCAGACCGGTTATGGATAAAAGTGTGGTAAGCAGCCACTGTAGTGAAAATACCCACACTTCGGCGGTTAACTCGAAAAAATCCCAGCCATACGATGTCAGTATACACCCGGAACTTTATCAACTGATGACCGTCAAACATTTCTCCGTTTTCAAAACGGAAAGTCAGAACTGCCCGGGTCATCACTCGAACAGTTCCAACTTGAAAGTCCAGACAGAATCAAATTATTTAATCTCGACTTTGGCACCGGCTTTTTCAAGCTGTTCCTTCAGCTTTTCAGCCTCATCCTTGCTGCAGCCTTCTTTGACTGCCTTAGGAGCGCTTTCGACCATCTCCTTGGCATCTTTGAGACCGAGACCGGTTATTCCGCGGACTTCTTTGATAACCGCAATCTTCTTCTCGCCGAAATCTGCAAGAACAACATCAAATTCGGTTTTCTCTTCGGCAGCGGCATCTCCGCCGCCAGCAGCAGGAGCGGCAACAGCAGCCACAGGAGCAGCAGCAGAAACACCCCACTTATCCTCAAGCTCTTTTACCAGCTCGGAAATTTCCAGAACGGACATACCGCTCAAAAATTCAATCACCTGATCTTTAGTGATATTGCTCATTATGTTTTCCTTTCTTTTTTGTGCAACCGCATGTGATTGTTCACATGAGGGGACTCCGCGGTTCCCGCCGCTCTGAGCGGCCGTCTATTCAAGACAGAGCTTCCGGCACCCGCCGGAAGCCGTATCCACGGATTTTACGACACTTTATGCCGCAGATTCATTTTTTTCCTCGTATGCCTTAAGCGCATAGAGCATATCCAACATAGGCGCATTCATCACGCGCACCAGACTCGTTGCTGGCTCCAGCAGAGTATTGAGCAGCATGGAACGCATCGCATCCTTGTTGGGCAGCTTGGAAAGAGCTGTCACATCCTCGGAGCTTAGCATTTTTTCTTCGACGTTTGCGCCTTTGACACCGGCTGCGTCGTGTTCTTTAATGAACCCGACCAGCAGTTTTGCAACTTCAGCCACATCGCCTGAACCGGTGACAACAGATGTCTGGCCAACGAGAAGATCGCTTATATCATCCCACCCGAGTTTTTCAGCGGTTTTAGCGAGATAGCTGTTTTTCACAATCATCAAACGTGTATCAACTTTCAGCAGTTCGTTGCGCAATGCGCGGAGCTGTTCAACTTTTACGCCGCCGTAATTGAGGATAAAACAGTAATCTGAGTCCTTGACGCGCTCAATAACCTCGTTGAGAATTGAAACTTTTTCTGATCTCATTAAAAATCTCCTTAATCTTTCACCATGACGGACACGCCCACACCCATTGTTGAACTTACGGTCAAAGAGCACAGGAAAGTTCCCTTGGCACTTGCGGGACGCTCAGCCCTGACTGCATCAACAATGGCCCTGATATTGCCGACCAGCTTATCCTCATCAAAAGAGCACTTGCCGCAGAGCACACAGACATTACCGGAGCGATCCATACGAAAATCGACCTTACCACCCTTGGCGGCCTTGACGGCAACGGGTGTGTCATCGGTCACCGTTCCAGTTTTAGGATTAGGCATCAGTCCGCGCGGTCCGAGAATACGGGCGATCTTACGCACTTCTTTCATCGCATCGGTCGTGGCAACAGCCACGTCAAAGTCGGTCCAGCCGCCTTTAACCTTCTCAATCAGATCCTCATAGCCGACCTCATCGGCACCTGCTTCACGTGCCGCGTCAGCGCTTTCGCCAGCCGCGAAAACAATAACCCGGATGTTTTTACCGGTTCCGTTGGGCAGGCTTACGTTTCCGCGCACAGCCTGGTCGGATTTTTTCGGATTCACACCCAGATGCATTGCGACTTCAACTGTTTCATCAAAACCAGCACTGGCATTGTTTTTCACAAATGCCACAGCTTTCTCAAGAGAGGCCAACCCTTCGGGGGCCTTCTTCTTGGCATCATTATAACGTTTACCGTGTCTTGCCATTTTTATCAGTCCCCTCTATTAATCAACTACATCAATACCCATATTACGCGCAGTACCTTCTATCATCCGCATAGCGGCTTCGTCGGTATTAGAATTGAGATCTTCTTTTTTGATTTCAATGATCTCACGTATCTGATCACGCGTAACTTTGCCGACCTTGTCCCTGTTGGGGACTCCCGAGCCTTTAGCCAGCCCGGCCGCCTTTTTCAGCAGCGCTGAAGCCGGAGGACTTTTGAATTCGAGGGAAAAACTGCGATCCGCGTAAATGGTTATCACCACCGGAATAATCATTCCGGCCTTATCCTGTGTCTTGGCGTTGAACTCTTTGCAGAACATCATGATGTTCACACCCTGAGCACCCAGAGCAGGTCCCACCGGAGGCGCCGGATTCGCCGCTCCCGCGGGAATCTGAAGCTTGACGGTCCCTGTGACTTTTTTAGCCATAATTGCACCTTATCTTGTATCTTTCGAGACTCTCCCGGCATCCCACCCGGTACATACGAATCATCAGTTGACAAACCGGCAGCCCGTTTATTCGACGGACAAAACAGCAGGCTGGGAATCTTCCGTTCGGAAAACGCTGATGCATAACTGCGAACTTTCCCGGGCTTTCACCGGACTCACAGTTCACTCATCAGTATGTTCTCACAGGAAAGATTCAGTTACGCATCGTCACCTATGACGGCACGTTCAACCTGCCAGTATTCCAGTTCCACCGGAGCATTGCGGCCGAAGATAGCAACAGATACCTTCAACTTGCCCCGATCAGGATCCACTTCATCGACGGTTCCGTTGAAACTCATGAACGGACCATCGGTGATCTTAACGGTTTCACCAGGTTCATAAACAACCTTGGGAACAACCTTTTCTTCTTTATCCGCGACCTGGTTGATAATGTCATCAACTTCGCGCTGTGAAAGCGGCATCGGATGATCACCGCCGATAAATCCTATAACACCCTGGGTCTCTTTGAGGAAGCGCCATGTTGGTTCCAGCACCTGTCGGTTTTCATCATAGAGAGCCAGGTTGATCAAAACATACCCGGGGAAAAATTTTCGTGTTATTGTGGTTTTCTTACCGTTTTTAATTTCGGAAACTTTTTCGGTCGGTATAACCACATCACCGATAAAGTGCCCCATTTCTTCGATACGAACACGAGCCTCGATTGAACGCTTAACTTTCTGCTCCTGCCCTGTCAAGGTATGTAATACAAACCACTGTTTTGTCATGGTGATTTCCCCGCTTCCGGTTTACGTATGTATAAGTTTCAACACAAACTCGATTATTTTATCGCAAAACAGAACCACAAGAGCCAGAATTACGATAAAGTAGATAACAACCAGCGTGGAATCAATCAGTTCCCGACGGTCAGGCCACGAAATCTTTTTAAACTCGACACCGACTTCACCCAGATAGGCGCCCAAACGCTGTACGGCACTTTTGATAATACTCATTTTAAAGACCTTCGGTCACCCGTGATAAAAGCGAGAAACTGCAACCGCCCCCGCGTGGAGCAGAACAATCGTTTCGCATAAAAATGGCAGGCCAGGAGGGAATTGAACCCCCAACACCCGGTTTTGGAGACCGGTGCTCTGCCAATTGAGCTACTGGCCTAAATCAGATTACTTGGTTTCACGATGCAATGTGCGTCTGCGATCATGCGGACAGTACTTTTTTAATTCCAGTCTGCTGGCGACCGTACGCTTATTGCGTGTTGTAGTATAATTGCGACGCTTGCACTCTGTGCAGGCGAGTATTGCTAAATCTCTCATGTTCACGCCTCCTCGGCAAGACGGAATTTCTGCCGGAGCTTTCACGCTCCGGCAGAAAAATCGCTCACAGGAAAGTAACTTATTTTTTGACTTTGGATACTGTTCCGGCGCCGACTGTACGACCGCCTTCACGAATAGCAAAGCGCATTTTATCTTCCAGAGCAACAGGTGAGATAAGCTTGACGTCAATAGAGATATTGTCGCCTGGCATAACCATCTCAACGCCTTCGGGCAATGTGATGTCACCTGTTACGTCTGTAGTACGGATATAAAACTGAGGACGATAACCCTTAAAGAAAGGTGTGTGGCGTCCACCCTCTTCCTTACTCAGGACATAAACCTCACCGCTAAATTCGGTGTGAGGAGTGATAGATCCCGGTTTAGCCAGAACCTGTCCGCGTTCGACATCTTCTTTCTTGACGCCGCGCAACAGAGCACCGATGTTATCGCCAGCCTGACCCTCATCCAGAATCTTACGGAACATTTCAACACCGGTACAGGTTGTTTTCTTGGTAGGACGCAGTCCGATGATTTCGACTTCGTCGCCTGTATGGACGACACCGCGCTCGACACGGCCTGTGACAACCGTTCCGCGACCTTCAATGGAAAACACATCCTCTATAGGCATCAGGAAGGGAAGGTCCAGCACGCGCTCAGGCTCAGGAATATAGCTGTCAAGAGCGTCCATAAGGTTCTGGATGCACTCCGCAGCGGGATCATCCGCACTGGTAACCTGCGTTGCCGGAAGAGCGGAACCGGGAATGATAGGAATATCATCTCCGGGATATTCATACTTGGAAAGTAGCTCACGAACTTCCATCTCGATAAGCTCAAGCAGCTCTTCATCATCAACAAGGTCAACCTTATTGAGAAAAACGACGATAGCCGGAACACCGACCTGACGGGCAAGCAGAATGTGCTCACGGGTCTGGGGCATAGGACCGTCGGCAGCGCTTACCACGAGGATAGCACCATCCATCTGTGCGGCACCTGTAATCATATTCTTGACGTAGTCGGCGTGACCCGGACAGTCAACATGAGCATAGTGACGGTTCGCTGTGCCGTACTCGACATGAGATGTCGCAATTGTTAAAATTTTGGTTGAATCACGACGTCCTGCAGATTCAGATGCTTTTGCGACTTCATCATATTTGATTGCTTCGCAGTAGCCCTTCAGCGACTGAACGTGTGTGATAGCAGCTGTCAGTGTGGTTTTACCATGGTCAACATGGCCGATTGTTCCGACATTGACGTGTGTCTTTTCTCTTACAAATGTCTCTTTCGCCATTTTGTGTTTCTCCTGTGAGTTTGTGACAAAAAAACTATCAAAGTGGAGCCAACGAGCGGATTTGAACCGCCGACCTCATCCTTACCAAGGATGCGCTCTACCACCTGAGCTACATTGGCATTTCCTAATCTTAATCGGGGCAAAGCCCCCCTTACCCCTAGACAAAACTGATTCAAGAGCCGGAAAACCCGTAATTCAGAGTGCATTGGAGTTCTTTGAACTTTGATATTTCGTTTTTCAAACGGAAACTAATCCGCTTAAACAAACGACCGAAAGAATATCGAAAAAGCCCCTTGTTTGTCAACCGCTCTGTTTAATTAATTCGCAAATTTTTCAAATCCTCAAAAGAATATCGATAAACCTCGTCCCTGCATATCCGTAAAAATCAAGACATCGGGCTCTGCCCTCAGGTTAGGCAAAAAGGCTAAAGCGCCTCCAGCAGAGTTTCACATTGCGTTTCAGTTCCAATGCTTATGCGCAGAAACTCGCCTGTTGCATCTCCGGAGAAGTAGCGAACATATATTTTTTTCTCTTTCAATTCACTGAATATCCGCTCAGCATCTCCGTCCGGCGGCCGTGCAAACAGAAAGTTTGTCTGCGAAGGACAAACTGTCCATCCCTTTTCATCCAAAGCCGAACGCAGTTTCTCCCGACATTGGACAATTCTGCTTACATTTCCCCGCATATACTCAAGATCATTCAGAGCTGCCAAACCGATGTTGAGTGTAAGCATATCCATATTATAGGAGTCTTTGATCTTGTAAAGAGCCGTAATTAAATTTTCGGGACCGACAGCATAACCGAACCGGATTCCTGCCAGTGAAAAGGATTTTGACAGGGTCCGCATGACCAGAACATTTCTGTTATCCGCTGATACCGCCATATCCATGCAGTTTTCATCGGCAAAATCAACATAGGCCTCATCGATCAGAACAACTCCTTCAAAAGCGGCAGCGAAATCCGCAATATCACGTCTGTCAAACATCATGCTCGTCGGCGCATTGGGATTCGTGATAAAAAACAGATCTGCTGAATAAGTTTCGGGCATACGCCAGGTGAAATCACGATTCAGGGAGACCGGACGTTTTTCAACCCCGCGGATATCGGTTAAAACAGGATATAACGAATAGGATGGGTCAAAGTAACCGATACTTCCGTCATTCTCCACAAGCGCCCTGGTGCAAAGAGCGAGGATCTCGTCGGATCCGTTACCCACGAAAACCTGATTCACATTGCATCCGTTTATCCATGCAATCCTTTCTCTGACTTTCATGGAAACGGGGTCAGGATAGAGACGCAGAAGTCCTGTATCAAAAGATTTCAGCAATTCTTCGATATCAGGCGAAGGGCCATAGGGGTTTTCATTAGTATTCAGTTTAATAACCGAGCTGTCATCGGGTTGTTCTCCAGGAGTGTATGCCGTCAGGGCCTGAACATTTTTACATATCATATTTCACCGCCTTTACTCGCCATAAAGTCAACCTCTGTCATAAATTTCCGACTGGCAGTCTGTTGTGCGCACTCTGATCAAACATCACAGCAACACAAGCGTCAAAACCCCGAGTCCCGCACAGTAAACACCGAACAACCAGAAGCGTCCCTTTCTCAACATTTTAACAAGAATTTTCAGAGCCGCCCAGCCGACGATTGCGGAAACAGCGGTTCCCACAGCCAAAAGCCAGACACTCAGATGATCCCCCGCATCCGGCACTTTAAGCGAATTCACAAGCGCTGCACCGATTAAAAGGGGTATCACCATAATAAACGAAAATTCTGCCGCCTTCTCGGAAGAAACACCTGATGCCCGTGCTGCTGAGATAGTCATACCCGAACGGCTTATACCGGGCAGAATAGCCAAAGCCTGCGCAATGCCCACAAATATACTGCGTTTCCAGGTCACCTCTCCGTCGCGGCTACCCACTCTATGCACAGCAATCAGCACCAGTCCCGTAAAAATGAGCAAAGCACCAGCCCACGCTGTTGACTCATATATTGCATCCACATGCGTACTGAACAGCCCGTAAAACAAAACAGCCGGCAAAGCTGAAATCAGAACATATCCGGAAAATACCAGCGATTTCTTTTCAAAAGAAAGAACACCCCTTATCAGTCGCCACAGGACATCCCGGTAAAACACAACAATCGAAATCAGAGTTCCGATATGCAGCCATATTTCCAGATTGATCCCCGACTCGTTCACGCCTATTAACCGTTGGGCAATAACCAAATGTCCCGAACTGCTTACCGGCAGAAATTCGGTCAACCCCTGTATCAACGCCAGAAAAAGAACATTTAACAAATCATGCATATCAGCAATTTGCAAAAAAAAAGGCCACCCCGTCGGGTGACCTGCTGAAAAAAAATGGCGGGGACGACGGGATTCGAACCCGCGACCACCGGATCGACAGTCCGGTGCGCTAACCAATTGCGCCACGTCCCCGCGGAAAAGTGAGCCAAATATAGCAAAGGCCGACAAGGGGCGCAAGGGTTAATGTTAATTTTTTCCAGTTTCCTCTTTTGTTATTTCCTCAACCCTCACATTGTCAAAATAATAAAGTCCATTGGGCCAGTATGAATAAAGACGCACCTTCATCTTTGTAATCCGCGGTGACTTTGCTGTAGGGTTGAACCCGATCGAAAAGGTCCTCCATTCTGTTTTGCTCGGCGAGTGCGGTTCCAGGCGCGTCTGGTAAGCGTCCACAAGAACCTTCCGCCTCGGATGCATAAGAAAGCCTTTGATCCAGACAAAGGGTTTGCCCTCCCCCTTGAAATCCACCGTAAGCTTATAATCCTGCCCCGGTTTGACATCTATCAGTTCGGAGTCCAGCATAACTCCCTCGACACCCCCGATTGTTCCATAGCTCTTTTTGGATATCGGTTTCTTTTCCGGAGCTTTGAGAGTGGGATCAGCCTTGAACTTCTTATTCCACTCCAGCGCCTGCTGACGTTCCACCTGGGTATCCATCCTGACAATGCGTCCACGCCCCTCCTCCTTTTCAAAAAAAGAGGTCAGGCCGTCAGCCCGCTCCCAGTGCAGAGCGTACGCAGTGCCTTCGTCAAAACTGCCGTTCTTCACGAGATTCTCGCCTGCCCATAGGGGCATGGAGCAAAGCGCATAGAGTATGGAGAAAAGTGCAGAAATCTGCCGGCGAAGTTGGTCCCGCTTTGCGGGATGGAATGTGGAATGTGTTTTCATAATTAGCATTTCAAAAGTTCAAACATGGGCAATCCAGAAGCCTTTTTGTCGAAAGTCAGAACCGACTTGCATCCGGAACTCTCTGAGGCATATCCAATCAGAATATCCGCGAGATCCTGCCGAGTATTTTTCCCAGTCAAAAACAGATTTTCCAACACATAATCCGATTCAAATTCAATAATCGGCATTTGGCGGAGCGCCTCCAATGAATCCAGCATCTCCTCTCTCGACAGCTCATATGCACTTTCCAGGACCCACAGTGTCTCTAAAGTAACGGCAAGAGGAATAAATAACTGCTCCCGGTTCTTTTCAGCCAGCTTAAAACGCTCATATACACACAAAGCCTGCTTTTCGTCATCTCTGACAAGAAAGCGTACTATCACATTTGTATCAAGAGCCGTCATAAGCTTTGGTTTCCCATCCGCTTTTTGATAACTTCATTCATCTGATCTACCGAACACACAGGCGCATTCTTTTTATGCAAAATACCGAAGACATCATCAACCGAACGAGTAATAGGTTTCAGCACAGTTTCACCATTAGGCTGAAGAACAAAGGCGACCTTGTCGCCCGTATTTAAATGAAGAGAGGTCCGAATGTTTTTCGGTATGGTGATCTGCCCCTTACTTGTTATTGTCGCAGTAACCATAATTGAAATCCTTACTTATTGAAATATTCTTACATTGTATTGAAAATATGACACAACGTCAACTAGAATAGGTTTTTTTCGTCTAGCGTGAAAACAATTCGTAAGCGGCTTGAGTTTGACCTGCTTGACAACGCCGGATAAGATTACGCGCTTCGGATTTCCGCTTGACGTGCGGCCAGCCACTTGGTCGGCGAGAGCTGTCTGACCTTCCCGGCTGTGATGTGGGGTAGCTGATCAAGAACATCTCTGAGATACTCTTCCGGATTGATTCCGTGCATTTTGCAGTTCGCCATGATCATGTACATAACGGCATTCTGCCAGCCGCCGCTTTTTGAACCGAAGAACAGCCAGTTCTTACGCCCGAGGGCACTCGGACGGATCGCGTTTTCAATAAGGTTGTTGTCTATCTCTATCCTGCCGTCATCCACATAGACATACAGTTCATCCCTCCGGTTCAGAGTGTATTTTATCGCCTTGCCGGTCAGGCTGTCAGGCAGATATTGTGAACGCTGTGATTCCAGCTTCTGTTTTATAACAGCAAGCACCGGAGCACTTGCGGCTTTGCGCCTGATTTTACGTTCCTGAGTGGACACACCGCTTTCACGCAGTTCCGCTTCCACTTTGTAAAGATCCTGTATGTCCTTGAGAACGGCTCTGGCCAGAGGTGAACCCTCCTGGGCGATATGAAATTTCCTGCGGACATGCGCCCAGCAGCAGGCCTTTTTAAGTTTCCGTTTGTCTGGACGGATCGCGTTGTAACTTGAGTATGCGCTGTAGCCGTCGGTCTGGGCCGCGCTGTCGAAATCATTCAGTGTGTCTTTGAGACATTCCGCCGCACGGCTTGCATGCCATTCAAAGAGAATGCTGCTTCCGGGCACGTTATATATCCACAGATATCCCTGTTTTGTTTTTCAAGTGAAGCACACGACCGTCAGGATAGACAAGTTTAGCACTGATTTCCGGTTTCACAGCTGGCAGATCCACCTCGGCGAACTCAACAGGGACATCCTTTTTCCTGTTCCGTCCGAATGAACGTATCCAGCCCGAGAGTGTGGTGCTGTAGATGCCGTTAACTTTGCTGAAAGCGGATTGCGTCATCCCGCTGCGTTCAAATGTTCTGACCAGTTTCCGGCGCTCATTTTTTGAATACTGTCTGCGCCCCAGCTTATCGGTTTTTCGGCTTTGTTTTTTCATGCACCCGTTATAACATGATCATCGGTGGCCGACCAGTAGGTCAAAGTTAAGACGCTTACCATTACAAAACCCGCTTAGACAATTCAAGTTCATCCCCGTTCGTAGTTCAAACTTCAGTTTGCCGTGCAAAACGAACATCCGCTTTTCCCGAGCAGGCTGAAGCCTGAACTACAAACGAACATCCCAACGCCGTTCGTAGTTCAAACTTCAGTTTGCCATGCAAAACGAACATCCGCTTTTCCCGAGCAGGCTGAAGCCTGAACTACAAACGAACATCCCGACGCCGTTCGTAGTTCAAACTTCAGTTTGCCATGCAAAACGAACATCCGCTTTTCCCGAGCAGGCTGAAGCCTGAACTACAAACGAACATCCCGACGCCGTTCGTAGTTCAAACTTCAGTTTGCCGTGCAAAACGAACATCCGCTTTTCCCGAGCAGGCTGAAATCTGTACTACAAACATAACATCCCAACGCCGTTCGTAGTTCAAACTTCAGTTTGCTATGCAAAACGAACATCCGTTTGTTCCCGAGCAGGCTGAAGTCTGAACTACAAACGAACATCCCAACGCCGTTCGTAGTTCAAACTTCAGTTTGCCGTGCAAAACGAACATCCGCTTTTCCCGAGCAGGCTGAAGCCTGAACTACAAACGAACATCCC